>JAEYUO010000145.1 GCA_023432465.1 Planctomycetota bacterium | reverse complement strand
GCTTTGAGGAGGGGGATGCTCTGTTTGATGCGATGGCGCGGTGGGGGCGGGAGTTCGGCGCGCCGCTGGTGGGGGGGGATGTGGCGGTGTGGGATGCGGATTTGGTGATTACGTGCACGGTGGGGGGCGCGGTGCATGCGAAGCGTGGGGCGGTGCTGCGGAGCGGGGCGCGGCCGGGGGATGAGGTGTGGGTGACGGGGCGGGTAGGCGACTCGCTGGGAAGCGGCAGACATCTGAGCTTTGTGCCGCGGGTAAAGGAGGGGCAGTGGTTGTGTGATGTGCTGGGGGCGGAGCTTCGCGCGATGATCGATGTGTCCGATGGCGTGGGGATCGATGCGGGGCGGATCGCGGCGGCATCGGGCGTGGGGATCGAGATTGAGCTGGAAAGCGTGCCGCGGCATGAAGGGGTGGAGGATGCGCTGCGGGCGATGGGGGATGGGGAGGACTATGAGCTGGTGTTTGTGGCGGGGGCAGGGGCGTTGAAGGAGAGCGCGACCGGGAATGGGACGAAGCTGACGCGGATCGGTCGCGTGGTGGAGGGGATCGCGGGGAGCTGCGTGGCGGTGGATGCGAGAGGCGGGCGCGTGGATGTGTCGCAGCGCGGATGGGAGCACTGAGCGTGGAGTTAAAGGCGGCGAGCGTGCGGGAGGAGGGGACGGTTGCGCTCGGGCGCGCGGTGGGGAGGTTGCTGCGCGCGGGGGATGTGGTTGCGCTGGAGGGGGAGCTTGGCGCGGGGAAGACACGGTTTGTGCGCGGGGTGTGTGAGGGGATGGGGCTTGATCCGTCGCAGGTGAGCAGCCCGACGTTCGTATTGGTCAATGAGTACGCGGTGCGGGCCGCGGGCGCACCGTCCGGCGTGGATGTCGTTCCGCTGCGGCATGTGGATGCGTATCGGTTGCGTGGAGGAGCGGAGGAGCTTGAGAGCATCGGGTGGGACCGCGTTGTGGATGGGAGCGCGGCGGTGGTGATCGAGTGGGCATCGCGGCTGGGCGCGGGGCTTGATGCGGAACCGTCCTTGGCGCGGGTGCGGATTGAACGGGGAGATGTGGAGGGGGACGGAGCCGGGGGGCTGACGCATCTTGAGGATGAGGCGGAAGGGCGCGGCGAACGGTCGCTGACGATCGATGTGCCGGATGCGTGGGCATCGCGGCCGGAGTGGGACGGGTTTGCCGCGGCGTGGGGCGCGAAGGGGAAACTGCCGGAGGATTGGGCGCGGTGCCCGACCACGGGGAAGGCGGTTGCGCCGGATTCGCCGACGTTCCCGTTTGTGGATGAGCGGGCGCGTATGGCGGACTTAGGGAAGTGGATGACGGGGAACTACCTGATCAGCCGGGAGGTCAAGCCGGAGGATGTGGGGGAGGAGTGAGGGGGAGGGCGATTTTGGATTGCGGATTTTGGATTGAGGGACTGGGTGATGGGGGCAATGACGGAGCGTGCGGCGCGCGAGATACTGCGAAACACTACAATGGCCCCAATGACACCACGATTGATACAGGTTGCTTCCCGCCGCGCGCACTGGATGCGGCTCACGGTTTTGCTGGCGGTCGCGTGCACGCTGGTGCTTGCGTTTGCGGGCGCGGCGGTTGCGCAGGGGACGGGGGCCGCGCCGCCGGCGGCGACACCCGCCGCGGCGGCGAATGAGGGAGGGCGCGTTTCGCTGTGGGAGCTGTTCAGTCAGTCGTTCGACTTGTTCACGATCCTGCTGGTGGTGGGATCGCTGGCGGGGTGGACGATCATCATCATCTGCATGATCGAGGTGCGGAAGACGAACATCGCGCCCGATGAACCGGTGCAGATCATCACGGGGTTGGCGAAGGCGGGGAGGTGGAACGACCTGCGGGCGTTTGTGGCGGAGGATGATGCGCTGGTGAGCAAGGTGGTGCGTGCGGGGATGAACGTGCCAACGGATGACAAGGACTCGGTGCGGGAGGCGGCGGAACTGGCGGCGAGCGAGGAATCGGCGAGATGGTTCCGCAAGGTCGAACCGCTCAATGTGATCGGGAACCTTGGGCCACTGCTGGGGCTGGCGGGGACGGTGTGGGGGATGATCATCGCGTTTGCCGCGCTGGGGCAGTCGGGCGGACAGGCGTCGCCGGCGAACCTGTCGCTGGGTATCTCGAAGGCTTTGTTCCACACGCTGCTGGGGCTGCTGCTGGCGGTGCCGTGCCTGACGATCTACGGGTTTTATCGCGCGCTGATCGACAAGCTGTGCACG
The DNA here is from genome assembly GCA_023432465.1 of Planctomycetota bacterium. Lineage (GTDB taxonomy): Bacteria > Planctomycetota > Phycisphaerae > Phycisphaerales > UBA1924 > JAHBXL01. The sequence continues at coordinate 38,649 of JAEYUO010000145.1, read as the reverse complement.
CGGGCGATGGTCGCGGCGAGCGATCTGGTGGAGATGCTGCCGCGGGAAGCGAAGCTGCGGAACGGTGAGGCGAAGTCGGGCGCGACGAAGTGAATCGGCGGTCGAGCCTCGGCGTGCGGTACACGTTCGGACATGGGGAGTGAATCGGGCGTCGCGCTACTATGCGGGTTCCTAAGGAGACCCCGATGGCCACCGCTGTTGCCCCTGCTTCTCCCGCCGCGAAGTCGCTTCCTGTGAATCCGAGTCTTGCGATCAACGGCGGAACGCCGGTGAGTAAGGCTTGGGGGGGGGCGGTGCCGTTCATGCAGACCGCGCTGGCGGAGAAGGACATCGAGGCGGCGATCACGGTGCTCAAGTCCGGCATGCTGCGGGCGTGGAAGAAGTGCGAGGAGCTTGAGCAGCGGATGGCGCAGCTGAGCGGGGCGAAGCACGCGATGACGTGCGCCAACGGGACGTGCGCGTTGCAGCTTGCGTATGAGCCGCTGTTTGAGCGCGGGGATGATGTGCTGGTGCCCGCGTGGACGTATATCGCGACGGTGTCGATGGTGGTGGCGCGCGGGGGCAACCCGATCTTCGTTGATGCACTCCCCGACACGATGCAGATCGACATGGCGGATGCGGCGAGGAAGATCACACCGAAGACGCGGGCGATCGCGGCGACGCACCTGTATGGCTGCCCGGTGGATATCGATGCGGTGCAGGCGCTGGCGGCGAAGCACAACCTGAAGGTGATTTATGATGCCGCGCAGGCCCACCTGGCGACGTTCAAGGGCAAGGGGATCGGTGCGTTCGGCGATGCGGTGACGTACTCGTTCTATGCGACGAAGAACCTGGCGACGGGCGAGGGCGGGATGATCACCTGCAACGACGATGCGCTGGCGCGGCAGATCAAGCTGCTGCGGAGCCACGGCGAGACGGACAAGTATCTGCACGAGCAGGTCGGCTACAACTACCGGATGAACGACATCACCGGCGCGATCGGCTGTTCGCGGCTGGATCGCCTGGAGAATGAGACGCAGAAGCGGCAGGAGGCCGCCGCGCGGTATGACACGATTCTGTCGGGCATTCCGGGCTTGATCACACCAAAGACCACGCCGGGCGCGGTGAGCGCGTACCACCTGTACATCGCGCGGATCGATCCGACGAAGTTCGTGTGCACACGGGACCAGTTCTGCGATGCGCTGAAGGCCGAGGGTGTGCCGACGGCGGTGCACTATCCGCGGCCGCTCACGCGGCAGCCGGCGTTCAGCCGGTTTGTGAAGGATGGCGGGGCGAGCTGCCCCGTGAGCGAGAAGCTCTGCCAGCAGGTGTTCGCGCTGCCGATGCACCACGGCCTGACCGAGGAGCACTTCAAGACGGTTGAGGCCGCGCTGAAGAAGGTCGCGGACGCGTACCGGGCGTGAGGGTGGGGAACGGGGTCCGGGTTCCGGGTCTCGGGTTCCGGGTGGGGTTGCGCGGCAGGAACTGGGCGCGGCGGACATCCGTACGGCACTGGGGGACACCTGGGGCGGCAGGGCGCGGTGATGCCGCGATCGAGCCCGATGCGTCGGCACGTGGGAGGCGCGAATGAAGACCCCAGAGTCGAAGCGAAAGCGGCAGAGTGCCGGGCTCGAGGCGTTCGAGCCGCTTGAACCCCGTCTGTGCATGAGTTCAGCGCTGCAGGCCGGCGCTGAGCAGGTGTATGTCGGCGCGGCCGCGCGGGGCGCGGCGGTGAGTGTCGATCTTGATCGCGATGGGGATCTGGATCTGGTGGTCTGGCAGCGGCCGATGTTGACGGTGCTGCTGAACAACGGGAACGGGGCGTTTGCGCCCGGCGGGACGGCCGCGATCCGTGGCCAACCGATGCAACTCGCGGCGGGGGACTTCGATGGGGATGGGGATGATGATCTGGTTGCGCTGGGGCGGATCGGCGTTCGCGCCGTGCTGCAGGTGTATCGGAACGATGGGGACTCGGGGCTTGTGAAGCTGCGACAGCAGCGGACGCTGGCCGGTGCGGTGATTGTCGCCGCGGCGGGGGAAGAAGCGGGGGCGGATGGGCTGGTGCTGTGGCGCGAGCAGCGGGTGTCGCTTCATCGTGTGAGCGAGGCGGGGCGGATCGAGCTGGTGCGGACGCTGGTGGTCTCGAGCGGGAGCATTGCGAAGCCCGCGGTGGTTGACTTCGATGGCGACGGAAGCGCGGAGGCGTTGCTGGTGGGCGTGAACGAGGGGGGCGATGCCGCGATGCTGGAAGTTTCGCTTTCGGATGCGATGGAATCGCCGCGGGTTGTGTACTCGACAATCGGGGCGACGATTGACGGGGTGATTGCGAGAGCGGCCAGCGAGGTAGGAACATCAGGGCCTGGAATCGCGATGACCATCACGCGGCCGATGGGTGAGGATCGGGAGCATCACGTGATGGTGCTGGACCTGCCCGCGGCGGTCGGGATGAGCTATGGCGAGCCGGAGCCGGTCTTTGTCACGCGCTCGACGGCGGCGCAGACATCCGGCGACTTTCAGATCGATCAGTTCCTGACGCTGCTCGCGGTGGCGGACATTGACGATGATGGGGAGGCGGAAGTGGTGCTGACGCACCGGACGGAGTCATCGAACTCGCGGTACGGCACGGTCAGCTTCCCGACGCGCGTGCGGACGCTGGATGAGGATGGCGATGGTGTGTGGACCAGCGCGGCGCGAGCGCCGGTGCACACGGATCCGCCGCGGATCTACTGGCTTGCGGATGTGAACGGGGACGGCCTGCCGGACCTGGTGCGTGTGCGCGATTCGTGGGGAAATGGCCCGCTGCGGATTGCGATCAGCTTCAACAGGCCATTGATGTGAGGGCGGGGTTACGCGACAGGGAGAGCACTCTCACGACAGCACCAACCCATCATGCGCGAGCTGCATCCCCTCGGGCAGCTCGGCGTTGGTGGCTTCGTGCGCGAGGTCGTGGGACATGTGGATGAAGTAGGTCTGCTCGGCCTCGATGCGCTGGGCGACGTTGATGGCCTGGTCGAGCGTGAAGTGGGTGGGGTGGTGGCGCGGGCGGAGGGCGTCGAGGACGAGGGTTTTTACGCCGCGGAAGAGCCGCCAGGATTCGGGCGGGATGGCGGAGACATCGGTGCAATAGGCCAGCGGAAATGGTCCAGAGTGCTGAGGTGCTGGACCCTGAGAGGTGCTGATGACGGCAGGCGGGACGCCTGCCCCACCAGAAGCAGATTTACCTACTCCACCAGTTGCGGGCTCGATTCGGAAGCCCAGCACGGGCAGGCGGCCGTGCAGCAGGCGGATGGGCGTGAAGCGCACACCGAACAGGTCGAGCGGCTTGTCGGGGTTGAGCTCGTGGGCGATCAGTGTCGCCACGAAGGACTGGTTGACGTTGTGCGCGGCCTCGAAGATGTGCTGATAGACGCGGCGGAGGTGGCCGAGGGTGTGCGCTTCGGCATAGACATCGATGGGCGCGTTCTGCGCGGCGTTGAAGCGGCGGACATCGTCGAGGCCGAACGTGTGATCGACGTGGTTATGGGTGTAGAGGATCGCGTCGCAGCGCGTGAGGCCGGCGCGGAGGGCCTGCTGACGCAGGTCGGGCGTCGTGTCGATCAGGATCGTGCGCTCTTGGCCGGATGGGTCGGTGAACTGGAGGCACGCGCCGGTGCGGAAGCGCTTGTCGCGCGGATCTGTGGATGTGCAGACCGCGCAGGAGCAGGCGATGAGGGGGACGCCCGCGCTGGTTCCGGTGCCGAGGAAGGTGAAGCGCACGGCAGACGGTATGTGGGCCGGGCGATGAACGCCGGAAGGAACGCAGAGGTCGCCGAGAGCGCGGAGAGCCGCAGAGAAGAAGAGTTGCGGCCCGAGAAGAGATCGGGCTGCCGGAAGATTGCAGGGGTGCCCGTTCGCGGCCTCGGGGTCAGTCTCAGCGTGACTCTGCGCTCTCGGGTGCCTCAGCGTTCAAGCGCTCGTGCCGGATTCAATACCACCAGGTGGAAGTGCCGCCCCCCCCCCCGGATGTGCCGCCGCGGCGGGAGTTGGTGGGGAAGTAGTAGATGAAGGCGTTCTGGTTGTCGCGGACGCGGACGCTGCGGGCGCGGGAGAGGTCGGCGCGGGGCGCTTCGGGCCACGAGTCGATCGCGGTGAGCGGCTGGTTGGTGCGTGGGTTCAGGGAGCCGTCGAGACGTGCGTATTCGGGGCCATCGCCGGAATCGGCGAGGCGCGCGGCAACACCGGGCGAGGGGAAGACCAGTTCCCACGATCCGCCCTGGGAGGCGACGGGCTTGCGGGCGGCGGTGGCTGCGTGGGCGCCCTCGCCGCCCCATGCGTCGGCGCGGCGGTCGACGGTGGAGGAGCAGGCAGAGGAGATGGCGGCGATCGCGGCGAGCGCGAGGGGCGCGGCAGCGCGGAGAAGGGCAGCGCGGGAAATGGCTGCGCGGTGGCCGCGGAGCGGGCGGGACGCTGGGAGTGGGCGGGTCTGCATATGTGGAACCTTTGGTTGTGTGAAAGGTGCCACGGGCAGGCGGGCGGGGCCACGGGGAGGGGCGGATTGGGGCGTGATTGGGCGGGGAGCGCGGCGGGCAGTCGGCAGGGGTTGCCCAGGTTCACACACTCGGCGCGGGCAGCCGCCACGCGCTGCCGCACTCGGGGCAGACGGTGCAGCGGTCTTCGGCGGGCGGGATGTCGGCGAGGGCGTAGCCGCAGGTGGCGCAGTAGCCGTGCTTGGTGACGATGCGGACGATGCGTTGGCGGGTTCGGTGCATCAGGAACCACATGAGGAACGGGAGGCAGAGGAAGGGGACCGAAGCGGTGATGAGCGCCTTGATGGTCGGCGAGACCATGAGCGCGGGGAGGATGCGCGGGAAAATGAGTAGCCATGCTCCGCCCCAGATGAAGATGGCGAGCAAGGCGAGGAGCATCGGCACGATGAACTCGCGCGAGAGCTGGATTTCCTGCGCCTCTCCGAACATGCGTGTGCGGGCCTCGATGGGGATCGGGCTGGGGATGCCGGGCATGATGCCGAGTTGATGCTGGGGGATGAGCTTGACGCGTGTGCCGCGGTCGTCGGTGCAGTGCATGGCTCACCCCAACTCTTCGATCGCCTGCGAGATGGTCTTTACCGGCACCGTCTGCACGCCCTTGGCCTTGATGGCTTTCTGGGATGCGGGGATGAGGACACGCGAGAAGCCGAGGCGGCCGGCTTCGCGCAGGCGTTGTTCAAGCTGCGTGACCGAGCGGACCTCGCCGCCGAGTCCGACCTCGCCCACCGCGGCGGTGCCGGGGGCGATCGCGCGCTTGTGGTGTGCGCCGGCGATGGCCAGAAGCAGCGGGAGATCGGCCGCGGGCTCGGCGATGCGGAGGCCGCCGACACTGCTGGCAAAGACATCGCGGTCGGCGAGTCGCAGGCCGGCGTGCTGCTCCAGCACGGCGATCAGCATGGCGAGGCGGTTGGAGTCGAGCCCGCTGCTCTTGCGTTTTGCCGCGCCGATGAACCCGGTGGCGGTGAGGGCCTGGAGCTCGACGAGCACACAGCGCGTGCCGGTCATCACCGGGCAGACGACCGCGCCGATCTTCGCTTCGCGCGAAGTGGAGTCGCCATCGAGCACGCCGACACCCAGACCGCCGGGGACTTCCTTCAGCCCGCTGCCGGTCATCTCGAAGATGCCGATCTCGAGCGTGGTGCCGAAGCGGTTTTTGACGCCGCGGAGGATGCGGTGGGCGTGGTAGCGGTCGCCCTCGAAGTACAGGACGGCATCGACGAGGTGCTCGAGGAGTCGCGGCCCGGCGAGGCGGCCCTCCTTGGTGACGTGGCCGACGAGGACGACGGCGATGCCGCTGAGCTTGGCGAGGTAGACGAGTTCGGCCGCGCAGCGCCGGAGCTGCGCAACCGAGCCGGGCGCGGCATCCAGATCAGCCTTGTAGATCATCTGCACGGAGTCGATGACAAGGACGCTGGGGGCGACCTGCCGCGTCTGCTCGACGATGCGCGCGAGGTTGGTATCGGCGAGGACGAAGAGGTTGGGCGCGGCAGCGGCGCCGAGGCGGGCAGCGCGCATGCGAACCTGCTCGGCGGATTCTTCGGAGGAGACGTAGAGGATGCGGGCGATGTCGGATGTGGGAGAAGGAGAGGAGGATCGGGGTGAGCCGCCCATCAGCCCCGCCGCTTGCAGCATCAGCGTGCTCTTGCCGATGCCGGGGTCGCCACCGATGAGGACGACGCTGCCGGGGACGAGCCCGCCGCCGAGGACGCGGTCGAGCTCGCCGATGCCGATGACAAGGCGGTGGGCGGGGGCATCGCCGCCCGTGGCTTGGGCGATGGGGACCGCGGCGGGCGCACTGAACCCCGCGCTCCCGGTCTCGCCTTTGGCTTCCATGAGCATGCTGGTGACATCACCACCGCTGGCGCGCCAGGCCTCGACGACGCCGCGCTGCGGGTCTTTGTTGGCACCCTTCTCGATGCGTTCGCTCTCGAGCGAGTCCCACGCGCCGCAGTCGGGGCACTTGCCCATCCAGCGGGATTGGACCGCGCCGCAGGTCCGGCAGACAAAGACTTCACGTGACTTGGCCACGAGGTCAGGATAGCCGATCGGGGGGAATGTTCGGTACGCGTTCCGTGCAATTTTGGGGCTGATGTAGCGGTGAGCGTGGGACCGACCGGGACCGGGGAGATGCCCATCGCTGCGGGGCAGTGGGGGCATGGTCGTTCCTGTCGGGGGTGGGGTGGCCGGGCGATCTAAGATCAACCGCCACGATGGGTTCCGAACCAACCTCACCTTCTGTTGATCGCACCGCCGCCGGCGGCCCGGCCGGCCCATCGGGGCGGGTCCGCGGGCGCAAGCGGCGGATGGCTCGGTGGTGTATCCGGGTGGTGGTGGGCGGCGCGCTGCTGCTGATGGCAACCTCGCTGATCGTGGCGAACTCGCCGATGGTAAGCTCGAAAGTGCGGGCGGAGATCGCCGCGGCGACGGGGTGTTTGGTGGAGATGGACCGGGCGCGGATCGATCTGGACGGGCGTGTGGAGATCAAGAACCTGCGGCTAAGCATCCCCGGGGTTGCCGGTCCGGAGGCGCTGCTGCTGTCGGCGGAGGAAGCGGAGATTGACCTGAGCTGGGCGGCCGCGCTGTCGTGGTCGGGTTTGTCGGCGGTGAAGCCGACAAGCATCCGTCTCGAGAAGCCGCTGTTCCGGCTGAGCCAGTCGCTGGATGACGGTTCGTTGAACCTTGCGGGGCTGGCGACGGGTGGTGCGGGCGGGTCGGGCGGGGGCGCAGCGCCCGGGGGCGGCGCGGTCGCGGCGGTGCCGAGCATTCCGACGGTGAACGTGCAGGACGGGCGGATCGAGTTCGCGGAGCACTCGGCGAAGCAGGCGCGGTTTGAGGTGCTCAACACGATTCACGTGGCGGGCGCGTTTGCGAGCAACGCGGATGGGTCGTACCGGATCCGGATGCAGGAGATTGGTCGCCTTGCCCCGCCGCGGATTGAGGGGGAGCCGCAGTTGCCGCGCGGGATGATCCTGGATGGGCGGGTGGACCTGCAGCGTGCGGAGGCGGTGCTGCGGCTGTTGAATGTCCCGTTGGAGGCCTGGCCGCCGGAGTCCGTCCCGACGGCGTATCGGGAGACGTGGCGTCGGCTGCGGATCCAGGGGCGGATCCGCGAGACGATGTTTGAGTACGACCGTGTGGGCGGGGTGCGGCTGTCGATTTGGCCGGAGGCTGTCGCGATGGACATCCCGGTTCCGGCGGAGTCGGATGTCGCGGCGGACAACCTGTCGCTGGGATCGGTGAACGGCGTGCTGACGCTCTCACGCGATGGGCTCGCGGCGGAGCTTCAGGGCGTGTTCGAAGAGCAGACCAAGCCTGTGCACGTGAAGTTCCGCACCGAGGGCGCGGACATGAACGCGCCGCTGGTGTGCGAGATCTGGGGCGATGGGCTGACGCTGGCGCGGAACCCGGGGTTCCTGCCGTACATCCCGCCGACAGCGCGAGAATTCTTTGTGTTCTTCTCCGGCCCGACGGGTGAGGTGGATGCGAAGGTGACGATTGCACGCGGGCCGCCGGTGGATGGCGCGCCCGCGCCGGTGGTGGTGACGGATGGTCGATTGAACGTCCGCAACGGCACGGCGGCGTTTCACCTGTTTCCATATCCGTTCCACAACATGGAGGTGAAGGCGACGTTTGATGAGAACCACCTGAACCTGCTGGACATCCGCGGGGACGGCCCGACGGGCGCGAAGCTGCGGGCCAGTTCCCAGGCCGCGCCGATGACCGACGATGCGCGGGTGGATGTGTCCGTGTATGTGACGGGCGTGCCGGTGGATGAGCACCTGCGTGCGGCGATGCCGGGCTCGCGCAAGCAGCTTCTGGATGTGCTGTTCAACGAGGAGCGGTACGCGGAACTGCTGGAGGCCGGGCTGGTTCGCCCGGCCGGATCGCCGGAGGCGGAGGGGGATGCGCCGGAGTTTGCGATGGGCGGGGTGTGCGAGATCGATGTGACGGTGGTGCGTCCGTTCGGCAAGGATGTCGAATGGAGCACGGATGTCGTGGTGCGCATCGCTGAGGCGGGGGTGGTGCCCAAGCCGTTTCCGTATCCGATCATCGCACGGGATGTCGAGCTTCGCATCACCGACAAGGACGGAACGCTGACCCGCGGCACGTTCGCGGGGCTTCGGGGCGGGCGTGCGGAGCTGTCGGCACACGTGCAGCTCACCGAGGGGGATGCGAACGTGCTCAAGCCGAAGCTGGACATCGCGGCGTTTGATGTTCCGGTGGATGATCTGCTCATCCACGCGGTGCCGGATGATGAGCATGCTGGAGAGCCGGGCGCGGTGTCGGCGAAGGCGATCCTGCGGCGCCTGGCGATCAGCGGCAATGTGGATTGCACGGCGAAGATTCGCGATGCGGGGGATGGCAGCGAGGACATCGACTACGACGTGGCGGTGGACCTGAAGGGGATTGATGCGCGGCCGCGACAGACGGAAGGAGATGGGGACGGGACGCGGATGCTGGTTTCGGGCGCGACGGGGCGGATTCGCGTGACGCCCAGCGCAGTGCAGGTGGAGGAGCTTGGGGGGAGGCTGGTCTCGGAGCGGGTGGAGGCGACGGGGAGCGGGGTGGCCGAGGCGGAATCGTGCGGGGAGTTCGTGCTCGCGCTGGATGCCCGGATTGTGCCGCCGCGGCCACAGCCGGAGGTTGGCCCGCCCGAGCCGGGCGTGATCGGCGCGATTGGGCTGAGCGTGGATGTGCGCGGGCTGGACCTGGTCGCGCCGTTGCCGAGCCTGCTGCGGGTATTCAACGAGGAGGTGGCGGGGGTGCTGTCGGAGATTCGCCAGGAGCGGTCTCCGGCTGGGCGCGTGGATGCGACGATCCGGCTTGACCTGGCGGAGGGCGCACAGAAGCCCACGGTCGCGGCGTCGTTCTCGGGGTTCGAGGATGTGAGCTTCGATGCGATCGCGGGGCGGGTGTGCCTGCTGGACGTGATGGGCGGGGCATCGTTTGTTGATCGCGATGACCCGGACCCGCGTCGTCGCTCGACGCTGGGGTTCGAGTCGTTCGCGGCGAACATCGAGTATGCCGGGGAGTCGGCGGGCAGCATCGCCCTTGACGGCCGGTTCTCGCTTGATCCGGATGCGGCGGAGGACGAGCTGCTCGAGCGGACGATGGCGGATGCGGAGTTGTCGGTGCGGCTGCTGGATGCGAGGTTTGAATCGCGGCTTGTTGCGGATGTGCTCGCGCTGGGATTGGCGGAGAGCACGCTGGCGAGTTGGAGCGAGTTGAAGGTCGCGGGGCGGTTCGATGCGGAGTTTGAGCTGGTGGGCGAGCCGGTGGAGATCGTGGGGATGATCGGGCCGCGGTCGATCGGGTTTGAGCGGGCCGGCGGACGGGTCGAGCTTCCGGCGGTGGTGGGGCATGTGACATTTCACGCGGCGGCGGATGCGGACCGGCCGGGAGAGCGCACGCTGGAGGGGCGGATCGAGGGGTTGGCCTGCCGCGATGAGACATGGAGTGCGGATGCGACGGGCGTGTGGAGGTTTGCCGCCGACGAAGGGCTGGAGCTTGAGACGGCGCTGGCGTTTGAGTGTGAGCAGCTGAGCGAGCAGTTGTTTGCGGTCCTGCCGGAGGCCGCGGTCGATGCGCTGCGCGCGGTGGACCTGCGGATCGATGGCGGGTTCTCGATGCCCGCGGCGCGGCTTGTGGCACGGATCCCATCGCAGGCGGCAGGACCGGGCCCCGCGGAAGGGCCGCAGGTTCGCTTCGATGCGCAGGCGAGGTTTGCCGGCGCATCGGCCGATCTGGGTGTGCCGCTTCGGGAGTGCGATGGGGAGGTGTCGATCGGGGTAGAGTCGATCCCGGGGGAGGAGGCCGCGGTACTCATCGAGCTTGCCGCGCCGGCACTGACGATCGCGGGCATCGGGATGACGGGGGCATCGGCGGTGCTTGAGAGTGATGAGTCAGGGAGCGGAGGGCTGTCGGTGCCGTTCTTCACGGCACGCTGCCACGGGGGGCGGATCTGGGGGAGCGCGACGATCGGCGCGGAGGAACACGAGAAGCGGGCGTTCGCGGCGGATGTGCTCGCGGCGGGTGTGCTGTTTGCGCCGCTGCTGGATGAGCTTGGCGCGATGAAGGTCGAGGAGGAATCGCCGCCGGTGATTGAGGAGGCGCGGGCGGAGCCGGAATCACCGCATGAGCCGATGGTGAGGCCGCCGGATCGGACGCGGGGCCAGGCGGACCTGTGGCTCACGATGTCGGGGGTGACGGGGGATGCGAGTTCGCGGATCGGGCGCGGGGCGATCCGAGTGGCGAACGGGGATGTGCTTCGTCTGCCGGTGGTGCTCCCCCTGGTGCAGATGAGCAACCTGATGCTGCCCAGCCGCGACCGGTTCGGATACCTGCAGGCCGAGTTTCATGTCCGCGGGCAGACGGTGCTGTTTGAGAGCATCGCGGTGCTGTCGGATTCGGTTTCGCTGATGGGGGACGGGACGGCGACGCTGCCGGATCTGACCCTGGACATGCGGTTCAACAGCCGGTCGAACACCCGGATCCCGCTGCTGTCGGATGTGTATGAAGCGCTGCGAGATGAGATCCTGACGACGCGCGTGCGGGGGACCGTGGCCTCGCCGGAGATCCGCTCGGAGACGCTGACGACGACACGCGGGATCCTGGACGGTCTGTTTGACCCCGGACGGGGTGTGCAGGGATCGATCCGGAACGACGATGCGGCGCGTCGGGAGGAGCTGCGTGCGCGCGATGTGCAGCGGTCGGAGCGGCCACTCCCGCCGACGACCATGCCCAGCCTCCCCACGGGCGTGGACGGGTGATCTTCACGTTCTCTCGGTGCCGGGAGCAGTGAAACGCCCCTACCCTCTTCTCCCATGCCAGAGCACAACCGAGTCGAACTGAACCAGCCCTCCGGGATCTTTGTCCCGCCGCCCGAGGGTGTGCCGCCCGAGCCGCCGAAGGCGCAGCGCGCAGATGACCCGGTGATCGCGGCGAAGCTCGATGAGCTGATCGCGGCCGTGGGCGGGAAGCCCGGGACGTTCAACTCGAAGCTGGTGCGCGACCTGCTGACAACAGGGCTGAAGCTGATCCCCGACGGCCGGGACACGGGCGAGCTGAAGCTCATCACCACGACGATCAAGGAACTCCGGTACGCGTACCGGGTGTTCGGTCAGTATTCCGAGCCGCACAAGGTGTCGATCTTCGGATCGGCGCGGACCCCGCCGGGGCATCCGGATTATGTCGCAGCGCGCGAGTTCGGCAGGTTGATGGCGGAAAAGAACTGGATGGTGATCACCGGGGCGGGGGATGGGATCATGAAGGCCGGGCACGAGGGGCCGGGGCGCGAGGCGAGCTTTGGCGTGGCGATCCGGCTGCCGTTCGAAACGACGGCGAACGATGTCATCGCCGGGGATGACAAGCTGATCCACTTCCGGTACTTCTTTACGCGCAAGCTGATGTTCCTGAGCCAGTCGGAGGCGGTCGCGCTCTTCCCGGGCGGGTTCGGCACGATGGATGAGGCGTTCGAGGCGCTCACGCTGATCCAGACAGGCAAGAGCTCGATGATCCCCATCGTGCTGTGCGAGGGCGAAGGGCAGACCTATTGGCAGGAGTGGAACCACTCGATGCGGCAGCTCCTGCTGAACCGCGGCTGGATCAGCCCGGAGGATGTCTCGCTGTATCGGCTGTGCAACACGCCGCAGGAAGCGGTGGATGTGATCTGCAAGTTCTACCGGATGTACCACTCGTCGCGGTATGTGAAGGATGACCTGGTGATCCGGCTGAAGCGGCCGATCGCGCAGCGGGATGTTGAGCGGCTGACCGAGGAGTTCAAGATCCTCATCCGGCCCTCGCCGGTGCCGGGCGGCGCAACGGGCGGGAAGCCGGTGATGATGCTGCGCGATGCCCTGCCGGAAGAGGATGACAACCTGGAGCTGCCGCGGCTGGTCTTCCCGCACACGCGGTACAAGTTCGGATTGATCAGGATCCTGATCGACCGGATCAATGACTGCGAGCCGGTGTAGGAGGAACTTGGCCGCAGATGAACGCGGATGATCGCAGATTCGGAGGGGGCGGCGAGGGAGCCGCGGCGGGCGAGAAACCGGGGCGGGGAATCAGGTGCTTTGCGCGCGGAAGGAGCGATGCCATGCCAACCGCCGCGTCCGGATTCGAGCACCAGGAACTCACCGAGAAGATCATCGGGATCTTCTATCAGGTCTACAACGAGCTTGGGTACGGCTTTCTCGAGAGTGTCTACGAGGCGGCCATGAGCGTGGCCTTGGCCGAAGCGGGGCTGAGCGTGTGTCGGCAGTTCCCGGTATCCGTCCACTTCCGTGGCCGGAGCATCGGCGAGTTCAAGATAGACCTGCTCGTCGAGAACATCGTGACTCTCGAGTTGAAAGCAGCACGGACGCTGGATGCTTCGCACGAAGCGCAAACACTGAACTATCTGCGAGCTACGAACATCGAGATCGCCCTGCTGCTGAACTTCGGACCGAAACCCGAGATCAAGCGGCTCGTGTTCTCCAACGCCAGGAAGGTCCGCGCATCGATCTGATCCGCGTTCATCCGCGTTGATCAGCGGCTCTCTCTGTGGCTTACCGTCCCGATAGGCGCAGCTTGGCCTGATCGACGGCGACGGCGAGGATGATCGCCGTGCCCATGACGATCTGGTTGTAGCTCTGGTCGATCCCGAGGATGATCATGCCGTTGTCGATGAGCTGGACCATGATCGCGCCGAGCACCGCGCCCACGGCGGAGCCGCGCCCGCCGGAGAGGGATGCGCCGCCGATCACCGCCGCGGCGATGACCTTGAGCTCATACCCCGCGCCGGCGTTGCTCTCGGCCGCGCCGAAGTATCCGATGTACATCGCGGCGGAGAGCCCGGCGAGCAAACCCGCGAGCGTGAACACCAGGACCTTGATGCGCGCGACGGGGATGCCCGCATACTTCGCGGCGGTCTCGTTGCCGCCGATGGCGTAGACGCGCCGACCGAAGACCGTGCGTGCGAGGATGAACATCCCCGCGCCGGCGACGAGCAGCATGATGAGCGTGGGGATGGGATAGACACCGGAGTATTCAAGCTTGAAGAACCCCTGCTGGAGGGAGTCGGGCAGGCCGCTGACGGTCTGTCCCTGACTGAGGACAAAGACCAGGCCGCGGAAGACGGCCATGGTGCCCAGGGTGATGACGAACGGATGGACGCGCAGGCCCACGCTGAGCGAGCCGTTGAGGAAGCCGCAGACGGCGCCGACAGCGCAGGCGATGAGGATCGCCGTGGGGACGGTGGTCCAGATGGAGGCTTCGGGTCCGAAGCGCGAGAGGGCCATCGCCGCGAGCATCGCCGCGAGCGCGTAGATCGACCCGATCGAGATATCGATGCCCGCAAGGATGATGATGCCCGTCATGCCGACCGCCATGATCGCGATGAAGCTCGCGGTGGTGGTCTGCTGGACGAGGTTGCCCTTCTCGAAGAAGGCGTTGACGGTGCGTCGGCCGAAGGCGGCGCGGGCCTGGCCCTCGGCGCCGGGGATGCGCCAGCCGGAGTCGGATACGTGCACGGTCTCGCGGCCGTCGGAAGTGCGGATGACCAGTTCCCGATCGCCGCGTTCCCGTACGGTCGCGCCGGCGGGGATCTCGACGCTCACCGGGGCCTGCTTGGTGCCGCCGAACCAGGTGAGGGCGGCCATAATGAGGATGATCACGATGACCAGGCCCGACTCCTGCGCGGAGAAGAGGCGCTTCCACAGGGGTGTGGGGGCGCGACTGGCGGGGGCGGGATGTGCGGTCCTTGCTGGCGGCATGGAAGGCAGGATGGGCGAGCGAATCGCGAGGGGGAGAGGAAGCGGTGGAGAGGCGGAGTGTACAGTGCCGCGGCGGGGGCCTCAATCGGCGAGGGGGAATGCGGTGCTGGGGCGACGGCAGGAGGGCTGAGGCATGCGGCAGAGTCGGTCACCGCGGAGGTTTTGCGGCCTGTGGGCCGCCGCGGCCGCGCTGCTGGGGTGGGGTGCCGCGGGGGCTGCTGCGCAGCCGAAGCTGCCGCCCGGGTTCGAGCTGCGTGTGACACCGATTTCCGGCGGGCTGGGCCTGGCGGATGTGGAGATCGTGCTCCCGGCGGATGCGGGGTCGGGCGTCGAGCTCCGGGTCGCGGGAGGCGGGCGGGGGATCGCGGCGCGGATGCGGCCCGAGCCGATCGAGAACGCGGTCCCGCCGCGTGTGCGCTACACATGCCGCGTGATGGCAGGCCGCGGCAGCAATACGCCCGTGACAATGACACTCGGTTTCACCGTCTGGTCGATGGAGGCCGCTGAGGGGCTGTCGCACGGGCCGTTCAAGTTCGAAACCGCGCCAGCGCCCGGGAGCGAAACGCCGGACTGGGCCAAGGGCGCGGTGTGGTATCAGATCTTCCCGGAGCGGTTCCGGAACGGGAACGCCGCGAACGATCCGCGCGGACCGGCGTTCACGAAGAAGGAATGGACAAGCGACTGGTACGGGTTTGATGTTGATGAGTTGGAGGCGGCGCGGGCAAGGGTGACGATGGAGCCGCCGCATGTGCTGCGGGCGGTCGCCGACCCGCGGGGCGCGGCGATGCAGGCAAGGCGATATGGCGGGGACCTTGAGGGCGTGGTCGAGAAGCTCGATGAGCTGCGCGACCTCGGCGTCACCGCGATCTACCTCAACCCGGTGTTCCAGGCACACTCCCACCACAAGTACGATGCGACGGACTTCCGGCACATTGATCCGACTTTCGCGGGCGATGGTGAAGCTGGCGAAGCCGACGCCGCCGCGATCCGCGGCGAAACCGAAGACCCGGCGACGTGGGTGTGGACACAGGCGGACCGGTACGTGCTGGACACGCTGCTGCCCGAGGTGCACGGCCGCGGCATGCGCATCGTGTTCGACGGCGTGTGGAACCACGTGGGCACGCGCTTCTGGGCGTTTGAGGATGTGCGCAAGCGCGGCCGCGAGTCGAAGTATGCGCCGTGGTTTCAGGCGGAGTTTGTGGATGAAAAGCGCATGGCCGATGAAGCCGTGCGCGCGATGGATGTGCGGGAGGGGTCGCTGATCGCGTGGAAGTCGTGGAACAGTGTGAACGGGAGCCTGCCGGTGTTTGCACGCGGGGCGAACGGGCGGCTGCACCCGGAGGTGGAGCAGCACGTGTTCGCGGTGACGAAGCGGTGGATGTCGCCGGCAGAAGGCAAGCGCGGGATCGACGGGTGGCGGCTGGATGTCGTGCCGGACCTGCCGCGGCCGTTCTGGGAGGCGTGGAGATCGCACGCCAAGAGCATCAACCCCGATGGTGTGCTGCTGGGGGAGATGTGGTTTGATGCGCGGGAGTACTTCAGCGGCGGAAATGACGCCAAGGAGAAGGGCGGGGGGGCTGTCTTCGACGGGCAGATGAACTACCCGGTGGCGATGCCGCTCGTGCGCTGGCTGGCGGATGAAACGTACACGAGCGAGCAGCTCGGCGTCCAGCTGGCCCGCGTGGTGGAGCGGCCGGCGCAGCACGAGCTGGTGCAGATGAACCTGCTTGGGTCGCACGACACCGCGCGCGTCGCGACGATGATCGAAGCGGGATTGACGGAGTATGGCGGACAGATTCCGCTGCGCGTGCAGCGGATGCGCCCGAGCGCGGAGACGTACGACAAGCTGGCGCTGGGTGTCGCGGTGCTCGCGTGCTGGCCGGGCTCGCCGATGGTGTACTACGGCGATGAGTACGGCATGCACGGCGGGAACGACCCCAACTGCCGCAAGCCCCTGCCGTGGGCGGATGCGGGCGCGGGGGGGGAGATGCAGCGTGAGGAAGACCGCGCGGAGCCGGGCCTGCGCGACAAGTTCCGCGCGTGGCTGCGGCTGCGGCAGGATGAGCAGATCGGCGAGGTGCTGCGCTACGGGGATGTGCGGATCATCGAGACGGGGAACCCGGATGTGTTCGCGTTCGAGCGCGGGCTGAACGGACAGCGGGTGGTGTGCGTGGCGAACCGGGGTGACGCGGCGTTTGATGCAGCATCGCTGCTTGAGGGTGCAAGGAATGGAGAGAGGGGTGTGCCGCGGCGGATCGAGATCACGGAAGCGGTGAGGGAACTGCGGATCCTGCGGCGAAGCGCGGGTGTGTTTGAGTTCGCGTCGGAGTAACCGTTGCGACGATCGCAGTTGTCGACTCGCCGCGGCGTCAGACTGTTGCGCACCAGCCCAGGCATGTGCTGACGAAACAGACTGCGAGTCCGATGCCCAAGCCGACAAGCCATCGGCTCTCGATGCTTGGCCCCATTCGTGCGAGGAGGACTGAGACCACGGAGAACGCGACTGTTCCGCACATCGCCAGCAGTATCACGATGCCCGCGAGAACGCTCGTGGGTACACCAAACTTGTCGTAGGGCGCTCGCTGCAACACGATCCAGATAACCGCGACGCACACTGGCACCATCGTCCACGTTGCGTATCGCCACTTCGACGGCAGCCGCTGTGCATCAAACACCGATCCGCACTCAGGACAAACGCTGAGCGCGTGCTTCGGCATGCCGCGGAGTTGGTATCCGCAGATTTCACAATCCCGTTCCTGAATGACGGGCTTCTGAAGCAACTACTTCCCCTTCTCCCCCTCCCGGCTCGCCGCGGCGGCGGGTGCGGGCTCGGCCTCAGCGCCTTCTTCGGGCTTGACCTGGATGCGCACCTTCACGATCCGCGTGGGCGTGGCCTCCAGCACGGTGATTGCGGTACGGCCCATCAGGATGCTCTCGTTGGTCTCGGGGATGCGGCCGAAGGCGGCCAGCGCGTACCCGGCGATGGTGTCGTAATCCTCGCCCTCGGGGATGCTGACGCCGAAGGGTTCGAGTGCATCGTTCAGATCGTGGATCGCGGTGCGGGCATCGCACTCGACGATGCTCTCCTCAGCGCGGATATCGATCCGCGGCGGGTCATCCTCGGCCTTCTCGTACTCGTCCTGGATCTCGCCGAAGACTTCCTCGATGATGTCCTCCAGCGAGACGATGCCCGCCGTGCCGCCGTATTCATCGGCGACGATCGCGACGTGCACGCGCTTGGCGACAAACTCGTCGAGCAGCTCGCGGATGGTCTTGGATTCGGGGACGACCATCGCGGGGCGGAGGATGGTGCGAAGGTCGAAGCCCTTGCCGGAGTGTGCGCCCTCGCCGGCGAGCCAGCGGAGCAGGTCCTTGACATAGAAGATGCCGACGATCTCATCGAGCCCCGCGCCCGATCGGTAGACGGGGATGCGCGAGTGGCGCGCCTTGCGGACAAACGCGGCGACCTGCCCGAGGTTGCTGGTAAGCTCCAGCGCCTCGATCTCATTCCGCGGCGTCATGATCTGCTCGACCGTGAGGTCCTTGATCTCCATGACCGATTCGATCATGTCGCGCTCGCGCTCATCGACACCGCCCTCGCGCTCGGCCTCATCGAGCGCAGAGAGGACCTCCGCCTCGACCTGGTCGGCCTCATCCTCCGGGCGGGTGCCGGTGAGCATGCGGAAGAGCGAATCGAAGAACATCGCCAGGGGCCGCAGGGGCGCGGCGAGGATGTGGATGGCGCGGACCAGCCGCGAGAGGGCAAAGACGAGCCGCTCGCCGGCGTGGCGCGACACGGCCTCGGGGATGAGGACGCTGAAGACCCAGAGCAGCGCGGCGGCGATCGCGCCGCCGATCAGGCCGTCGAGCCACGTTGGGGAGGGAGTGTCGCGGATCGCAGCGGAGAGGAAGACCAGCGCGATGGCCGCGCCGAGGCTGCACGGGGTGCGGAGGAAGGCGACCGCGCGGGCGTGACCGGGGACATCGTCGAGGATGGCGGCGATGGCGGCTTTGCGCGTGCGGCTGGGCGAGGCCTGGGCCATCTCCTCGAGCGTGGTGCGCACGAGGTCGGACAGCGAAGCGTGCAGCGCGCTGAGGAGCGCGCCGAAGGCGAGCAGGGCGAGCGCGATGATTCCGGAGATCATTCCGCACCCTCCCGGGCCGGCGGCGTGGGCGTGGAGAAGGTCGCCCCGACGCCGATCGCTTCGAGGATGCGGTCCTCCTCGGCATGCATGGCGCGGTGATCGTCCTCTTCGTGATCGTCAAAGCCGGAGCAGTGCAGGATGCCGTGGATGATGTAGAGCAGCAGCTCGCGCTCGACGGTGTGTCCGAGGTCGGCGGCGTGCCGCCGCGCCTCATCGACGCAGATCCAGAGATCAACGTCGAGGGGATCCCCGGGTGAGGGGCTGGCGGAATCGCGCAGATCGAAGGTCAGCACGTCGGTTGTACCGGCGATGCCCGAGTATCTCTCGTGGGCCGCGGCCATTTCGGCATCGTTGACGATCCGCGCGCGGACCTGTCCCGTCGCGTTGATCGCGGCCATGGCGGCGATGGATCTGGTAATCAGCCAGCGGAGCGCGGCGGGATCGAGAAGCCGTGCGGGGTCAAGGACTTCCACACAACTGTCGGGCTCCGGATCAGGCTCGGGCGAGCCATCGTTGATCGCGGCGGCGAGGCGACTGGTGTGTGGCTGAGATGGAACCGAATCCGTCATGGCAAACCCCCTCCCCGTGTGATCTCCGGCGACCTCAATCATACCGGATCTGTTGACCCGAGCAAGCAGGGATTGGGCATAAGTTCGTATATTGTGAGGTTATTGTGCCTTCAGCGTGGACGGGGAAGATCGTGGCCAAATGATCGATGTTCGACCCATTTTCGACGAAAAAGTGCCGAAATGCAGCGATCGTTCGGGCATGTTGGGTTTATACCCCGGCCGCATCCCCGAGAATCTTGGGGACCGCAACGAACGGGGCACAGGCCTTGGGGGCCATCTCCATGAGCGCTGATTGCGGGAGCCCGGGAGCGGGGGTGTCGGGCCGGAGGCGGTTGGTGTGCTCGGCGGGGTTGGGGAGCCCATCCACGGAGCTGAGATCCAGGCCGCGGAGCCGCTCGACGTAGGTGAGGATCGCGCCGAGTTCGGTGCGGTACTTCTCGATCTGCGCATCGGAAGGGGAGAGCCGGGCGAGGGCCGCGACCTTGCGGACCTGCTCGGAGGTGAGAGCGGAAGCAGGGGGGGGCTGGTCGGTCATATGGGGAATCGTATCCGGATGGGAAAGAAACGAGGCCCGGCGGATTGCCGGGCCTCGCAGGGGAGCGGTTGGAATATGCCCGCACAGGTGCGCGGGCGTGGACAGAGGCGGGATCAGTTGTCCTTGTTCTCGGCCGCGGCCTTCAGACCGGGGATGAGGTCCGCGCCCGCGGGGATCGTGATCGAGGAGCCCTTGAAGTCGGTGCCGAAGGGCTCGGTGCGGCCGCCGAGGTTCGCGGCGAGGAAGTGCTCGGCGATCGAGTAGAAGGACATGCGGTTCTCAGGGCGGGCGAAGCCGTGGCCTTCATCGGGGTAGAGGACATAGGTGACGGGGATCTTCTTCTCCATCATGGATTGGACAATCTGGTCGGCCTCGGCCTGCTTGACGCGCTGGTCGTTTGCGCCCTGCGCGATGAGCAGGGGCTTCTTGATGCGATCGACGAAGGTGATCGGCGAGCGCGACTTGAGGAAGGCGCGGCCCTCCTCGGTGCGGTGGTCGCCGGTCTTGCGGACGAGCGTGTCGATGTAGGGAGCCCAGTGCGGCGGGATGGAGTTGAGGAGGGTTTCGAGGTTGGACGGACCGACGATGTCAACACCGCAGGCGAAGACATCGGGGGTGAAGGTGAGTCCGACGAGGGTGGCGTAGCCGCCGTAGGAGCCGCCGTAGATGGCGACCTTGTCGGGGTCGGCGATCTTCTGATCGACGGCCCAGTTGACGGCATCGATGAGATCGTCGTGCATCTTGCCGGCCCATTCGAGGTTTCCGGCGGCGATGAACTTCTTTCCGTAGCCGGTGGAGCCGCGATAGTTCACGCTGAGGACGGCGTAGCCGCGGTTGGTGAGCCACTGGTGCTCGGCGTTGTATCCCCAGCTGTCGCGGGCGGTGGGACCGCCGTGGACGTTGAGGACGAGGGGGACGGGCATGTCCGGCCGGCCGTCGCCATCGGTGTCGGTGTGCGGGGGAAGGGAGAGGTAGGAGACCAGCTTGAGGCCGTCGCGGGCATCGATGACGACCGGGTGCATGCGGCTAAGGGTGTGGCGGTCGAGCGCGGGCTGGGTCTTGAAGAGGAGCTTGTTGGTCTTGGTGCCGTCGCCGGGGCCGCGGTCGTAGAGGTAGACGCTGGGAGAGCCGTTGTCGGGGACGAACGCGACGGTCCAGTAGCGGTCATTGAGCGAACGGCTGGTGACCAACATGGTCGATTCGTGATCGATCTTCTTGAGGTACTCAAAGTCCTTGGCGAGCTCCATGCCCAGCAGGGACCACTTGGGCTTGTCGTAGTTGTATTCGACGGCCTGGATGCGGTTCTCGGTGGGGTGCACGAGCATCCCGCCGGCATCGCAGTTGTCCTTGGCCGTGATGAGCTGCTTGAGACCCGTCCTGGTGTCCATGGCGAAGATGCCGGCGGTGTCACGGTCGCGGGCATCGCGGACGAAGAGGATTTTGCCGGAGTTGTCGAAGAACAGCGGGCTGAAGTTGTCGATATCGCCGGGCGGAATGTCCTGGAAGGGCTCGAAGGACTTGCCGTTGTCGGGGCTTCGGAGGAAGGCCATGCTGCCATCGGGGTTGGGCCGGATGGCGAAGCGGACGTTGTAGTCCTCATCGGTGACCATCGCCAGGAAGCCCTGGTTCTCGCAGACCAGCGTCATCTCGCCGGTGCGGATGTTGAGGCGGTGGATGTCGTGCAGAGAGGGGTTGCGGTTGTTCAGGCCGATGAGGATCTCATCGGGGAACTTGCGGCTGACCTCCTGGATCTGCGCGGTGGGGCGGAGCTTGTTGCCCGAGGGGACGAGGATGGGGTTGCCGTCAGGCCCGATGATCTCGTCGATGGGCGTGAGGTCGCGGACCTCTCCCGCGCCGAGGTCGACGCAGTAGATCTTCCACTGCTCATCGCCGCCGACATCCTGCACGTAGAGGATGTGCTGGTTGGTGTAGGCCCAGTAGTAGCTGCGGATGCCGCGGGTCTTCTCGTTCGTGACAGGCTTGGCGTCGTCGAGGTTGTCGGCTGGCCCGACGAAGATGTTCAGCACACCATCGACTGGCGCGAGGAAGGCGATGCGGTGGCCATCGGGGGAGAGCCGCGCCTGGGCGCGGACGGGGTTGCCAAAGAGGACCTCACGCGGGATGAGGGGCGCGGGACCGCGGGGGGCCTCCGGCTCCTTCGGGGCCTCGGGGGCCGCATTCTGCGCGGTGGCTGCGGAGGCGGCCGCCATGATGATCGCGATCGGGAAAGCCAGGAAACGAGACGTTCTCATGCAAAACCTCCGAACCCACGCCAACCCGCCCCCTCCCCACCTTTGATGTGTGTGGTTGACTGACGTTGGTGTAGGGAACGGAGAAGTCTAGGTTTCAGGCAGAGCACGGGTTGCGCGCGGAGATCGCGCCGGTTTGGAGGGTGTTCAGCGTGCGGCGCGAGGCTGGGGGGTTTTGGTGTCGGCGGGGCGCGCGGGTGGTGGCGGTGCGGGGGTGAAGTCAATCGCGGGAGGTGTGTCCCGGGCGGGCCGCGGTGACGCGCGCGATCGCCTTGTTGGCGATGTGGCCGATGACGATCACGACGATGAGGGTGAGGACAATGCCGCCGATGACGACCCAGCGCGGCGCGGCGGTGGGGCTGAGGGTCTCGCGGGTGAGGACTTGCACGCCGGAGCCGAGATACACGGCCAGCGCTGTCCGCGGGGCCATGCCGATGAGGGTGCCAAGCACGAACGGGGCGATGCGAACACCTGCGCTGGCCATGACAAGGTTGGTGAGCGCGAAGGGGGAGTTCGGCGGGAGGCGGAGGAGGGTGACGATGCTGAAGGTCTTGAGGAATCCCTGGCCGATCAGGGCATCGCGCACAGCGCGGGACTTGGCGTTGGAGTCGATGACATCCTCGACGCGGTGGCGCGAGACCGTGCGGGCGATGGTGTAGCCGATGACCGATGCGCCGGCGAAGCCGGCGAGCGCGGCGGGAAAGCCCAGCAGCATCCCGAAGCACCACCCGCCGAGGATGGCCTGCGCATACGTGGGGAGCATGCCGACGCCGGCGAGGACCATGAACGCGAAGATGTAGAGGGCCAGGCCGAGCGAGCCGTGCGACTTGAGCCACTCCGAGACGACATCGATCTTCCAGAGCAGCGCGAAGCCGGCCAGCGGGGGCATCGCGACCCACGCGATGCCGAGCAGGCCCGCGGGGCCGAGCCGCTTGAAAAGAGCCAGGGCGCGCGAGGAGCGGGAGCCGGCGGCGGGGGCGCCCGGGGCGGCCGCGGAAGGGTGGGGATCTGGGGGCATGGGCAAAAAGATTAGGCGAAGTTCAGTAGGAGGAATCGGTGGTTTGGCCTTGACGCGGGCCGAAGCGGTGGTAGTGTGTTGGCATGACCCGTTGCTGCTGCCACACCATGCACACGTGCTTTACCGCTCACGGCGGTGCGCGTTGGCTGCTGGCTCGGGTCGTGTGACAGACTCGAACAACCAAGCTTGCTGATGCCGCCGCCTGAAAGGGCGGCGGTTTTCGTTTGGACATCGTGTTGATCGGATTCGAACTCGGACTGACGCCGCCCAGGGGCGTCCAATGAACATGAAAGGAACCACCGATGAGCCTCGCGACCGTTGACGTTGAACCGATACGTTCTGCCCGCCGCGCCGCTGTCGGCGCCGACAGCCCGGAACTGGCGGTGCATCTGGGCATGCGGACCTGCGGCCCGGTGACGATGGCTCAGGCGTGCGGCGGCGAAACGTGTGCGGTGCAGCACATCGAGCCCTCGGGTGGGGCGGAAATCGCACCGGAGCCGGCGGAGGACCCTCCGCAACGCACCGCGTGGTCGCGGCAGGATTGGAAGAGCACCGCGGCGTTCACGATCGGAAGGCCGCCCCGGGCGCCAAGAGCGGTGTGAGCAGGCAGAAACTCGGCGTGCAGGGTGTGTTCTGGGCGCGCCGATCGAGTTCCAAGGATGGACAAAGCCGCCCCCCGAGCGAGAGCGCGTGGGGCGGTCTTGAACGCAGCGGAGTGTGGACGCGATGCATCGGTGAATCCGCGGAGCGCCCGGGCTCGAAGACGCTGGCACATACCTCCGGACGGCACCGCGGCAGGCGGACCCACTGGAGCGTCGGGCCCTTCGCGACAGCGGTGGTGAGCGTGTGCTCATCGACCACCTGCTCCGGGAGCCGTCTTTTCGATTGATCCCGAAAGGACCTCCCATGAATCGTGCGTACAAGTTCTGTATTGTGGCGGCCGGTCTCGTTGCGTGCTCGGGCTTTGCGAGCGCGGCATCTTCCGCCGAACAGGCGGGCATGACGACCAAAACCGGGACCGTGAGCCCGGCATCGGCCCAGGACATCGTTGCGACGGCGATGGGGAACAAGGACTTCTCCACGCTGGTGTCGGCGATCAAGGCCGCGGACCTCGTCGAGGCTCTTCAGGGCCCCGGTCCGTTCACGGTGTTTGCGCCGACCAATGCGGCGTTCGCCAAGGTGGACCCCAAGACGCTGGATGCGCTGCTGAAGAACAAGCCGCTGCTGCAAGGCGTTCTGAAGTACCACGTGGTGTCGGGCAAGGCCATGGCCGCGGATGTGGTGAAGCAGACAGGCTGGGCGACGCTCGCCGGCCAGCGGATCGACGTCAAGGCCGCGGACGGCAAGGTGATGATCGACGGCGCGACGGTGACGGCGACGGACATCCAGTGCAGCAACGGCGTGATCCATGTGATCGACACCGTGATCATGCCCAGCACGATCGACATCGTCGCGACGGCGATGCAGGCCGGGAAGTTCAAGACGCTGTGCGCGGCGGTTGAGGCCGCGGGCCTCGCATCGACGCTGCAGGGCGAGGGACCGTTCACCGTGTTCGCGCCGACGGATGAGGCGTTCGCCAAGCTGCCCGCGGGCACGGTGGAGAGCCTGCTCAAGCCCGAGAACAAGGGCCAGCTCACGGCGATCCTGACGTACCACGTCGTGCCGGGGCGGGTGTTCGCCGACAAGGTCGTCGCGAGCAAGACGCTCAAGACGGTGCAGGGCCAGGAGATCGCCATCAGCCTGAAGGACGGCAAGGCGATGGCGGACAAGGCGACGATCATCAAGACGGATATCGACGCGAGCAACGGCGTGATCCACGTGATCGACACCGTGCTGATCCCCGCCGAAAAGAAGTAATCGCGGGCGATCGAACGGTCGATCGCCGCGAAGGTCGAGACAAATGGACAGCTTCCTGGCGGCCGGCGCATCGTGTGATGCGTCGGCCGCTGACGTTTGAGGTTCAGCAGCCGGCGAACCAGAGGGAGAGGAAGGCGAAGATGTCGGGGACGGCCACGCCGTTCACGCCGTCGATGTTCGCCGAAGGACTTCCGGCAAACCACGCGGAGAGGAACGCGAAGATGTCGGCGACCTGAACGCCGTTTGCGCCATCGAAGTTGGCGCGGCAGCAGGTGGTGGGGTTCCCGGCAGCGCCGCAGGCCGAGCCCGCGCCCTGCCAGGTGCCGGTGCACGCCGCCTGAGTGGTGATGATGCAGGAGCTGCCCAGGCAGCACGCGCCCGAGACATTGCCGACGGTGAAGATCCCGATGCCCGTCGCCGCGCCGCCCGCGCCATCGGAGTTGGAGATGGAGACGTTGCGTGCCCCCAGGGTCGCGCCGGAGGCGATGAAGAAGGACAGCCCGGTGATCTGGGTGCCGAGGTGGTTGACAACGGGCGTGCCGAAGACCGAGACCCCGGTGCCGGAGACGACGACCTGGTTGGCGTTGGTAACGCCCTTGAAGTTGGTCCCGGTGATGGTCACGGGGATGGTGGTGTTGGGGCCGGAGCCGGGGGGCGAGACACCCGTGACGGTGGTGAGGGCGTTCCAGACAGAGACGTTGATCGAGTCGGTGCTGGTCTTGCCGTTGGAGTCGGTGACACGCAGGACGGCCTGGTGCGTGCCGTTGGAGACGTAGCGGTAGGTGGCGGGGGAGCCGGGGGTTTCGAAGATGCCGTCGCCGTCGAGGTCCCAGTCGTAGGAGGTGATGGTCGCGCCGGGCTCCATGGCTCGGGAGTGGATGTGCCCCATCAGCCAGCAGTCGGTGTCGGCCGGGATGCGCTTGCTGATGCCGGCCATGGCCAAGGGCGATGCAGTGGCGGAGGCGATGCGGACCTTGAGGTCGTAGAGCTGGACGCGCTGGTTGTTGGCGATGTCAACGTTGTTGACGTCCCGGACCTGGATGTAGTACGTCCCGGCATTGAGGGTGCCGGCGTTCAAGGTCGCGTTCGAGCCCCGCGCCGGCGCATTGGCGAACTGGAGCAGCGTGTTGGTGGGGCTGCGGAGCTCGACGCGCAGGAGAGCGGTGGCCTGGGCATCGATGTCGATCATCGGAGATCCGGTGCAACCGCCGCTGGTGCTCTGGGGCGCGGTGGAATACTGACCGCCGTAGGGCTCGGCGGAGATGACCACGGGCTGAGGTGAGGAAATCGTGAAGGAGTACCAGTCGAGGTAGCTGAAGTTGTGTCCGTTGAAGCTGTTGGTGGAGACGGATGTGAGGTGGACCGACTTCAGAGAGGGAGTCGTGAGGCTGCCGAGTTGCACGGCGTTGTTGAGGCTGTTGTTTCCGGAGAAGCGGTCGCCGTAGTTGCGCTGGCCGCCGCGGATGTCGTCGATCTGGATGCCGTTGATCAGTCCGCCGACCTGCGGCTCCATGATCTTGGTGGTGTCGCAGGGAACGGTGTGGCGCAGACCCAGGCCGTGGCCGTGCTCGTGGGCGACGGTGTTGCGGAGGTAGCGGTACTCGTTGCCCGCATTGTTGAAGTACGCCGGGAGGAAGTAGTTGGCGTTCAGGCACATGTCGCCGCCGGAGAGCGAGGTGGAGCCGCTGCCCAGCGGATAGGCGTTGTACGCGAGGATGCTGCTGCTGATGCTGATCGCGCCGATGCGGATATCGCCGCGGAGGATCGAGCGGCCGACGAGCTGGCTCATCGCGCTGTTGTCGTCGGCAACCTCGGTGTAGCGAACGCCGGCGTGCAGGCGCCAGGAGGCGAGGGCCTGACGCACGTACTCGCGGCCGCGATCCAGATCGCCGAACGTCGAAAGCAGGTTCGCGTTGAGGATGTTGGGCCCCGTGGCAAAGCCCGATGCGCTCACTCCCCACGTGACCTGGTCATCGGGGAACGAGTAGGTGAGGTTCGCGGCCTGGGCGCGGCCGGCGGTGCCGATCTGTCCTTCGCCCAGCCACGCGTCGGGCTCGGTGTAGTAGCGGAGATCGATCTCGCCAGGAGGACCGTCGGCCGGGGCGAGCAGGCGGGTGAGCTCGAAGATCTCCTGCCACTGCTTGGGCGTGAGATCATCCGGGTAGCACGCCGGAGAGCCGCCCAGCCGCATGAGCAGCGTGCCGCGGGTGCGCGCCGGGTCCGGCGAGCTCTGGATGGTGTGCTCGACGGCGATGTTGAACGAGGCCGGATCGCCAAGGCCCGCCGGGCTGGTGGAATCGCGGCGCGGCGTGGGACCCGCCGTCGCCACGGCCGCGAGGCCGGCGATGCCAATAGTCAGAGCGCAGACGCTGAACAGATTCATGCGCATGATGAGTTTCAGACGTAATGGGACCGTGGGCGTATCTGTCGGATCTCCGATTGAACCAACTCAGGTTCAAGATACCTCGCAAGCGGGTGCGGGGCTAGAGATTCTGACGATCCCTCGCCGGAGTCACTTCTCGGACCTCCGGCGAGGAACTGCGTAAGTTGCCGAACTCGCCTGCACTTACGGGCAGGGAGCGAACCAGGAGGCGAGGAAGGCAAAGATGTCCGGCACGCCCACGCCGGGGACGCCGTCGAGATCCGCGGCGGGAGACAGGGCGAACCAGGCCGCGAGGAAGGCGAAGATGTCGGTCACGGCCACGGTGCCGTCCTGATCGAAGTCGCCGGGGCAGAACGTGTCGCACAGGAACCCGGTGACAACGAACTCATCAAGACCGGCCTCGACCAGCGAGCCGTCGCTGAAGTCGGAGGCGACGAAGCGCATCCGCACGTTGGCGGTCGGTGCGACGAAGTCCGCGACATTGAACTCGTGGTAGTACCAGCCGCCCTCGGCCTGGGGACCGCCGGGGCCGACGACCTCGACGGGCGTCCAGGACGATCCGCCGTTGTTGGAGATCGCGATATCAAACGTGTCGGCGAAGGGGGCAGCGCCCGCGTGGTTCGAGTACCAGCGCCAATACCCGATCTTGGGCGCGGCGATGTCGGCAAGGTTGATGACGGGGCTGGTGAGCGTCGTCGCGCCGCTGTCGACATCCTGCTGGCCCGCGGCAGCGCCGGCGGCGGCGTTCCCGGTGACAAAGCAGATCACGCCCGGCGCGGGGGTGACATCGTCCTCGGCCTGCGACTGAAGGTTGCCGGCGTACGCGCCGGTGGGATTGGTGCGGACCCACAGTCCGGAGGTCGCCGCATCGCCGGGCGCGCCGATGGTCCAGCCGCGGTTGAGTTCAAAGTCATCGGCGAAGACGACCTCGGAGCCCGTTGCGGAAACCGTGGTCAGGAAGCTCGCCGGCGCATCGACGGGATTGGACACCGTGACGTTGGTGGTGGTACGCGCGGAGACGGAGTAGCGAACGACCGTGCCGCACGTCGCGGCGGGGAAGTCCGCCCGATACAGGTTCTGGCCGAGGTGAGCCATAGGAACAGTCACCCAGCCCGAGCCGGTGTCGTAGCTCAACTCGCCCGTGCCCGCCAGAGGGTTGCCGGTGATCGAAGCGACCTGCACGAGCATGCTGGTGCCGCCGGACGGAGACGTGAGCTGGGGACGGCCGTCCGGGAAGGAGATCGCCAGTGGGGGAAGCACGGGAGGAGTGAAGCCCTTGGCGGTGAACCCCGCGGCGATCTGCGCGAAGTTGGGCGTGCCGTTGGTGATGTCGGCATCGTCGTCGTTGAGCGTCAGGAAGTCGATCACGATGTCGTTGCCGATCGTCGTGCCCTGGTGCAGGAGCACGGAGTTGACCGCCAGATCGGAGATGATCTGGCGATAGGTCGCGGGATTCGAGATCAGGAGATTCGAGCGGATGGCCCACACGCTGCCCGAGAGGATCTGGCCGCAGGTGTGGATCGCGTTGCCGCAGGTGGAGCAGTCCGCCGCGCTGTAGAGGCAGCCGTTGTTGGCGTTGCGGATGCCGCTTGCGCAGGACACGAAGCCACGCCCGAGGGACGACTCATCGGTGATGATCACGCCCATCACGTCGCCGAACCCCTCGCCATACGCACCCTGGCCGGAGCCGGCGACATTGACAAGGTGGTGGCCGTACTCGTGGTGCACCACGGTGCTGAAGGCGGTGTTGTTGCAGCCATCGCCCGAGGTGAAGAAGTTGATCGAGGAGCCGTTGTAGAACGCGTTGCACGAATCGTTGATGTTGACGTTGACCGGGAACTCCGTCGCGGTCGAGATCGAGGGGAAGGAGGGGTTGAAGGCCAGCGTGTAGTCGCGGACGACGTTGGACTCGATATAGGCATCGACCTCCGCCCGGCGGAGTTCATCGTTCTGCGTCGGGTTGTGGATGAAGTTCACCGGGCCGGGAGGCGTGACGCCCTCGCTGAGTTCGCTGGTCGCGCCGGCCTGATTGAACACGCGGAAGAACTGGCCTCTGGGCGATGAGGTGACGGTCACCGGGGCGCTGCCGCCGTGGGGGATGGTGAAGTTGCCGTTGATGTCGGCGTGGACGAAGTTGCCCCCGGAGATCTGCACGCGCGCGTAGGGCATGGGCTGGAGGGTCGCCGCATCGCACGCGCCGGCGCGCGTTGTGGGCGTCGCCCAGGCGCTCACGTTGCCGGTCACATCAACGTGCGAGATCAGGCTCTCGCGATACACCACTGCGCCGCTGATGGCATCGACGATGAACAGCCACCGCTGCGGAACGCCGTCGGCCAGAGCCGGCCCGTTGCCGATGCACTCCCACGCGAGGATCGGGGCGGCCGGGACATCGGGGCTGCCGGCGAAGATGACCAGACGGCCGGGTTCAAACTCGTTGAGCGCGGGGAAGATGCCCAGTGCCGACTCGTTGGCCTGCACCTCGGTGATCGCCTTGGCCTTCAGGTCATCGCCCGCGCGGAACGCGCCCAGATCCTTCAGCGCGGACTTGGCGAGCACCAGGGGGAAGTTGGTCTCATTGCGAACGAGCAGACGCAGGTCCGACCGCCAGACGGGAAGGCCGTCGCGGACCTGACAGTAGTTGACGAGAGTGAATCGGTAGCTGTCGGTCTCGGGGACATACGAGACCGGGAGCAGGTGCGCGCCATCGGCGTTCAGGCCGCGGGCCGAGAGATCGGCATAGACCGCGCCGAACGCGCCCGCGTGATCGCGAATGAACGTGTTCGCGCTGTCCGCGGGAGATCGGCCGTGCGAGAAGGCCGGTCCGTAGACCGTTGTGAGTCCAGGCCCGTTGGGCAGCAGCGCCACGCCGGGCTTGGATGCCAGCAGTGCCGACTGCTGCGCTGTGACGGTCTGCCCACCCGCAGGCGATGCCGCGGCATCCGCCGCAGCAAAGGCCGGGGATGCGGCGCCGACCAGCGAGAGAAGCAGGGCGGGGAAGAGCGATGTGGATCGGGGTGTCATGGAGGGCGGGTCCTCTGGATGTGAAATGTCGGCGGACAGGTGGGACGGAGGCGCGTGACGTGCACGCGAGGCGAATGGACAGAAAGCGGCGGTGCGAATCGGATCGCCGCGGACAGGCGAGGTCGGTTCAAAGATCAGCAGCCAGCGAACCACGCGGAGAGATAGGCGAAGATGTCGGGCACGCCGACGCCGTCGGCCTGATCCCAATCCGCGGCGGGGTCGCCCGCGAACCAGAGCGCGAGGAAGTGGAAGATGTCAGAGACGCCCAGGCCGTCGATGCCGTCAACATCGGCGGGGCAGGTGTTCACGATGTTCACGACGAGCCCGGCGGCGGAGCTGGTTGCCGAGTCGCACGCGTTCGAGACGACCACGTCGTAGTCGCCCGTGTCGTCGGGGAGCGCGGGGTTGATCGTGAGGACGGGGCCGCCGGATCCGGAGATGCGGTCATTGTCGCTCAGCGGGGCGCTGTTCCGGCGCCACTGATACTCAAGGTCCGCGCCAAGCGCGACGGCGCTGAGCACCGCGGGCTGGCCCTCATCCACGGCGACGGGCATGGGCTCGGTGTCGATGGTGGGGGCGGAGCAGGGGTCGCTGACATCGCCGGAGATGACGATGGCGTAGCCCTGCGGGCCCTGGTTGACGGTCGTGCCCTTGACGCGAACGGTGTAGGTTCCGGCCGCGGGCGCGTTCAGGATGAACTGCTCGACGTTGTTCTTCAGGTCGGCCACTCCGGCGGGGGACGACTGGCCGGAGGTAAAGACGTTGCCGCGGTACATGGTGTCGGAAGGCGAGACGACCTCGAGATCGAGGTTGTTGATGACCGGGTTGGCAGCGCCGACGGCCGCGGCGGGTCCGGTCCAGACGAGCGTGATGCGGAGAGGCGTTGCGGAGTCGTTGCAGACGATCTGCTGCTCGAACTGCTGTCCCGTGGTCAGGCCCTGGGCGTTGCGGACATCGGTCACGCGAAGCTTGCGTGCCTCGCCGGGAAAGTACAGCGTGTTGTCCAGCAGGAGGCGTCCCCAGCCCTCGCGGTTGGTCGGATATCCGGAGATGCCGGTCATGTCCACGGTGGCGTTGAGCAGGGTCGCGCGGATGAGCGCGCCGCTGGGCACGAGGCTGTCCGAGGGCGTTGCCGCGCCGGATGGGTAGAAGCCGTCCGTGAAGTACTGGCGGACGAGCAGCCCCGCGCCGGACACGGCGGGGCACGCCATCGAGGTCCCGCTCGCGCCGGTGGTGGAGCACGTCGTTCCGCTCGAAGCCGAGACAGTGTTGGAACCCGGAGCAAAGATCTCGGGCTTGCGTCGGCCGTCAGCCGTCGGGCCTTGCCCGCCGGAACTGATGGTCCCCTGGTTGTTGGCGTCGTTGGTCGCGCCGACGGCGAGCACGTTGATCGAGTTCTCAGGAGTCTTCAGCGACGAAAGATTCGTCACCGCGAAGGCGACGACACTGTCCTCGTTCATCCATGTGAACAGGTCGATCTGACGGCACCACGTTGTGTACGCGGTTGTGCCGTCATCTCCCCATGAGTTGGAATGCACGCGGGCCCCGTCGTTGTGCTGGTCCTGAAGCCGGAGCTGGAGGGTCGAAGGCATCTGAAGCACACCATTCGAGCCGTAGAGATTGGAGAAGGAGAGCTTCGCGTTGAACGCCATGCCGTCGTGCGTGGTATAGGAGCCATACGGGGCGTTGTCCCCCGCCATCGTCCCCGCGGTGTGCGTGCCGTGGAACGCGCCCGAACCCGCATTGCGCCACCCGATGAACTTGCGATGGTTCGGGTTCCCCGGGGCGGGGGAATCATTGAACATGCAGTGCGGCTCGTGAGGCGTGTCGTCGATCAACCCGCCGATCTGGCCCTCGCCGCGGATGCCGCGGTTCCAGATGGGGGTCTGGCCCGAGACATTGCTCTGGATAATCCAGCGCGTGGAGTCGTTGCGGAGCGTGCCCTCGGGGGCATCCTCGATGAACTGAACGGAGGGGAGTGCGGCGAGCCCGCGCGCGGAGGCGGGAGTCATGACCGCATCAATCATCCACTGCGTGCCGCAGAGGTTGGCGTCGATCACCTGCCCACCGGCGTTGCGGATCGCGGCGAGCGCGGCATCCGGCGATTCATCGCCGAACACAACGACAACCACCTGGCAGAGACCCGCCTTGATGAGCTGCTGCCGCTCATCAGTGGCGTATGGACGCGCGGCAAGCTCCGGGTCGATCTTCCACGCGGGATCAAACTCCCCGGCCCACGTGACAAAGGGCAGCGCGCCAAGGGCGACAGCTCCACCGGGCGTGAGCTTCGTGAGCCACGCGTTCTCGGGGAGGTAGTCCCCAAGGGTTATTCCTGACTTGGCAATGATCTCGCCGCGCTCGGCCGTCATGGGGCCATCAAGCTGCAC
Organism: Planctomycetota bacterium; assembly: GCA_023432465.1. Classification (GTDB taxonomy): domain Bacteria; phylum Planctomycetota; class Phycisphaerae; order Phycisphaerales; family UBA1924; genus JAHBXL01. The sequence goes on along the minus strand of JAEYUO010000145.1, from coordinate 6,228 downwards.
GACGATGTGGCGGTCGGTGGGGATGCCCTTGCCGTTGGTCAGGAGGTTGGTCCCCGCGGTCGTGGGCACCGTGCCGATGCGGAGGTCGAGCAGGCCCGCTTGCGGCCCGGCGGCGGCATCAGACCGCGCGACCGCCTGCCCCGCCGCGGCAAACACCGCTGCCGCTGCGAGGAAATGAACGCAGAATGACACCCGGCTGGGGGTGACCGACGAAAGGTAAAATGCCATCCACGCCTCCGATTCGGCCTGCACGGAGCCCACGGACATGAAGTCAGGGCGAACGCCCCGAAGGACTCAGTGCTGCCAGTCTACTTGTTGCCTCACCCGGTGCCATGCCCCGAAAGGGAAATTTCCGCGAATCGGGGCCTGGCGCGACTGAAGCCGCATCTATACGCAGATGACCGGGAGCGGTTCGAGCCGGTTAAATGATGCAGTTGGGGGTTTGGGCAATGAACCGCGGTGCCGGGGTTTCACGGTGGAATAGGCTTCCGCGATGGCGACGCACCTGGCTCCGATCCTGCTCCCCACGCCGCGACGAATGGTCGTGCGTGCGGGCGCGGCGGATGTCCCGGCCCGTGTGCGGGAAGTGATCCTGGATCGAGCGGGCAAATCGGGCAATCCGGCGGAGTTGGGCGAGACGCGGGGCTGGCTGGCGGTGGAGGTTGCCGATGCGCGATCGCGGCATGATGAGGCGTACCGGTTGACGGTGCGTCCCTGGACGGCGGGGGTCTCGCGCTGGCCCGCGGTCGAGGTTCGGACATGGAGCGAGCGCGGGGCACGCAACGCGATGCACACCCTGGTGCAGCTCCTGCGGCAATATCCCGGGCAGCTCCCGGCGGTCGAGATCGACGATGAGCCGGGGTTCAGCAAACGCGGCGTGATGTTGGATGTCTCCCGCAACAAGGTGCCGACGCTCGAATCGCTCAAGCAGACGGTGGACCTGCTCGCAACGCTCAAGTTCAATCACCTGCAGCTCTACACCGAGCACACGTTCGCCTATGCCGGTCACGAGGAGGCGTGGCGCGGCTCATCACCGATCACTCCGGCGGAGGCGCGAGAGCTCGATGCCTATTGCGGCGAACGGGGCATCGAACTCGCCGCAAACCAGAACTGCTTCGGGCATCTGGCGCACTGGCTGAGGCTGCCGCGTTACAACGCCTTGGCGGAGATCGAGGGTGATGCGGAGTGGAAGTTCCTCGAGTATCCGCGCAAAGGACCATTCTCGCTCTGCCCGGCGCTGCCCAAGAGCGAAGTGTTCGTACGCGACCTGCTCTCCCAGTTGACGCCGTGCTTCGCATCGCCCCTCGTGAACATCGGGTGCGATGAGACGTTCGATATCGGCTGGGGCCGGAGCCGCGTCGAGGTGGTGCGTCGCGGCGGCGGTGAGGCGGGGCGGGTGTCGGTGTACGTCGAGTTCGTGAACCGGATCTGCACCATCGTGCGCGAGCTCGGACGCCGGCCGATGTTCTGGGCGGATATCGCGCTCTCGCACCCACAGTCGCTCAAGGATCTGCCGCGGGACCTGGTCGGGCTGGCGTGGGGATATGAGCCCGATGCCGTATTCGGCAAGTGGTGCGATGAACTGCGCGCGGCGGGCATGGAGCCATGGGTCTGCCCCGGCACCTCAAGCTGGCGATCAATCGTTGGCCGGACGACGGAACGTCGCGAGAACATCTCCGCCGCGGCGGAACAGGGCTTCGCACGCGCGGGCGAGGGTGTGGGGACAGCGCGGCGCGCGCCGGGTTTCCTGATCACGGACTGGGGCGATGCGGGGCACCATCAGCAGTGGCCAGTGGCGATGATCGGCCTCGCGCACGCCGCGGAAGCTGCGTGGAACCCCGCCGGCGCGCGGTCGTGGGATGCGAGAGCCGCTTCGCTTCACGTGCTCGGCGATGAGTCATTGCGGCTCGGGCCATGGCTGGAGGAACTGGGGGATGCCGACTTGCAGCTCCGACGCACCTGTCGCGTGCCGCGGCGGGAAGAGCCCGGTGTTCGCAACGCAACCGCGATCTTCACGGACCTCATGCCCCCGGTGCCGGTCCCGGACGGCTGGAACCCTGAGCAGGGTGGGCGATACGTCGCCGCGCCGCGCGAGGGGTTTGAGGAAGTCGTCGCGCGCATCGACGAGCTCGCAGCGCGAGTGCCGGAGATCATGGACCCCCTGCTCCGCGATGAGGTCGCGCAGACCATCCGGTATGCCCGGTTCGCCGCGGAGCATGGGGCGGTGCTCCGGCGCGAGCACGTGGCGCGGGGGAAGGGGATTTCGTTGGAGGAGCGGGCGGGCCTGCTCGACCAGGCGCGGGGGGTGCTGACCGAACATCGGCGGTTGTGGGCGATGCGGAACCGGCCCGGCGGGCTGGATGCATCCTGCGAGCACTTCGAGCGGGCGATCCGCGAACTGTCAAAGTTGGGTTGAGGCCGGGCATGAGTGGAAGGTCGGTGGCACGCGCCGCGTGTACACTGCCGCCCCATGGCGGTTGTTGCACCAAAGCAAGGCTTCCGGCTCCCCCGCGTTGTGCCGCAGTACGCGCTGCTGGCGTTCCTGCTGGGGCTGTTGGCGGTCACCCTGCTCTACCCCATCTTCCTGACCATCGGCGGAGCCTTTGTGAACGTGACCGCAGACGGGCGGGAGTTCACATTGCGCCACGTGGGCCTGGTGTTCGAGGATCCGCGGCTGCTTCAGGGGCTGGGCAACTCGTTCAAGATCGCGCTCACCACGACCACGCTCACCATCCTGATCGCGCTCCCGCTTGCCGTGTGCGCGGCCAAGTACGCCTTCCCACTCAAAGCAGTGTTCGGCTCGCTCATCCTCGTCCCCCTGATCCTCCCCCCCTTTGTCGGCGCGCTGGGCATGCAGGCGCTGCTCGGACGCGAAGGCGCGATCAACGCACTCTTCGGCTCAGAGTTCGACTTCCTCGGCAATGCCAAGTTCTGGGGCGTGGTAACGCTCCAGGCCCTCGCGCTCTACCCCATCATCTACCTCAACGCAACCGCCGCGCTGGCCAACCTCGACCCCGCGCTGGAAGAAGCCGCGGAGAACCTCGGCTGCGGCCCCATCCGCCGGTTCTTCACGATCACGCTCCCCCTCATCCGTCCGGGCCTGTTCGCCGGCGCAACCATCGTCTTCATCTGGTCATTTACCGAACTCGGCACCCCCCTCGTGTTCGACTACGCCAGTGTCACGCCCGTGCAGATCTACACGCGCCTGAAGGAAGTCGAAACCAGCGCGGAGCCCTACGCCCTCACGCTCGTGATGCTCGTCGCCGCGATCTCGATCTACTTCCTCGGCCGCATGGTCTTCGGCGGCCGCGCATACGCGATGTACTCCAAAGCCTCTCGCGCCGGCGGCGAGCGTCGCCTGACCGGCTTCGGCGCATGGGCCGTCACCGGTCTCTTCACCGCCGTCACCACGCTCGCCCTCCTGCCCCATGCCGGGGTCATCCTCCTCGCCCTCTCCTCGCCCGGACAGTGGTACGGCACCGTCCTCCCCACCTCCTACACGCTCGATCACTTCGGCATCGCGCTCGGCCACCCCGAGAGCTTCGGCTCGATCGTCAACTCCCTCAAGCTCGCCACCGCCGCCGTCATCATCGATCTCTTCCTCGGAATCCTGATCGGCTACGTGCTCGTCCGCACGCGTATCCGCGGCCGCGCAGTGCTCGACGCACTCTGCATGCTCCCCCTCGCCGTCCCCGGCCTGGTCATGGCCTTCGGGTTCGTCGCGATGTCCCTCGGCTGGCCGTTTGGCAAGGGCCAACCGCTCGACGGCCTCGTCTCCGTCACCGGCGTTGACCCCAACCCCGTCCCCCTGCTCATCATCGCCTACGCCGTGCGTCGCCTGCCGTACATCGTCCGCGCAACCGTCGCCGGGCTGGAGCAGACCAGCGGCGAGCTTGAAGAAGCCGCGATGAACCTCGGCGCGACGCGCACCTACGCCGTCCGCAAGGTCATCCTCCCCCTCATCGCCGCGAACCTCACCGCCGGCGCGCTGCTGGCCTTCAGCTTCTGCATGCTGGAAGTCTCCGACTCTCTCATCCTCGCCCAGCAGCAGCAGGACTTCCCGATCACCAAGGCGATCTTCATGTTCCTCAACCGCCTCGGCGATGGCCCCTACATCGCCAGCGCCATGGGCGTCTGGGGCATGGCCCTGCTCACCGTCACCCTCGTCGGCGCTGCCGCCCTGATGGGCAAAAAGCTGGGATCGATCTTCAGGGTGTAGGGAGCAGCACAGACTGCATAGATTCTTCGATATTCTTCTTGACGAATATCGCCGATATGGAATAATCAGATGTGGGAAGTCGAGTACACGGACGAGTTCGGTGCGTGGTGGGAGACGCTGGCTGAGGACGTTCAGGAGTCGCTTGCGCACGATATCGAGCTTTTGGCTTCGGTTGGTCCAGGACTGGGCCGGCCTCAGGTCGATACGGTGAAAGGATCCAGCTTCTCCAACATGAAGGAAATGCGCACCCAACACCATGGCGAGCCTTTCCGGACGTTCTTCGCTTTCGATCCCCGCCGATGCGCCATCTTGCTGATCGGGGGCAACAAGGGCGGTGACAAGCGGTTCTACGAGCGGTTTGTTCCGATGGCCGACAAGCTGTACAAGGAGCATCTCGCGCAGATCGAGCGCGAGGGCCTGATCTGAGGAGGAGACCGGGTTATGGCGAAGAAGTGGACAACTCTGAAGAACCGCATGCCCCCCGCCGCGCGGGCTCGTGTTGACAACCGCGTCAAGGCGACACTCGCCTCGATGCCGCTCGCCGAGATCCGCAAGGCGATCGGCATGACGCAGTCGGAGCTTGCCGGCAAGCTCGATGTCGGACAGGGAAGCGTTTCAAAGATCGAAGCCGCGGCAGACATGTACCTCACAACGTTGCGGCGATATATCGAAGCGCTCGGAGGTGAACTCCATCTGACAGCCAAGTTTCCCGGAGGTCGTCAGTTCGACATCGATCACCTGTCCGATGTCGCCTGACGGCTCGGCGATGCGCTATCTGAGACCGAGCCTGCCCAGAGCCCGGGACCGTTTTCACATCCGCCTTCCCCCATCCGCCCTCCCCCTCCCCCTATACTCGCAAAACACCCCACCCTCCCACGCGAGGAAGCACCATGAGCATCGCCGGCGGCCCCAGCCTCGAAAAGATCAAGGACCCCAACGTCCACGGAAACCGCAACTACTGGTCCCAGTACGACTGGCCCGAAGCCGGCGACGAGTGGTCCAAGCCCTGGGGCGGGTCCGAGTCGCTCTGGTATGGCGGCATCCTCCCCCGCATCCACAGCTTCCTCCCCTCCGGCCACATCCTGGAGATCGCCCCCGGCTTCGGCCGCGTCACCAACTACCTCCGTCGGCACTGCAACAAGCTCACCATCGTGGACCTCGTCGAGAAGTGCGTGAACGCCTGCCGCGAACGGTTCAAGGATGACACGCACATCAACTACGTGGTGAACGACGGCCGCTCGCTGGAGGCCGTGCCCGACAACTCGGTGGACTTTGCGATTTCGTGGGACTCATTGGTCCACGTCGAGCACGAGACAGTCCGCGAGTATCTGCGCCAGCTCAAGACCAAGCTCAAGCCCGGCGCAATCGGCTTCATCCACCACTCCAATCTCGGCGTGCACGCGCACGAGCTCAAGGGCGATGAGGGCCCGCACATCCTCGGCGGCCGCCGCCCGAGCATGACGGCCGAGAAGTTCCGCAACGACTGCAAGGAGTTCGGCCTCCGCTGCCTCAGCCAGGAGATCGTCCCCTGGACCGGCGCGGGCCTCTGGCTCGACAGCTTCTCGCTCTTCATGCGCGATGAGGCCAACCCCGGCATGGACCCGATCGTCGAGTTCCGCCACGACTGGGGCGCGGAAGTCGCCAACGCCGCACGCATTGCGCGCCTGTACCGCCGGCCGGATGAAATCGGCTGATCCGCGTTCTGCACGACATACCGGCGCTGTCTCCCGGCCCGCAGGGTCCTCTCCCCCATCGCCGATGGGTGCGGGGGGGAGCTGTCGGCGCCGCCGCCAGAGGGGGCACACCGCAGCACCCTCTCCCCGGGCGCCGGGGAGAGGTGGTTCGCGAAGCGAACCGGTGAGGGGTCTTTGCCCGACGCACGCCCGATCGCGCGTACCACGGGCATCCTGCCCGTGCTTCTCCCCTCCATCCACTCTGACCTGAAGTGCCACTGGACAAAGCGGCCCGCTTCGCGGGGGGGGGGGGGGGGGGGCCCGGGGGCCGGGGGG
>JAEYUO010000096.1 GCA_023432465.1 Planctomycetota bacterium | reverse complement strand
GACGACGGGTTGGCGTCGCAGTGCGCGGTAGTTCTCGCCGGTCATGCTCGGCTCCTTATCAAAGTCCGTCGTAGACATCCGCGGCCGTCCACGGAAAACACTTCATCACCCCGCCCGGCACTTCACGCGCGCCCCAGCACCACCGCCCCGTTCTGGCCGCCGAGCGAACCCGTGCAGACCAGGACATACCTTAGGTTCGCCGCGCGCTCCGCGCACGCCCCAGCATCGATTCCCGCGGCAGGTTCTCCCGAATGCAGCCGCGCCGGGAGCCGCTGCTCGGCGATGCACTTCGCCGCGACCGCCACCTGCACGCCCCCGGATCCCGCCGTGCAGTTCCCCACATTCGGAGTCAGCGTCACCATCGGGATCGCGCCCAGCCGCGCGCCAAACACCGCCCGCAGCGCGCCCGCCTCCGCATCGTCAAACCGCTTCACCCCCGCACCCATCGGCACGATCGCATCGATCTGCTCCGGCCGGATGCCCGCATCCTCCATCGCGTTCTCGATCGCATACCGGAACCCCTCATCCCGCGTCGCTTCCGTTTCTTCCGGATCCGAATGACTCGCGCCAAACCCCTCGACCCGCGCATACACCCGCGAGCCCCGCGACCTCGCGCAGGTCTCCTCCTCGAGGATCACAATCCCGCCCCCCTCGCCCAGGACGCCCCCGGTCGCCGCCGGATCAAACGGCCGGACCAACTTCCACCCCTCGCTCTCCTCCCCGGATGCCGACAGCATCTCCGCCATCTCCCACCGCAGCAGCCCCATCACGTTCACGCGGCTCTCGCACCCGCCGGAGAAGCACGCATCCGCCGCGCCGCGCTCGATCACATGCACACTCTCGCCGATCGAGAGGGTTGCGCTCGCCTCCGCACAGGTGATCGTGTTGCTCGGACCCTCCGCCCCGTGGATGATTGTCACGTGGCAGGCGAGCATGTTGGGCAGGTACTTCAGCAGCCACAGCGGCGTCAGCGCCTCCATGCCCTTGCCGCCCTCGCCCCCCCACCGCCGCAGCGTGAACTTGCCGTCTTCGCCCACCGCAGTGGCCATCGCCCCGGCCATCTCGTCGGTCTCCGCCGCGATCAGCCCCGCGCCGATCTGGCACCCCAGCCGTCCCGGCGGATACGTCGTCGCCGCGACCGCCTCCCCATCCCCCGTCCCGCGTGTCACCAGCTTCGCATCTTCCACCGCTGCCTTCGCCGCGGCGACGGCGATCTCGCTGTCGCGGGCCATGACCTTGGTCGCCTTGCGATAGCTCTTAGGGACGTGGTCCTTGGCGGCAAAGCCGTCGGGCAACTCCCCCGCCAGCTTGCACGCAAACCCCGATGCATCAAACCGCCGGATCGGCGCAAGGCATGACCGCCCCTCGCACAGCGCGGCCCACAACGGCTCCATGCCCACGCCAAAGCCGGAAACAACGCCCAAGCCGGTAATCACCACTTTTCGAGACATCGAGGCAAGGGTAGGTCCGACTTGCCGGTCGCGAACGGTCTCGTGACGGCCGATAGACTCCCTCCCCATGCCCACCACCACCAAGCCCCGCATCCTCACCGGCGACACGCCCACCCACACCGGCCTGCACCTTGGCCACTACGTGGGCTCGCTGGAGAACCGCCTGAAGCTGCAGGACGAGTACGACTGCTACTTCCTCATCGCGAACGTTCACGCCTTCACGACGCTGGCCGACAAGCCCGCCGACATCCGCGCCAACACCATCGGCATCGTCAAGGACTGGCTCGCCGTCGGCCTCGACCCCGACCGCTCCACCTTCGTCCTCCAGTCCGAGATCCCCGCGATCGCCGAGCTCACCTTCCTCTTCGCGATGCTCATCCCGTTCAACAAGGTGATGCGCAATCCCACCCTCAAGACCGAAATCGAAACCAAAGGCCTCGGCGAGACCTACCCCTTCGGCTTCCCCATGTACGCCGTCGGACAGTGTGCCGACATCCTCGCCTTCCGCCCCGAGCTGGTGCCAGTCGGCGAAGACCAGGAAGCCCATATCGAGATGTGCCGCGATGTTGCGCTGAAGTTCAACCAGATGTACTGCGGCGTCGGAAACCGCGTCGAACCCCCCGAGCACGTCAAGGCCGGCGGCGTCTTCCCCATCCCCCGCGCCAAGATCGGCCGCGTCGCGCGCCTCGTCGGCCTCGACGGCACCAACAAAATGAGTAAGTCCCTCGGCAACGCGATCTTCCTCTACGACGATGCCAAGACCGTCCAGAAGAAGCTCAACAAGATCACCACCGGCCGCCAGAGCCCGACCGAGCCCGGCGACATCAACAACATCCTGATGCAGTACGTCAGCATCTTCCTCCCCGAAGCCCGCGCGGCCGAACTCAAGCAGCGCTACGCCGCCGGAGACAACATCGGCGACGGCCACGTCAAGGCCGAACTCGGCGAGGCGATCAACGCGCTCATCGAGCCCATGCGCCAACGTCGCGCCAAGCTCGACGGCCCCGAGGGCGATGCGATTGTGCACGACGTCATCCGCCGCGGCATCGCCAAGGCCAACATCGTCGCCGAAGAGACGCTGCACATGGCCAAGAAGGCGATGCAGATTGACTTCGGGATGCGGCGGGTTCTGCCTCAGTAAGCAGCCCGCGAAGCGAGCCGAGGTCGATTGCCACGGGGCTTGCCCCGTGGTTCGCACCCCACTCAAGTCCTTATCCATCCTCCTCATATCTGAGCCTGCCAAGCAGGCGCAGGTGTTTACCCTGCCTCCCAAGCCGTCCACTCCGGTAAGCTGCGGGTATGACGGCGACCTCGTGGCTCGAGTACCAATGGGCTTTCACCACCGCGGCGTGGGCGCTGGTCGCGGGCGCGGCGATGGTGCTCTGGATCGCCCTGTTCAAGGACCGGTCCCGTGGCCGCAAACGATGCCCCAGGTGCTGGTACGACATGACCGGCGTGCCCGAGCTGAAGTGCCCTGAATGCGGCCACGAGGTAAGGCGAGAATCGAGGCTCTTCACCACGCGTCGGCGATGGCGATTGGCATGCGTTGGCTTGCTGCTCGCACTGCTGGGCGTCTGCTCAAGCTACACGCCGCGAACGCTCGAAGATGGCATTGCCGCGGCGGTTCCGATTCCGGTACTGAACTTGGTGCTGGCGTTCTGGAGCAAGGAAGCACAGAAGCTCTACACAACACAGGTCGTTGAACCTCTCCAAGCCGGTCGTGCCACGACGCTGTCCCCTCTCACCTCCTTCGAGAAGCTGCTCATCGCGTCCCATGTTCAGCTCGCTGCTCCCAGCAGGCTGCGCGGCCTGCCGCGTGCGTTCATTTCGCAGGGCTGGCCGAAAGCCGAATGCGCATTGCTTGAGACCTTGGGCGCGGAACTCCGGCCCGCCCTCCCTGTACTCATTGAACTCACCCGAGACATAGACCCGACCGTCCGGCGTGCAAGCGTTGATTTGATCGGCGCGTGCGCAGTTGGAGGCTCGGACGAAGCAGCGAGAGCACTCAAGACGCTCTACTTCAACTCAGGCGATGCCGATGTCAAGATTCGTGCCATCGAAGTTCTCGCCACCGGCGTCTATACGGTGCCGCGGCTGCGGCCCGTGCTGTTGGACGCGGTCATGGATGGCCTGAGCCCACAATACTCCGCGGCGGGCGCCTTCGCTCTCGGAGCAAGCGCAACTAATGCCGCTAAAGATGTACAAGAGGTCAAGACCCTACTTCAGAGCAAACATGCGCCGGTGCGACTTCGCTGTCTTCAGGGCTTGTTGCAGTCGGCGACTCCTCCGATCAACCTCTCAGACACGTGTTGCCTGCTGCTGACCAATGATCCATCCTCAGAAGTGCGATGGACCGCAGCGCATGCGGCGCGCAAGCTCTTCAACGGGGAGTCGTCGTGGGTGCAGGCAGTCGAGCACGGACTGTACGATGAAGATCCGCAGGTCCGAACCGAATGTGTGAGCGTGTTGATCGGACTCATGCGACGCACTCCCGAGGCGATCGCCGCTGCGCGGCGACTCGTCCAACGCGAGCCCCCGCACTCCCATCGCGGCCTGTTTGTTGTGCACATCGCCACAATCGAAGGAGCCGCCTTCTTGCGCTCGATCGCAGACCACGACGCGTCGCCGGCGGTCCGTGCGGTGGCAGTGCGAGCGCTCTTTCAGCATCGAGCCGAGGCCGGGATCGATCCCCAGTACTTCGGAGCCCTGCTGTCTGACCCCGCACCCGAGGTGATTCATGCCGCGGCCGACTGCCTCGGCCGTCTCGGAATGGAAGCCCGGCCCCACCTCGATGCTCTCCGAAAGGTGCGTGAGCATCCCAACGCCCCTGTGCGAGCGGCAGTAGAAAGTGCGATTGCGCGAATCGAGAGCGATCCGGAGTGATCTGGGCCGGCAGATTTCTGCGACCCTGCCTTCAGGCACCAGCCATCACGCCGCTTCACCAAGGCCCGCGCTGTCCCGAAGGCGCCCCGGTCCTTGTTGCGAACTCCACCGCCCCATGTGACAATCTGATCCGTGAGGACCCTCAGGCCATTCCGCGTGGTCGGTTACTTGGCGATCATCGTCGCGGCGGCCGGGTACATCCTGCTGAGCGCAGCGCGGCAACCCGCATTCGTCAACGCGACACTGATCGGAGAAGCGACCGCCGGCATCTTCCGCAAGGCGCTACCCAGGGTTCAGCGCAACGCAACCTACCACTTCCATCATCACGACGGCTCATGGCGGGTACTCGATTCCTCGCAGCTCGGCGATTCAGACTTTGTGTCGTGCATGATCAGCGCCACTCCCGACCGCGCCGGAGTGTGGCATCCCACCTTCGAGGTCCGTCGTGTCAACGTGCACTTTCAGGATCACCAGCACATCGTTCAGTTCGATCCCGGCACCCGCCGCGAGATCCTCATTGCCCTGGAGAGTGCCCACCCCGGAACCGTTCCGCCGGCCTCTCTGGCCGCCTATGTCAACGGCAGGCAGTCCACGCGCCACATCCTCTGGCTCGGTATCCTCGGCGATCTCTCCATCCTCGCGGCCTTCGCGGCGCTCATCTATTCGATTGTCAGGCTCCGCCGCGAGATCCGCTGGCGCATACCCGGCTGCTGTAGCGAGTGCGACTATGACCTGACCGGCCTGGCCGCGGGCAAGTGCCCAGAGTGCGGCGCGGCGATCAGACCCGCTCCCTCAGCCTGATCACCATTTCCGACTGATCTGCGTTCATCCGCGTTCATCTGCGGCCGCACTTCTTACTGCTCCCCCCGCAGCGACTGCGCAATCGCCACCTCATGCAGTCGCATGCTCAGCTTGTCCAGCGCTTCCTTCCCACGCTGGAACTCGTTGGCATCCACCCCGCGCCAGTCCTGCTCCGCAGCGGCGATCTGAGCTTTGAGCTTTGAGATCTGAGCCTTGAGCTCTTGTAGATACGCCGGGTCCAACATCGCGGCCGCGGCAGCAGCCGCCTCGCCCTCCGCCGCGCCCCGCGCTTCGCTCGCCCCCCCCGCGGCCCCCCTTTCCACGCGCGCCAGCGCCTGCTCGATCCAGTGCACATCCAGCCGCGAGTTCGTCACCAGGTCCGCGACGCGGTGGCGCGTCATGTCCTCCCGGGCAAACTCCACGCTCTCGCGCTCGATCCGCGCAACCTCCTCGCGCGTCAGCCCGTGGTTGGGCACGATCTGCAGCGCGGCACGCTTGCCGCTGCGCTTCTCGACCGCGCTTACGTTCAGCACGCCGTTGGCATCCACGAGGAAGCTCACCTCAAGCTGCGGGATCCCTGCGGGCATCGGCGGCAGGCCCGACAGGTGGAACTCGCCGAGCGAGCGGCAGTCAACGGCCATCTCGCGCTCGCCCTGCAGCACGTGCAGCTTGATCGACGTCTGACCATCGACGCTCGTCGAGAACATCTCCGTCGCCCGCGCCGGCACGGTCGAGTTCCGCATGATGAGCTTCGCCACGCCCCCGCCGCGCGTCTCGATCCCCAGGCTCAGCGGCAGCACGTCGAGCAGCAGACTCGCGGCCGCCGCGCCCCCCCGTTGCCCCCCCTGCCGCTTCCGCGCCAGCACGCCCGCCTGCACCGCCGCGCCAAGCGCAACGACCTGATCAGGATCGAGCGCGGTGTACGGCGGCATGCCGAACACCTCCTCCACGCGGCGTCGGACCAGCGGCGTGCGCGTCGCGCCGCCCACGAGCACCACGCACGACGGCCGCTCCTCTCCCGCGGCCTCCATCTGTCGGCGCGCATCGCGCAGCGCACGCTCGCAGCACTCGATCGACCGTTCCACCAGCGGCGCGATCATCCCCTCGAACTCCTCGCGCGTGATCGTCCGGTCGTACGTCGTCCCGCCGCCGAGGTCGATTTGCACACTCGCACGCTCGTCGGTTGAGAGCTTGATCTTCACCGCCTCAGCAAACTGCCGCAGCGCGACGCGCGTCTCGGGGTCGAACTCGTGCATCTCCCCATCGTGCTGCATGGACGAACCACCGCTGCTCGTGGCCACTTTCTCCTGAGAACGCCGCCCGCCGCTCTCCTTCTCTTCTCTCTCTTCTTGTTCTTTCTTCTCTGTGCCCTCTGTGTCCGCCTCTGTGACCTCTGTGTACCTGCCTTTGTTTCGCTCCCGCCCACCACCTGCACCCGTGCCACGCCCCAGCAACTCAAGAATCTCTCGCGTAAAGAGCGCCACCAGCGCGTGGTCGAAGTCATCGCCCCCCAGATGCGTGTCCCCCGCCGTCGCGAGCACCTGAAAAATGTCCGCGCCGATCGCGTCCCCGCTCCCGCTCCGCTCCGCCGGCGTCAGCCGCAGCACGCTCACATCAAACGTCCCGCCGCCCAGGTCATACACCACCACCACCTGCGGCGATGTCGCGTTCACACCCAGCCCATACGCAAGCGCGGCGGCTGTCGGCTCGTTCACGATCCGCACGACCTCCAGCCCCGCAAGCCTCCCCGCATCGCGCGTCGCCTGCCGCTGCGCATCATCAAAGTACGCCGGCACCGTCACCACCGCCTTGCGCACCTCCATCCCCAGCGCTCGCCCGGCCTGCTCCTTCAGCCTGCGCAAAATAATCGCGCTCACCTCCTGCGGCGAGATCACTCTTCCGCCGGGCAGCTCCACCCGCGCCGTCTCGTGCTCGCCCGCCACGACCTTGAACGACAGATACGGCACGTCCGCTGCGGCGTCTTGCGCGCTCCGGCCCATCAGCCGCTTCACGCTCGACACCGTCCGCTCGGGGAACCGCACCGCCTCTGCCCGCGCCTCATGCCCGATCGCTTCAACCCGTCCCGTTCCCGCCGCATCAAACCGCACCACGCTCGGCAGCATTGCGCGGCCCTGCTCATCCGGCAGGATCCGCGGCCGCGAAGCGTCAACCCCTTCCCCCCAGCCGGCCACCGCTACCAGGCTGTTCGTCGTGCCCAGGTCGATCCCGACGATCGGTTCCACACCCGCCGGAGTTGTCTGCCGCTCAGTCATCGACAGACCTTAGCGCGCTTCGGATCATCGACTCACCGTAGAGGCGCGGAGGTCGCAGGGGAGAATCAGCCCCCCTCGTCAGATCGACGCTCCCGGCTTCGCGAGCCCAAAGAGCGACGAGACTCTCCACGCCCAAACGGCTTGCGCTCAATGATGATTGTTGGCCGCAAGCTACGGCCGACTCTTCACTTTCCAACCTCTCTGCGTTCTCCGCGCCTCCGCGGTGAATCTGGTCATCCTACTTCACCACCATCTCCAGAGCCCACGGACCGAATGCCCACATCGCCCCCGCGATCACCACCGCGCAGATCACATCCAGCAGGATCCCCGCCTTCATCATCCGCGGGATCCCGATCTTCCCCGTCGAGAACACGATCGCGTTCGGCGGCGTCGCCACCGGCAGCATGAACCCGCACGTCGCCGCCAGCGCGGCCGTCACCATCAGCAGCAGCGGATCGAGCCCCATCACCGGACCCACCGCCGCCAAGACCGGCATGAGCGCGGCCGCGATTGCCGTGTTGCTCGCCAGCTCGCTCAACGCGATCACCCCGACCACCAACACCGTCAGCACCACCACCAGCGGCAACCCGCCCAGCGACCCAAACAGCGAGCCCAGGTACTTGTCGCACCCCGTGGCGCTCATCGCCGCGGCGAGGCTCAAGCCCCCGCCAAACAGCAGCAGCACGCCCCACGGCAACCTCTCCGCATCCTCCCACATCAACACGACCGACCGACCCCCCGCAACCACCGGAATCACAAACAGCAGCACCGCCGCGGCAATCGCGACCGTCGCATCCGTCACCCGCGGCACCTCCGCCCCCGCGGCGTTCGTGCTCACCAGCCCCAGCCAGCCGCACAGCGGTACGCGGAACAGCCACCACACCACCGCGAACAGAAACACACCCAGCACAATCCACTCGCTCCGCGAGAACCTCCCCAGCTTCGCACGCTCCTCATGGATGAGCTCTCGCCCGCCCTCGATCTGCCCGCCGCGGAGCGGGTGCAGCACCCGCGTCAGCAGCAGCCACGCCGCGGGCAGCAGGACCAGCACCAGCGGCACGCCGAGCTTCATCCAGTCGGCAAAGGCGATCTGTTTGCCCAGCAGTTGCTGCGCGCTCTGGATCAGCACCCCGTTGGGCGGCGTGCCGATCGGCGTTCCCAGCCCGCCGATGCTCGCCGCGTACGCGATGCCCAGCAGCATGCACAGCGCGAACCGCTCCACCTCGCGCGCGCTCCACCCGCGCGCCCCGTCCCCCTCCGCCGCAAGCCTCTCCGTCATCGCCACAACGCTCGTCGCGATCGGCAGCATCATGATCGTCGTCGCTGTGTTCGAGACCCACATGCTCATGAACGCCGTCGCCGCCATCACCCCCGCAACCATCATCGACGGCCGCGTCCCCACCACCGCCAGCGTCGCCAGCGCGATGCGCCGGTGCAGCCCGCTCTTCTCCATCGCGATGCCGAGCACAAACCCGCCGAGGAACAAAAAGATGATCTCATCCGCGTACGGCGCGGCCGTCGCCTTCATTCCCGATACCCCCAGCGTCGGCATCAACACCAGCGGCAGCAGCGCCGTCACGCTCACGGGGATCGCTTCACTGATCCACCACGTCGCCATCCACGCCGCGACCGCCAGACACCTCCGCCCCGGCTCCGATAGAACCGCCCTTCCGGCCTCCCAAGCGGCTTGTCCAGCCGATTCCCCACCCAAAGCCGAACCTGCCCCCGGTCCGAAGAGGAGATACACGAGGGCTGCAACGCACGGACCGGCAACCAACCCGGCCCATTGCACGAACAGCATGGCAGAAGACTTGTTGGTGGCGGGTTCCCCGAGCATCGCAAGCGTCCAGCCGACCCCCCCGGGTCGGCAGGGGAGCGTATCGCCGTTGGTTATGTGACCAAAGTCCGTGTCCCGGAAGGCCGAAGAGTCGATGACGATGCTGCGGGTTGTTCCGGACTTTGAGGAGTTGATCCCATGAGGCTTTACATTGTCAGGCACGCCAAGGCCGCGGACCTGCCGCTCGCAACCCAGCTTTGCGGGTCGCTCCGCCCATGCGGCTCAACCGCCAACCACGACTTCGACCGCCCCCTGACCGATCGCGGCCGGTTCCAGGCCCAATTCCTCGGCCGCTGGATCAAAGTCGCGGACCGCAAACCAACCCTGATCCTCGCCAGCGCGGCCGTCCGCGCCCAGGAAACCGCCGCCTACCTCCGCGAGGCCGCCGCCTGCGAGATGCGAACCGTCGGCCAGCTCGCCCTCGATCGCCCCGTCACCGATGCCCTCGAACTCATCCAGGCCTTCGCCAACATCAAGAACCTGATGCTCGTCGGCCACAATCCCCAGCTCGGCGAGCTGCTCGGCGTCCTGGCGTGCGGCCTCCCGCCCCAGCAGCTCACCATGCGCACCGGCGACCTCGTCGGCCTCGATATCCGCGCGACCGACCCCGTCGGCTCGGCGAAGATCGTCGAGCGCCAGCGCCTCGATGAAAACGCCGCGCTCGATGACTCCATGATGGAAGCCGTGGTCATCGACGCGCTCGGAAAAGCCGCCGGCAGGCGCTGAGTCATCACGCTCGGCCCGCTTTCCCCGCGATCTCGATCGCCAGCTCGATCGCCGCGCGCATCGACGCCGCATCCGCGAGATTCTTCCCCGCGATGTCAAACGCCGTTCCGTGCGCGGGCGATGTCCGCACCACCTTGCCGTGCGCGCTGCGCAGCCCCACCGTCGTGTTCACCGTCTTCTCCCGGTCCAGCAGCTTCACCGGAATCAAACCCTGATCGTGGTACATCGCCACCACCGCATCAAACTTCCGCTTCGCCGCCGCCAGAAACACCGAATCCCCCGGCAGCGGCCCGACCGCATCGATCCCCGCCCCCACCGCCCGCTCGATCGCCGGCACGATGACCCGCTGCTCCTCATCCCCCATCAGCCCGTGCTCCCCCGCGTGCGGGTTCAGCCCGCACACCGCGATCCGCGGCCGCCCCGCCTCCCCGGCGCCTGCTCTTCCCATCTCCACACACGCCTGATGCGTCAGCTCGATCGCATCAAACACGCGATCAATGCTCAACAGCCCCGGCACGCTCGCCAAGGGCACATGCACCGTCGCCAGCGACACCACCAGTATCGGCCCGACAAACAGCATCGCACACCGCGTGCTCCCGCAGCGGGCCGCGAGCAGCTCCGTATGCCCCGGAAACCGCCCCGCTTCCCCGCCCGCCATGTTCCATGCTTCCTTGGCGATCGGCGCCGTCACCATCGCACTCGCCGCGCGCGGATCATCCCGCTTCAACATCGCGCACGCCAGCGCATCCTCCACCCATCGAAAGCTCGCCAGGCCCCCCACGCCCGTGGGCCGAGCAGCACCCTCAAGCAGCGACGCGTCGAGGCCAGCGCCGCCCGCCTCCAGAACCACCACTTCCTCCCGCAAACACTCCGCAGGAATCCGCGGCCCCTCCGCCCCCGCTTCATACGCCCCGCGCTGCCAGAACGGCGCGATGCCCGCCGCCCCCGCCGCGCGATGCATCGCCTCGCCCCACCCGAAGACCACAAACCTCGCCCGCGATCGCAGCCCCTGATCCGCCAGCGCCTTCACCACGATCTCCGCGCCGATCCCCAGCGGATCTCCCATCGACACCGCCACCACCGGCCGCGCCCCGCGAGTCTCCCCTGACACTTCTGCCGACTGCAAGCCCATGCACGAAGCGTAGAGGCCGACACGCCCGACCCTTCACCCCTCGGACCCCGCCTCCACCCCGCCGAGATTCCGCGGCCCGAAAGTCCGAGAACTCGCCAACTTGTGCGGTATCCACAACCGCGCCCCCCGTCTGCCGATACCAATGGCCCCGGACAGATCGGACAGACACCCGTACGGTGCGATTCAGGAGTTCACCCGCATGACCAGCCATCCCTCCCCCGCCCGCGCACTCCTCTGCGCCGCCGCGCTCGCCGCCATCCTCTCCGGGTGCTCCGGGAGTGACTCCGCCAAGCCCGACGGCCCGCAGGCTGCTGTCAAGGCCGATGCGGGTACACCCGACTCGGGTGCCACCGCCGCCACCCCGCCCAAGGCATCGCCCGACTCCACCGAGATGAAGGGCCTCGACCCCACCCCCCCGCTCTCCCGAACCGACATGGGCAACGGCCTCGTGATCGAGGAGCTGAAGATCGGCACCGGCGACATCGTCTGGCCCGGCAGCCGGGTGCGGCTCACCGTCAAGGGCTGGTCCGTGGCGACGGGCAAAATGTACTGGGACACGGCCAATCAGGGCGGCCCCCGGGATGTCGCCCTCGCCACCGCCATGGCCGGCATGCGCGAAGGCATCCCCGGCATGCGCGTCGGCGGCAAGCGCCGCCTGTCCATCCCCGCGCCCAAGGCTTACGGGTTCAAGGAAGTGAAGAACGAGAAGGATGAGATTGTGGTCCCGCTCGGAACATCGATCCGTCTCGAAGTCGAGGTCCTCGAAGTGCTCACCCGACTGAACGTTGAGGCGCCGGCCAACTCCGCGGACGACCCCGCCTCGGGCGGTCCGGCCGCTCCGAAGTAAATCGCACTCACTCAGCCGCCGCAGGCGCCGGCCAGAACGCCGCGGGCACAGAGATCATCGTTCCCGTGCCGTCGCGCTCTGCGCGAATGTCCGGCTGCACACCCAGCGCCTTCACGCCGTACGGACCCGGCGGATTGATCTCGATCCAGTAATGCACGATCCGCCCATAGGCGACGCCCAGCGGCTGCGCCTGAAGTCGCACGATCGAGGCGGCGGTGGATTCGAACCCCTCTTCTTCATCAAGCTGAAGAACCAGACGCTCCCCCGGCTCCACGTCGTACACCTCGCTGGGCGTCAACGTGGATGGGTCGGTCCCCGTCTCCCGCGGCCCGCACCAGAACCGCACCCGCAAAACCGTATCAGTTTCGTTGCGCACCCACGCCGAGCGCGAATCGCCACACCCGCCGGCGACCACCAGCGACGCCGCGCACACCGCCGCCGACATTCCTCCCGTGCGCAG
This sequence comes from Planctomycetota bacterium, assembly GCA_023432465.1. Classification (GTDB taxonomy): domain Bacteria; phylum Planctomycetota; class Phycisphaerae; order Phycisphaerales; family UBA1924; genus JAHBXL01. The sequence continues at coordinate 17,836 of JAEYUO010000096.1, read as the reverse complement.
CCTGTTCTTCACGTTCATGCCCTCGTTCACGCGTCCTTCACGGGTCCCCGCTCCGCCGCCGGAGTGCTCCGCCCCGACGGGACCTCCACCTCTTCGATCACCGTTCTCCGCAGGATAACGCTTTGCCCGTCCGTCGTCGTCGCCTCGCGCTCGGTCGTCTCTTCACGGATCACCCTCCGCTCCGCGCGCTTCGCCGCGGCAGGATCCGTGGCGATCCCGCGGGCGATGTGCCCGAAGAACTCCCCCAGCGATCGCATGATGCCCTTGGGCTCTTCCGCCATGATCGAAAGCATGAGCACGCCGACCACGCGGTTCAAGCGTCGCGCACGAGCACACGAACGTTTTCCCGGCCGTCTTCATCGGGCGCGTGGCCCCGCCCTCTCCCCCCGGCCCACAACCGCACACGCACATACACAAGCCACAGGGCGATCAACACCGCCGCGAACAGAATCAGCGGCAGAAGCAGCAGGAAGACGACCAGGCCGATCAGCCCCGCAACGAGCGTGAGCAGCCGCACCTTCCACGCCGGAACCGCGTGCTGCGAAACCCGCACCCGAAAAGACTCAAACACGTTCTGCGGGTTGCTCCCCATGCTCCATCCTACGGAAACGACCCCCCTTCCGTGCGGTTCGAGCAATCCGACAATCCCAAAAAACAAGGACCCTTCGGTTTACGCCGAAGGGTACTTGACGGGACGAGCGGGTCCCGGTTGGTTTGAGGACGCGCCGAGCCGCGTCGTTGGGCCATGCCACAGGCAGCGTTCCTGCCCCACACATCTGGGTCCGCTGCGGATGAAGTCCCCCAGCGACCCTGGCGAGCCGTGGCGCAACCTGCGCAAGTCAAGAGATTACATCGGTTTACGACTGACACAAGATGCGGGTGCGTATTTCATGCCCAAAATAGGGTGCATGAACTTGCGGGCCGCTTTTATGGGACCATTTCCAGAATCGCTCAGCAAATCGACGATGGGTCCGCGATGCTCGTTGAGATTGAGACTCAACGAGTAAACCATCCCCCGTCGCGCCCTTTCCCTTCCTGTCCCCCTCGGAGCTCCCCATGCCGTTCAACCCCGCCCCCATCCTCGGCTTCACCCTGGGGCTCGTCCCCTGCCTGTCCGGTTTCGCCCAGCCCACCGCCCCAAACGACCGGACCGGCGGCATCCTGGTGGCTGACCTCACGCTCGACGCCATCTACCTCGTCCGGGACACCAACGGCGACGGTATCGCCGAGAGCGCGACCATCTTCTTCGGCGATGGAAACCTCTCCGGGCTCCCCCTGCCCACAGGGTCGGTCTTCGGGATCTTCCAATCCGCCGACCGCACCGTCTATCTCACCGACGGCGACACCGATGCCGTCTACGCCATCCGCGACAACAACGCCGACGGCGATGCCATGGACCCCGGCGAGGCGCGGCTCTTCTTCCGCAGCGGCCTGTTCAACCACCTGAACTTCATCATGGACACCCCCAACGGCATCACCGGTCACAACGGGGCGATCTTCGTCGCCAATGCGGGCGTCGGGTCCGCTGCCGATGACGCCATCTACCGGCTCATCGACCTCGATGGCAACGGGAACGCGAGCGACATCAACGAGTGTTCCGTCTGGTTCGACGCCTTCTCCAACGTCACCTCCTCCAACCCCTTCGACCTCTGCTTCATCGGAGACACCGCGTACTACGCCGACCTTCGCGGCGGCAACCCCGATGTGATCGTGCGCCTCCGGGATGACGATGCCGGCGGTTCGGTCGCATCCGATGAGTTCAACATCTTCCTCACCGATGGCGATCAGGGCGCGGTCTGCGACTTCTCCTGCGTCACCGACGGCGTCAGCCTCTTCACCCACAACCTCTCCAGCACCCAGACCATCTTCCGCCTGAACGACCTCGACAACAGCAACGCCATCGACGCCGCGGCCGAGGCGACTCTCCTCTGGGATGAGTCCGCGCTCCCGGTCGGGGCGGTCCTGCAGAACTCCTTCGCCCTCGCCCACGGGCCCGTCACCCCGGTCCGTACGATGGCCATCTCCAGCCACGGCACCGGCGCGCAGGATGCGATCCTGCTCCTGCGCGACCTCGACGGCAACGGCGACTTCCTGCAGTCCGGCGAGACCACCGCGCTCATCACCGGCATCGCCGAAGACGGCGTCTTCCCCGAGAACATCCGCGCCATGTGGTTCTACGCCCCGGTCTGCCCCGGCGACTTCGATCGAAACGGCATCAAAAATGTCGCGGACATCTTCGCCTTCCTGGCCGCCTGGTTTGCGGGAAACCCCGAAGCCGATCTCGACGGGGTTGAAGGCCTCGGCGTGCCGGACATCTTCGCCTTCCTCGCGAGTTGGTTCGGCTCCTGTTGATGACCGGTGTGGCCAACCCACCGATCCTGTGAAGATGCGGGGACTTCACGCGGAAATAGCCGTTCTTTCGCTGGATTTTGCTCACCATCAGGTAGACTGAACACGTCGGCCCGGTGGATCCGGGTGCCTCGCGCCCCGACTCCGTCCCCATGTCCGTTCCGCGCTGCCGCACGGAACGGGTCTTCCGTCACCCGGTCAAGCCCGTTTCGAGGATTGAGAGGTCCGCTGGTGTTGTTTCGTGCCCTGACAATCGCTGCCGCGATCGTGGCTTGCTTTGCGCCCTGCGCACACGCCGATCGAGCCGCGCTTGTGATGCGCACCGCGGCGGACGAAGCCCCTGTCACCAACGAGCCGTGGCTCGTCTCCGCCCGCGCTGCCGCCGCACCCGAGCCGGGGCCCCGCGGCCCCGCCGGGCAGATCCTCTTCGACTCCATCTCCGGCTGCACCACCTTCAGCCGCTTCCAGTCCGCGCCATCCGCCATTCTCGATGACCTCTCGTTCACGCCCGGCCCAGCATCCAGCGCGGGCGCGGTCGTGAACGCGCTCGATTTCTACATCCGCACGTGGGGTCCGCAACCGCGCATCACCGTCCGCCTGACCTTCTTCGATCGCATCAATCCACCGGGCGAGGGCGACCCGCTCATCGTCCAGCACGACCAGGCCTCGCAGCAGTTCCTGGTGATCGAGAACGCGCCCGTCAACGCCGGACCGCCCGGGTCATACCTCATCACCGCCGCGCTCGCGCCGTTCGTGCTCCACGATGGCATCTTCGGACTCGAGATCGCGTTCGTCGATGAACGCGGGGCGATCATTCCCAGTGGCCCATTCAGCAGCGTCTTTCCCGGCAATCTGTGCGTCGCAACCCAGCCCGTGATCGGCTCCAGCCTCGAGATGTTCTGGATCGACAACGACAACGGCGACCTCACCGGCGACAGCATCCGTTACGAGCCGGCCGATCCCTCCATGCCGGGGAATCAGGGCGACCAGCTCTCCTGGGGTGGCGCATCCCCGGCCGACAACGTGCTCGCCGTGCGCATTCGAGGCTTCCCGATCGAGTCCACCACCGGCGCGTGCTGCGGAACCGTGGAGCCCTTTGCCTGCACGCTCCAGACCGCTCAGGCATGCGCCGATTCCGGAGGGATCTTCATCGGCTTCGGCGAACCCTGCACCCCGGTCTTCCTCTGCGTGCCCGCCCCGCCCAACGACCTCTGCGAGAGCGCGTTCGCCATCGCGGGCGAGGGTGCATTCCCCTTCGATACCCGCGGCGCATCAAGCACCGGCCCCGACGATTGCCTTGTCGAGTTCCCCCCGTTTGGAATCAGCGGGGACGTGTGGTTCCGCTGGACCGCGCCCTGCAGCGGCGAGTTCCAGTTCGCCACCTGCGGGCAGAGCCTGACCGATGACCGCATCGCCACGTACGAAGGAACCTGCGAGCAGTTGAACGCCCTCGGCTGCGATGACGACTCCTGCGCGCAAGGGTTCCAGAGCTGGCTCGCCCTCGACGCGACCGGCGGCCAGGACTATCTCATCCGGCTTGGTGTCTATCCCAACACCCCCGGCGGACAAGGCACGCTCTCCGTCTCTCGCATCGATGGCCCTTGCCCACCCCCATGCCCGGCGGACTTCGATGCCGGCGGCTCGGTCGAGCTTGCCGACATCTTCGCCTTCCTCGCGGCATGGTTCGCACAGGTGCCCGAGGCCTGGTTCTTCGGCGAAACCGCCGGCGGCGTCCCTTCGATCTTCGCCTTCCTCGCGGCGTGGTTCGAAGCCGGCATCGGCCCGTGCTAAGCAGACCCGTCGCCCGTTCAGCGAAGCTCGACGCTCGTCACCGCCAGCACCCGCATCGTCTTGCCGTGCTGCAACACCCCCACAAGCCGCGCCGGGTTCGCGCCCGCCGGCGGCGAGACCTCCACGCTGCCCGCGCCGCCCGCGGGCAGCCTGAACGACTTGAACGACACCACCCGCAGCGGCGCGCCCGCCTTCCCGCCGATTGGCTCGACCAGCATCAGGTTCAGCATCGCATCCTCGGTCAGCGGTGATTCCGCGCGCCGGCCCTTGCCGGCAAACTCCACCCGCCACACCGTTGTCGCGCCCGCCGCGCTCGATCGGGGCGCCTTGAGCGTCAGCTCCGCCGCCGGCGCATCGCCCGCCGCGATCACCACACGCTCCTTCGCCCACTGAGCCGTCGGATTCTCCGGGCCATCGATGAGCGCGGGCGAAGCCACAACAACCCGCCCGACCGACTCTCGTCCATCACCGATCGCCCGCGCATATGCTCGCCGACGCTTCCCCGCCTCAACCCCGACAAACGGGTCGATCCCCTTGCCTGCCTCGGTCTTGGTGTGAAGCGGCCCGAAACTCAGCACCACCGCCCCGGGAACCGCCGCATGGACCGCCGCGCTCATCTCCGCGGCATCACCTTCCGGAAGATACAACTCGACCACCGGCGTGCCGCGCACCTCACTCGGCGCCTCGGGCGCGTTGGTTGCAGAGCTCATTGATCCCGGCGACTTGGCCTCCCCCTCCCACGACCGTGCCCGCTCGCCGTCACCCCCACCCGTGCCGACCGCCGTGACGTTCACGCCCGCGGCATCAGGATGGTGGCGAACGATCCCCAGCAGCATCGCCGGAAGAACCGCCAGGCACACCAGAAATCCAAGTCCGACCAACCGCAGAGACGACATGTGCGCAGACCCTCCGCGGCCCTCCGCCGCACATCCACGATCGGATACACGACGCCCGACGGCCAGAGGGAACGCGGTTATCCGGTCCACCCGCACCGGTGGACGGGCGTTGCAACCGGCCCTCCTCCACATTCGGCCGCGCGGTCCAAAAGCACTGGCGGCCGGCCCGCTTCAAGCAGGCCGGCCGTCTTGTGCATCGGGGCTCGTGGCCGTGGGGCGGACTCACCCTGACCACGAATCCACCAGCGGGGCGTCGGGGATCAGGCGCGACGACGACGCGCCGCAAACAGGCCGCCCAGGGCCAGCAGGGACGCAGCGCCGGGCGCCGGAACAACATCGGAGAAGTCCCACGAGAGGATCTCGTGGCGCTGTGCGTGCGCCTCGCCGCCGGTCGAGGCGGTGAAGCCGATAAACGCGCGGCCGCTGCTCAGCAGCATGTGGTCCGTGAGGGTCACCGGCGCGGAGATGATCGGGTTCACCATGTCATTGAGGAACACCTGCATCAGGCCCGGGGTGTACACGACGCGCGCCGCGTGGACCGCGCCGTTGGACATGTCCGTCGCGGGGCTGGCCGCGCCGAGCGAGCTGCCCGAACCCGGCAGGTTGGCGCTCAGGCCGTTGGTCTGGATCGAGACATGGTTGGAGTTGCCGAAGTCCGGCCAGTTGTTCCCGTTGTTCCACAGATCGAACTCGATGGCAACACTGTTGCCGATGCCGATCTGCGAAGGGAACGTCAGGTTCGTCGCATAGCCCAGCGCGCCGCCCGTCCCGCCAAGGGCGTTGGTGCCCTCGTTCTGGATGACGAACGCAAAGCCGTCCGCTCCCACACCCGCGAGATCGCTGATGCGGAACGTGAAGTTCGTCACGAAGCCCAGGCCCACGCTCTGGTTGTCCGTGCGCCACACCGACCCGGCCGACGCCCCGACGGGCGGCGTCACCGACAGCGTGTTGCCCGACTGGGCCGCAACGCCGTTGAACGTCAGGTTCGCCACCGACGAGAAGTTCGGATAGTTGAACTGCGCCATGGCGGGGGAAGCGAGCCCCGCGGCCAGCAGCACAACGCCAACACAAGAGCTGCTCACAAAGACCTTGCTCATGGACCTGTCTCCAACAAATGTGCCCCGCTGAGGGCCTACCCGCATGACCGAGGCGCACCGATCGCGCCCGGAGCCGAACACGGCTCTTTCCGCCTGGCTCGCCCGTGGGAAGGGCGAACCACATCGCCGTACACATCGCTGTGCACGCCTCCCGGCGCGTCCTCGCAGGAAACGCCGGACCCGGATGTTGCAGCTGTACGACAGCCGCGAGAGAGAGAACCCGCAACCCCATGCGCTCTTCAACGCATGTGCGGCAACCCTGAAGAACCCCGCCTCAGCCGGCCGGCTTCCTCAAGACTTCTGATCTTCGCGGTGTCCAGGGGGGATCCGCGAGCAGAAACAACGCCGCTCCGGCACTTCCGTGCCCGTGCGACCGACTGTCTCTACTCTCTCCCCCACACAGGTGTCCGCCCTCCCAGGCGCACCTGTGCTCCCAAGTCCGTCCGCGGCATCTTCCGCCGCTCGAACCGGGTAACTGACCGTGGTATTAGATCACGGCCAACGACGAAAGCAAGCGAAAAGTGCCGACTGTCTTGCCAACTTCGTAACTCCTTGTTTTTTCAGGACCTACCGCCGGGACAACAGGCCGGACTCCTCGTTATCAGACCTTTGTCAAGGATCTGATCAGGGCGTCTCGCAGTTCCAACTCCGCAATCGGCTTGTGAATCCGCGGGTGAGATCGCTGCCGGGGGCTCAGCAGCATCGGGCTCGCATACCCGGTCACAAAGAAGTACGGCACGTTCCGCTCCGCCAGCGCCTCGGCGATCGGCTCGCTCGTCTCCCCCGACAGGTTGATATCCAGAACCGCCGCATCACATGCCTCGGCCAGGATCTGGGCCATCGCCTTCTCGACGGTGGACACCGGGCCGACCACTTGGCAGTTCAGGTCCGCCAACATCCTCGATATCGATGCCGCGGCGAGAAACGAGTCCTCCACCACAAGCACCCGAAGATTCGCGAGCCGCGCGGCATCCAGGCCACTTCTCCGCGATTCCGGTTCATTCTTCCTTGCAGCCGCCATGGTGTTGCTCCAACTCAGACCCACAGTCATGGCGAGTCGATCATGCTCCGAGAATTAAGAACGATATTCCATCAATTGACAGTCTGCACGGTTCTTACGTCCAAGTCAACACCGAGGGTCTCCCAGGCTGCCAGATTGCACCTCACGAACATCGAACTCCGCATCAGCGGGCAACTCGATCCGGATTCTGCAGCACAATCCCCCAGGCAGGTACTCCAAGCGGGCCGAACCCCCCAGTTCGTAGCTGATCGCCCCCTCAATAAGCTCCGTCCCGAAGCCCCGTCGCGTCGGAGGCGACACCGCAGGCCCCCCGTGCTCCGCCCAGAGCATCTCCAGGACCGCGCAGGCCGCATCCCTGCCTTGCCCCTGCGAATCCTCGATGGGCCTCAGGGCCCACCTGGCCTCAATCCGGCCCCCCGGCACCGAGAGCGCGCCGTACTTGATCGCATTGGTGCACAGCTCGTTGAGCGCCATGCCCATCGCCTGCGCGGCCCGCGGCGGCAGCACCACCGCCGGGCCCTCCACCACCGCCTGCGATGTCGCATCCTGTCCAAACGCCTCGAGCGTCTGCCGCACCATCGTGCCCAGGCTCGCGCCCTGCCACCGCGTCGCCGCCAAAGCGTTGTGCAGCCGCGACAGCGCGCGAACCCGGCCCAGGAACGAAACCCGGAAATCCGCGAACGTCGTCGTCGTCCGGCCGGACTGCTCGGCGAGCGAGATGACCGCCGCCAGGTTGTTCTTCACGCGGTGATCCAGCTCCGCCATCATCAGTTGCTGACGCTGCTGGGCATCGCGCTGCTCGGTGACATCGTCAACGATCGACGCGACCGCGAACAGCTTGCCATCCCCGTCAAACAGCGGCGCGTTGTACCACTCGCAATAGATCGTCCTTCCATCCCGCGTGAGGTTCGCGTTGGTGCTCCGCGTGCCGCCGCTGTTCGCACACAGCGCTTTCCACACTTCCTGAACCTGCGGCCTCACACTCTCGGGCAGAATGAACCCGGCGTCCCGGCCCAGCGCCTCGCCAGCCGGCCAGCCGAAGATCTGCTCCGCGGCGGCGTTCCACTCCGCCACACGGAAGTCCAGGTCCCACACGATCACTCCCAGCGGGCTCTGCCGAACCAGAAGGCTGAGCCGCTGCTCGCTCTCCCGCAGCCTCCGCTCGGCGGTTCGACGCACCGTGATATCGCGAACGAGCATCAACGCCTGCTCCTCCGCACACTTGGTCACACGCACTTCCCAGTGCCGCAGACCGCTCTCCTTCACCAACTGGTACTCGTACGAGTGCGTCCGCCCGGTCTTGAGCACACGCTCCAGCGTCGCCATGCACGGCTCGGCAAGCTCCGCGGGCATCACCTCCCGCACCGTCCGCCCGAGGAACTTCTCCGGCGGAACCAGCAGGTCCGCCGGGTTCGGCGCGTGATACTCCAGGTACCGCCCCTCGCTGTCGATGCGGAACATCAGATCCGGAACCGCGTTGAGCAGGTCCCGCATATCGGTCTCGCGTTTGCGAAGCTGCTCCTCCGCCCGCCGCCTCTCGATCGCCAGGCCCGCCAGCCTCGCGGCCCACGAGATCGATCTCAGCTCGTGTTCCCCGGGACCCCGCGGCTCCTTGTAGTACATCGCCAGCGACCCCAGCACCGCCCCTCCCGCGCCGATGATCGGCTCCGACCAGCACGCCCGAAGGCCGTGCGCCAGCGCGCGTTCCCTGAACTCGGTCCACCGTTCATCCGTCGCGATGTCCGTCACGATCACCCGCTCGCGCCGGTGCATCGCCGTCCCGCACGAACCGACGTTCGCCCCGATCTCCGAGCCGTCGATCGCCGCCGAATACTCCGCCGGAAGGCTGGGGGCCGCCGCCGTTCGGACGCGCCCCTCCTCCTCATCAAGCAGCAGCACCGACCCGAAACACCCCGGCTCGATCTCTTCCAGGATCAGCACGATCTCCCTGAGCAGACGGTTCAGCGGCTCCCCATCGACAAGCAGTCCCAGCGTCCTGGCCTGCCCCGACATCAACTGCTCGCTCAACCGGCGCTCCGTCATGTCCGACATCGCACCGATGATGCGGACCACTTTCCCTGCCTCGTCGCGAAGCATGTACGCCCGGTCCAGCACCACGGCGAACGTGCCGTCGCTCTTCCGGAAGCGATACTCCTCCACCCACCGCTCAGCGCCGCGCTCGATACTGCTCTCAAAGCTCCCCATCACCCGGTCGTGATCCTCCGGGTGCAGCCGGTCCGACCATCCACTCAGGCGATCGCCCAGCTCTGAGAGTTTCGTGCCAAACATCGTCTCCACGTTGTCGCCCCACCGCAGCAGCCCGGTGCCCGGTTCATAGTCCCACATCGCATCCGATGTCGCGCGGATCACCAGCCGGTACTTCTGTTCGCTGGCGCGCAACGCCTCCTGCGAGTTGTGCCGCTCCGTCACATCCAGCAGGTGCCCGTGCCACCGCGTGCTCCCATCCTCGAGCCGCTCCGGCATCGAGTGCCCCTCGATCCACCGCTCGCCCCGCCCCGGCAGCACCACCCGATACTCGCTCTGCCACAGCTCCATCGTCTCGACCGACCGCTTCACACTCTCTACGACCTGCGGCAGGTCATCGGGGTGAATCCGCGCGTACGCGTGCTCAGCCGTCTCCTGAAGCTGCTGCGGCGTCGCCTCATAGATCGCCCGCACGCCCTCGCTGGAGTATGGAAACGTCGCACGCCCATCGGGAAACTGCTGGTACTGAAAGATCGCTCCAGGAACCTGCTCAGAGAGCTTTCGAAGCAGCGCATCGCGATCGCGCAGACGCGCCTCGGCGGCCTTGCGCTCCGTAATGTCCGTGATGTTCCCGCGGATCAGCACGCGATCGCGATCCGGCAGGCGTGCCAGATGCACCTCGCACGGGATCTCACGCCCGTCCGTCGAGACGTGCACCCACTCAAACTCCGGTTTCTCCCCCGCGATCGCGCGCCGGATGTACTCCTCCGCCGCGTCCTTCGATCGCCTCCCATCCGGCTGGAACTCCGGGCTCATCTCCACCGGCGTGCGCCGCAGCAGTTCCTCGACCGGAAGCCCGACCAGCTTCCCCGCCTGCAGGTTGCACTCGGTGAACCGCCGGCTCTCCGCATCCAGCACCACCACCGCCTCCGGCGCGGTCTCGATCAACGTCCGGAACCGCGCCTCGCTGATCCGCAGGTCATCCTCCGCGCGCCGCCGCTCGGTCATGTCCGTGATCGCGCCGATCATTCTGCGCGCACGCCCATCCTCCCCCCGATCCACCACCCGCCCGCGCGACAGCACCCAGCGATAACTCCCGTCCCTGCACCGCAGCCGATACTCCGCCTCGTACACATCCGTCGCGCCTTCCTCGCACGCTGCCAGCCGCGACAGCACCTCTGCCCGGTCTTCGGGGTGCAGCAGGCTCTCCCACGACCCAAGCTCTTCCTCCCCCGTCCCGGCCGGATATCCGAGCAGCACCGCCCAGGTCGCGCTGTGCCGCGTCACATCAGCCTCCAGATCCCAGTCCCACGCCGGGTCCGGCAGCGCATCAAACAACTCGCGGAACCGCACCTCGCTCTCGCGCACCGCCTGCTCCATCCGCCGCCGCTCGGTGATGTCCGTGAACATCGCCAGCGCGCCGGCAAACGCGCCCCGCTCATCCATCAGCGCGTTCGTCGCCGCGAGCGCCCAGATCTCCTCTCCGCCCGGACGCACAAACCGGTACTCATGCTGCGCCGCGATCCCCGCTTCGCGTTCACGCATGTGCGCAAGCGTCTTCTCCCGCTCATCCTCCGGCATGAACTCCAGCACCGTCTTCCCGATCATCTCCTCCGGCGCACGGCCCAGCATCTCCGCCATGCGGTGATTGACAAACGTGGTCCTCCAGTCCGCCCCGACCAGCCACACGCCCTCCTGGCACGTCTCCACGATCGTCCGGTGCATCGCCTCGCTCTTGCGAAGCGCCGCCTCCGCCGCGCGCCGATCCGTAATGTCCTGCGTCACGCCCACGCTGCGAACCGCCCGGCCCTGCCGATCCCGAATCAGCCTCCCCGTGCACCGGTACCACCGCTCGCCCCCGGCTGTGTCGCTCCGGAACGTGGTCTCGAACACCGACTGTGTCCCCGCGACATGCTCCGCATATATGCGCAGCACGCCCTCTCGATCTTCGGGATGGATGATCATCGCACCCCCGGTCGCCAGCGCCGGACGAACCGCCTCGTTCAATCCGAAGTACTCGATCGGGTCGCGAGAGTACGACGTCGCCCCGGTCGAGAGCTCCGTCTCCCAGCAGATAATGCTCGCTGCTTCCATCGCCGACAGCAGCCGCGCCTCGCTCTCGCGAAGCCGCGCCTCCGTCTCCACGCGCTCCGTGATGTCCTGACACACGCCCAGCAGCCGTACCGGCCGGCCCTCCGAGTCGCGCTCAACCCGCGCACGCTGATGCACCCACCGCTCGCTGCCGTCCCTCCGCACAATCCGGTGCTCGACCTCATACTCCCGAAGGCCCGCCTTTGCGTCCGCCGCGCTCCTCCGCACCGCATCGCGGTCATCCGGGTGCACCATCTCAAAGAATGTCTCTACCCGCCCGTCAAACTCATCCGGACTCATCCCGAAGATCCGGCACGTCTCCCGCGACCACTCAAGCGCGCCCCCGCCGACCGGCTCCGCATCCGACACCCAGCTCCCGATCTGCCCAAGCTCCTGCGCCTGCTCCATGATCAGCTTGTTCCGCTCAAGCTCCCGAAGCACGTGCTCCCGCTGGGTCACATCCACAAACGCACCCACCGCGCCGATCACCCGCCCCTCCGAATCGCGCAGCGGCGAGGCATTCCCCAGCAGTTGCACACGCCGACCATCGTCAAACACCAGCTCCTCTTCACAGTCCCGAACCTCCCGCCCCGTCCTCGCCGCCATCTGCACCGGCAACCCGTCCGGGCTGACCTCCCGACCGCCGATCAGCACCTTGAACCCCAACGGCCGCTCGCCCGACGGCGCCGAGAGCGACAGGTTCACCGGCTCTCCCTGCCCCAGGATCTCCCGCCCGATCCGGCTCCCGTCAATCACCCTGCACTCCGGATCCCGCGCAATCCACACCGCCACCGGCACCGCATCCAGCACCGTCTCCAGTTCCGCCGCCCGCGCCTGCGCCTCCGCCTTCGCCTCAAGGGCCCGCGCACGCGCACGTGTCAGCCGAACCAGCGGCCGCGAGATCAGCACAAACAGCACCGCGGCGGTGAACGCCACCCACCCCGTCCCCTTCCAAACCTCAATCTGGTGCGTCACCTCGGGCGACAGCCCCATCGCGTGCAGCACCCGGTCCGACCCCCAGATCCACAGCACCGCTACCAACAGATACGCCCCGGCGATCAGCGCCGCCGTCAATCGCGGCCGCTCAACACCCCCGCCGCCGCCGCGCCCGCCTTCTGACGCCCTGACTTCGGTGCTCATCGCGCTCATGACTTCCTCCTCCAGCCGGCCAGGCCCGCGCCTCGCAACCCACAAACCGATCCAGCGTGCAGCGTACTATGTTTCCCCTCACCCATCGCACGCCGCGGCCGCAAATCCCGGCACTTCCACGGAGCGCCCACCCATGCCCACCGACATCGCCTCCCTCCTCGGCCCCGATGCCAAGAGCCTCCTGGGCTACGAGTCCAAGACCGTCAGCAGGGCCAAGCTCCACCTTCCCGGGCCCGACTTCATCGACCGCGTCTTCAGCCAGACCGACCGCTCGCCCGTGGTGCTGCGGAACTTCCAGACCATGCTCAACACCGGCCGCCTCGCCGGAACGGGGTATGTCAGCATCCTCCCCGTCGATCAGGGCATCGAGCACTCCGCCGGCGCGAGCTTCGCCCCCAACCCCGAGTACTTCGACCCCGAGAACATCGTCCGCCTCGCGATCGAGGGCGGCTGCAACGCCGTCGCCAGCACGCTCGGCGTCCTGGGCGCGGTCAGCCGCAAGTACGCCCACAAGATCCCGTTCCTGGTGAAGTTCAACCACAACGAGATGCTGACCTACCCCAACAACTTCAAGCAGTCCTACTTCGGCAGCATCCGCCAGTGCTACGAGATGGGCGCGATCGCCGTCGGCGCGACGATCTACTTCGGCAGCGACACCTCGCGCGAAGAGATCGCCTACGTCTCCGACATGTTCGAAGAGGCGCACTCCTACGGCATGGTGACCGTGCTCTGGTGCTACACCCGCAACAACGCCTTCAAGGTCAAGGGCGCGGACGGCAAGTCCACCGACTACCACGCCTCCGCCGACCTCACCGGCCAGGCCAACCACCTCGGCGTCACCATCAAGGCCGACATCATCAAGCAGAAGCTGCCGACCAACAACGGCGGCTATGCCGCGCTCAACTCCGGCGGTTCGTCCTACGGCAAGTGGGACAAGCGCGTGTATACGCAACTCGCCGGCAGCGATGAATCCGGCGCGGGCGGCCACCCCATCGACCTCTGCCGCTACCAGATCCTCAACAACTACATGGGCCGCATCCCGCTCATCAACTCCGGCGGCGAATCCAAGGGCGCAAGCGACCTGCAGGAAGCCATCACCACCGCCGTCATCAACAAGCGAGCCGGCGGCATGGGCCTGATCTCCGGCCGCAAGGCCTTCCAGCGCCCGATGAAGGACGGCGCAGCGCTCCTCCAGTCCATCCAGGATGTCTACCTCGACAAGTCCGTCACCGTCGCGTGATGCCCGTTGTCTTCTGACGCCGGGGCTGAGGCCGCTCTGGGCCGAAGCCCCGGGTTGTGAGTTGCGCCCACTCATCAAGTGCGATCTGCAGATCTGGTGGCCATGGCGCAGCCCCCCGGCTGCCCATGCCCACGCGCGCCGCGCTCAACGAGTGGGTGCGTGGGAAACTTCCCCCGCATCAGCTTCTTCATGCCCGAACGGACAAACCGTGCTGCTTACGGTTCATGAATCTCCAGCGGCACCTCGAACTCTCCCACCCAATACCGATTCATCTGCCCGTCGGTCCGCGCGAGCTTCGCAATCTCCTCCGCGCTCTTGTAGTCCAGCATCGCCACCTCCGGCAGACTCGTAAAACGCAGCGTCCACACTGCCCCGTCAAGGTCGATCTCAACCGGCTCAACTCCCAACCACCGAATCTCACCAAACATGACCGGAGCAACATCGACCCGATCGTGGTCGGCATGTCGTTCAGGATTCTGTTGGTAGTAGTCCACACTGCCCACGGTCACACCATCGCGCCGCACTTCGCACCGCACGGCCGGTGTGAATGTCAAACGCATGGATTCGTCGACCATCAGCCACATCTTCCCGCGCAACCGAAACAACCTGGGCCTTTGCCGCTTCAGCGCCTCCGTCGCCTCTGCATCCGTCACCGGGCTCATCGCTTCCGTAAGCGGCCCAACCAAATCGATGGTTGCCTCACGCCGCCCGCTCCAAATCGTGATGCCACGGAATCGAACACGCGTCTGAAAGCGGACCTGTCCACTCTTCAGTGGCTTGGAATCCACCGCGGGCACCCAGGACCCAGGATCGTGCACATCGGTCCATCCGATCTCCGACCCTGCAAGACGCACGCCCACCACGCAGTCCTTCGGTCCATAGTTTCGTCGATCTGTGACATACATGCGCAGCGGAACATCCGTCGCCCAGTGCTTCGGCACCCAGGCCATGAAGAGCGCCTCATCAGGGTGCGCCGCGAAGACCCGTCGCATCCAGACGACATCCTGCCACGCCCAGAACGGCCCCTTCTTGCGCCGCTCACAGACCAACGATGCGTATGAACCAGGGAGCGGATTCAACAGGTCGAGCGTGGCATATGGCGATCGCGGCATCGACCGACCCTCGATCGGACACACAAACACCAGCACGCTCGACGGCAGAACCGCCAACCAGCCCTCCCTGGCGATCCGCGGCCGCACATAGCGTGCATCCGCGCCCACGAACAGCAGGAGCAGCGCGAACGCCACCCACCCCCACCTCCTCCTCGTCCTCCTCAGCCCCCGCTCCCCCTTCACCACCCGTCCGCACTCCGGGCACGTGAACACCTCGCGGCCATCCTCCTCCCGCGCCACCGCCCCGCTCATGTCATACCAGCACTTCGGGCACCGCTTCCTGCCGCGGCTGCGATCCCAGAACAACGCCCACAGCAGCAGCATCCCCCCCACCGCCAGCAGCGCCCACCCGCCCGCGGCGAGCATCCATTCCGCCCAGCCTGTCGCCGCCGCAGTCCCCATCATCACAGTCTACCAACATGCAACCAGAACGTTTCGCATGTACGATGCCCCGCACCTTCCACCAAAGGAGCACTCCATGCGAGCACCCTGGGTCATCCTCCTCTGCATCGTCTTCCTGCTCATCGGCTCCTGCGCCGGGTTCTTCACCGGCATGCTCTTCAACCCCACCAAGATCCGGCAGGCCCTCACACCCGAGAGCGTCGACATCTCCGTCGATGCCCCCAGCTCCGTCCGCGTCGGCGAGACATTCACCATCAAGGTCACCGTCACCGACCGTTCCGGCCAGGCCCGCCGCATTCGGCACGTCTACATCGAGGATGCACTCATCGAGGGCGCATCCATCACCGGCATCACCCCCAAGCCCGCAACCACCACCTCCATCTTCGGCTACGCCTCGCACACCATGAACCTCTCGGTCCCCGCTTCGGGCTCCGCCACCGTCACCTTCTCCCTCTCCGCCACCGCCCCGGGCTCCTACTCCGGCGACATCGATACCTACATCGATTCCGACTTCGCTTTCCTCACCAACACCATCCAGATCGATATCACCGAGTGACCCGCACCGCGGCAGATATCCGCCGCTCCAACGCCTGATGCGCACCGCGATCCGCGGCCGCCTTCCCGCTGACCAGCACAAGGCCTACCCAAGCCCAGTCCAACCCCCCCGTCGGCCTCTCACGCATCCGCAATCTTCATCCCCGCCGCCGCCATCCGGCCCCGGCCGCGGCGTTACCATGTCCTCCCCATGGCCACAACCATCACCCTCGACAGCCTCACCAAGCAGTTTGACGCCCTGCCCGGCGGCCGCGGGGCCAAGAAGAGCGGCACCACCACCGCCGTCGACCACGTCTCCCTCACCATCAACGCCGGCGAGCTCTTCTTCCTCCTCGGCCCCTCCGGCTGCGGCAAGACCACCCTCCTCCGCATGATCGCAGGCTTCATCGAGCCCACCAGCGGCCGCATCTTCTTCGATACCAGCGACGATGCCACCGCCTCCCAAGCCGCGGCCTCCTCCGCCGACCCAAACGCCCCCACCACCGTTGTCCTCTCCCCCTCCGCGCGCGATGTCACCTTCCTCCCGCCCAACAAGCGCAACACGGGCATGGTCTTCCAGTCCTACGCCCTCTGGCCCCACATGACCGTCGCGGCCAACGTCGCCTTCGGCCTCAACATCCGCAAGGTCCCCGCCGACGAGAAGAAACGCCGCGTCACCGAAGCCCTCGCCGCCGTGCAGATGGAGCAGTACGCCGATCGCAAGCCCAACCAGCTCTCCGGCGGCCAACAGCAACGCGTCGCGCTCGCCCGCGCCCTGGTCATCCGCCCCGATGTCCTCCTGCTCGATGAACCCCTCAGTAACCTCGACGCCAAGCTCCGCAACGAGCTGCGCTCCGAGATCCGCCGCATCTGCAAGGAAGCCGCCGGAGGTGGCCGCGGCATCACCGCCATCTACGTCACGCACGATCAGAAGGAAGCCTTGTCGATGGCCGACCGCGTCGCCATCGTGAACCACGGCCGCATCGAGCAGCTCGGCCCGCCCGGCGAGCTCTACCGTCGCCCGCGCACGCGCTTCGTCGCCGAGTTCCTCGGCGAGACCAACATCCTCCCCGGCTCACTCATCGAGCGCAACGGACCAGCCGGACCGGGCAACGCGATTGTCCGCACCGCCGCGGGCGACATGGTCTCCGCCGTCCTCTCCCCTGATATCGACGCCGCGGCCGTAAACATCATCGCTTCTGTGCGCCCCGAAGCTTGGCAGTTGCACGCCGCTGACTCTCAGCCGCAAGCATCCACCTCCGCGCCGCGGCGGAACCTCATGCCCGGCCGCGTCGTCGAATCCACCTACCTCGGCGAGACCGAGCAGCTTGTGGTCGAACTCCCCGGCGCAGCACGCGTCAAGGTCGCGCACCTCAACCCCGGCGCATCCACGCGCATCGGCGAACGCGTGACCCTCTCCGCCGCACCCGAAGATGTCGTCATCCTGCCGGGCTAGCTCCTCCCCGCTTCCCCAGCTCCTCCCCCGCGAGGGGGAGGTGGCCGCCCAGCGGCCGGGGGGGGGCCCACGTGGCCTTCCTGCCGGCTCTACCGCTGCTACTCCTTCTTCCCACATCCCACTTCCGACATCCGACTTCCCACATCTCCCGTGCCTCCGACCGTCGCCGTACGCGCCCCCCCTCCTCCCGCGGCAGCTTCCTCACCCCAATCCGCCACCATCGCCCCATCGACAGCTGCGCAGTCGGTGCCTTTTCCACCACCCACATCCGACACCGCCCTCACCCCACCCGCTTCTCACTCCCGCCGCCATCCTCTTCCGCGAGTGCCTCCACGATCCGCTTCAAAACGCGGACGCTCGTCCCATCTAGTGTCGTGAACTGAAGGAAGCCGCACGATTCTTGGCGACGCGGCCGAGGATGGTATTGGCATCGGCGGTCCAGATGAAGGGTCGGGCATCGTCGTTGCGGGCGTCGATGTAGTCGATCGCGGCC
>JAEYUO010000091.1 GCA_023432465.1 Planctomycetota bacterium | reverse complement strand
CAACATGGTGATGGTCTTGGACATGGGCCTTCGCGCTCCTTCGTTGTTCTTCGCCCGGTACGGACCTGAGTCTTCCGGGTCAGGGTGAGGGTTCCTGCGATCTGGTATCGGTTGATTAGCGGCCCCGCGTGGCGCGCTCGTCAAATTCTCGAATGTCACCGAACTGATGCCCGACTTTGGTCAATCACTCCTGACCGGCCTTCAATCCGGGTGATCCCAACCGTATGCCTTCAACACCTTCACATTCCGGCGGGAGCGAGCCACCTACCGAGCTCTCCGCCCTCGCCAAGCGAGCCGCCGCGGGTGATTCTGGAGCGTTTGAGGCCCTGTTCCGGCGGCTCGGACCCGCCATTCACAGGATGTTGCTCAACCGGGTTGGGGGGGATTCCCACCGGGCCGATGACCTTTCCCAGCGCACGTGGGCTGGCCTGTGGAGATCCCTTCAATCGGGGAACTATGACCCCGAACGCTCAGCGATCTCCACCTACGTCTACGCCGTCGCCTACCGCACCTGGCTCCACGATGTCCGCCAGACCCGGACCGCGGCAGGTGTCCGCGGGGTAGACCACTTCGAGGATCTTCCGGCTGTGGGGTCCTCCCCCGAACCCGATGCCGCCACGCACCTCTCCCAGGCGATCGATGCCGTGCGGTCGGCACTGGCCGGACGAGAAGTCGAACTGGGGGATGATGAGCGGGACCTTCTGCGGGCGATCGCCGCAGGCGAATCGGACCGGGCTATCGCCAAACGCCTCGGCCTCGCCGCGAGCACCGTCAACGTCCGGAAACAGTCCGCTCTGACCAAGCTCCGCCGGATTCTCGCGCGACAGGGCTTTCGCGGCGAATCTTCCGAGCGCGACGCCGCGGTTGGCAAACAACCGGATGAACCGTGATGGAGCAAGAACTTTCGACCTGTCGGGCGAAGGACACGCCATGAACGACCGCCAACTCCATGAACTCCTCCGCATGGCCGCGGAAGTCGAGGAGATCGAGGCCCACGCTTCGAGCACCCTCGGCCAGGTTTCCCCGTGGACGCTTTCTCGCCGCCCCAGTGTTCTGCGGCGGGCAGCGTGGGCCGGAGTGTCCATCGCCGCGGCGATCGCCCTCGGGGCGGGGCTGTTTGTGGCCATGCGTCCCGCGCCTGTGCAGCCGCACGGCAGCGGCAACACCCTCACCTTCAACAACGTCCAGCCCGCCCCGCAGCCGGAAACGGTCGCGTCGTCATCTCCCGCCCCGGGCGCCGCTACGTTGCAGCCCGCCACGCCGGGCATGCTGCTGGCGATCTACCAGGACATTCTCGGCGCAGCGCGGTGCGTGCAGGTGTTGCCCCTGCCCATGAACCCCGGCCAGTCGCTCTCGGATGTCGCACGCTCGGATCTGCTGCACGCCGATGAGCTCGGTGATGGAAACTCCTGCGTCACGGGCCCGCACCGTTTGCTGGTCGTCGCGCTTGCGGGCCCGTCCAGCGCGCTGCCGAACTCCGACGAGAGTGCGGAGGCGCTCGCCTCGTGCATCGCGCTCTCCCGCGACATGTGCTCGGAGATGCCCACTTCTTACGCCAATGCCGCCGCGGCTTGCCTGCCGCCCGGCGTGAGTGTCCGCGTCGAGAGCACGCTGGTCCTCCGCTGAGACCCGGTTCGAACACAACGAAACCTCTTCTTTTGTGACAACGCCTACGCCGCCTCGGCCTCTTCGAGCGCCGAGGCGTTGTCATGTTTAGGCCGGACTCGGCCTTGATGGGCCGCCGCTTCGTGCCGGTCGTCCTGCAGGCTCCGAGCAGCGATCTCTTCAAACCTCGCAATCGCGTCATAGACCGCTTCCGGCCCTGCCGCGGTGCGGATCGCTTCGCGCCAGCGTTTGCTGGGCGGGAGCCGCTTGGCGAACCAACTTACGCGTCGGCGGATCTGGTACATCGCGTACCGCTCATCGCGGTAGTGCAGCATGAGGTCAAAGTAGCGTTTGACCAACGAGAGAATCTCCGCACGCGTCGGTGGTGCGGGCTTTGCCTCACCCCGCAGCAGCGCGGCGGCATCGCGGAAGATCCATGGCGTAGAGAGTGCGCCGCGGCCGATCATCACGCCATCGCATCCCGTGCGCTCGATCATGAGCAGCACATGCTCGGGCTCGGTGACATCGCCGTTGCCGATCACGGGCGTCGCGGGCGAGACGGCCTTCACGGCTTCGACGACTTCGCGGATGCCGTGGTGGTTGACGACCCCGGTGAACTTCTGCTGCGTCGTGCGCCCGTGGATGGTGATCATCGCCGCGCCGGCTTTGACAAGCTGCGGCGCGAGCCACTTGGCGACGGGTTCGCAGTCAAACCAGCCCAGTCGCAGCTTCGCGGTGACGGGGACAGTGTCGCCGACTGCGCTCACGACCGCTTCGACGATGCGTTCGGCCTTGCCGGGGTCGCACAGGAGCTTGGAGCCGCCATCTTTCTTGGTGACCTTGTCGACCGGGCAGCCCATGTTGATGTCGACGAGCGAGGCGCCGTGGTCGCGGGCCCAGCGTGCGCCATCGGCCATGATCGCCGGGTCGGAGCCGTAGAGCTGCATGCCGACGGGGCGGTCGAGGTCGTTGGTCATCGCCAGGTCGAGCGAGGTGGCGGTGCCTCGGAGAAGGCCCTGCGGGCTGAGCAAATCGGTGCAGGCAAGCCCAAGCCCGCCCTGCTCGCGGCAGACCTGCCGGAATGCCAGATCGCAGTACCCCGCGATGGGGGCAAGCAGCAGGGGGGTGGCGAGTTGAAGCGGGCCGACTTTGAGCACACGGGAGTGTAGGTTCACGCGGACTCGCCACCGGTGCTGCCCGCGGTGGTAGCATGCTCTTGATTCGATGTAAGGAGACTTCCATGTCCACTCCCTCCCGGCGCGATTTCCTCAAGCACACCGCCGCCGCGACGTTCGCGGCATCCGCGATCGGCGCATCGCGGGCGGGTCAGCCCGATGCGACCAGTCCGGGCGCGAAGCCGCTGCAGCCCGCCAAGGTCGAGGTCCTCCGCCGCCCCTTCGGCAAGACCGATATGACCGTTGCCATCCTCGGCTTTGGTTCAGCCGAGATCGGGTATGAGCGGACCGATCAGAAGGTGGTCGACGGCATTCTGAATGCCGCGCTGGATCAGGGTCTCAACGCGGTGGATACCGCCGAGTGCTACGTCGATGCGGAGGAGCAGATCGGCCGCGCCATCTCGCACCGCCGCAAGGACTTCTACCTCTTCACCAAGTGCGGGCACATCAAGGCCGATGGCAGCCGCGGCGACGACTGGAGCAGGTCCGGCACGCTTGCCTCGATCGAGCGGTCGCTCAAGCGGTGCAGGACCGATGTGCTCGACCTCATCCAGTTGCACTCCTGCTCGCTCGACGAGCTCAAGAAGGGAGAGTGCATCGAAGCGCTCGAGGAAGCAAAGAAGCAGGGGAAGGTGCGGTACATCGGGTACAGCGGCGATTCGCTCGCCGCGAAGTGGGCGATCGAGAGCGGGCGGTTCGACTCGCTGCAAACATCCGTCAACATCGCCGATCAGGAGTGCGTCGACCTGACGCTGCCGCTGGCGCGCGAGAAGGGGATGGGCGTGATCGCCAAGCGGCCGATTGCCAACGCCGCGTGGCGGTATGACACCAAGCCGGACAATGGGTACCACGTTGAGTATTGGACTCGGTTGCAGGAACTCAAGTATCCCTTTGCGATGGGGGAGAAGCGCAACGACACGGGCCCGGATGGTGCCGCGGGAACGGCCCTTCGATTCTCGGCGTTCATGCTGGGCGTGACGGTGTGCATCGTCGGCACCAGCCGGCCGGAGCGGTGGCGGCAGAACGCGGAACTGCTGAAGGCGGGGCCGCTGAGCGATGAGGTGATGAAGTCGATCCGGGACCGGTGGAAGGAAGTGGCCAAGCCGGACTGGACCGGGAAGACCTGATCCGGCCCGAGTGCGCAATTATGAGTCGAGTGGCCAGGACCGGTTGACAGAACTCGCGGCCAGATCGCCCGCACCTTCTGCGCCGCCAGCGACCGTTGGGCATCGAAAATCCAAAATCCAAAATCCAAAATCCGCGTTCCCCATACACTCCTGCGTGTACCAATCCCTCCTCACGCGGCGATACCTCACCAGCAAGATCATGCCCCTGCTGGCGATCTTCGCCGTCATGCTGTGTTCCGCGCTCGTTCTGACCACGTGGTCGATCATGGGCGGCTTCGTCGTGATGCTGCTGAAAGTCGGCCGCGAGATGGAGGGCGATGTCTCCATCGCCTGGCCGACGGCGGGCTTCGCGTACTACGAGGACCTCATCGATCGGCTGGAGCGCGACCCGATGGTGCAGGCCGCCGCGCCCGTGATCGAGACGTTCGGCATGCTCGTCCTGCCCGATGACCGGCAATATGGCATCCAGCTCCGCGGCATCGATGAGCGATACGCCAAGGTCGCCACGTATGAGGATGCGCTGTGGTGGAAGCCGATGGCCGCGCCCCTCCCCAAGGACAAGGCGCGCGAGGACATCCGCCTGGACCCGCAGTGGTGGGAGACGCAGGCAAGCGCACTCAGCCGCGACCCAGACATGCCCGTGAAGCAGATCCGCGAGTTCAAGCCATGGGACACCATGCAGCAGGACGGCCTGCGGCTCATGGAGAAGGACCCGCTCACCGGGGTCGAGCGCCCCGCGGTGGTGCTGGGGATCGAGATGTCCGGGTTCTCTCGCCGCGATCCGGCCACGTTCTACTCCCCGGCTGATATGGGCGGGCGGCGCGAGAGCACGGGCCGTTTCCAGTGGATGAGCGGGTTCATCCCGAACCACGAAGTGAACATCACCGTGCTCCCGCTGAGCCGGACCGGCCGCGCGGTCGGCAGCGTCTCGACACGCCTGCCCGTGGCCAACGAGTTCCGGACGGGGCTGTACGAGGTCGATAAGAAGACCGCGCTCATCCGAATCGAGGAGCTTCAGCGGATGCTGAATCTCGATGAGGCCGAGCGGCTGGAACAAACCGCCGCGGCGAATCCGTACGACATCGAGACCGCCCCGGATGGAAGCGAGCTCGTTCCGGGCGCAAAGGCCATCGGCATCGAGCCGGCGCGCGTGACCACGGTGCTCGTCAAGGCGAAGCCGGGCTACGAGCCCGAGCAACTCCGTGAGCGTGCGCTGGAGGTGTACGCCGAGTTCGCCGCCGCGCACCCGGGGGAGGTGCCCACGCCCGCCGACATGCTGCGAACGATCTCGACCTGGGAGCGGCAGCAGGCGATGTTCGTCGGCGCAGTGAAGCGCGAAACGGCCATGGTGCTCTTCCTGCTGCTGTTCATCTCGTTCGTGGTCGTGTTCCTCATCCTCGCGATCTTCTGGGCGATGGTCAGCGAGAAGACCAAGGACATCGGCGTGCTGCGGTCGATCGGCGCCAGCCGCATGGGCGTCGCGTGGCTTTGGCTCCGCTACGGCATGTCGATCGGCATCGTCGGGGCGATCCTCGGCGGCCTGCTCGCCTACACGGTCGTCTGGAACATCAACCCGATCCACGAGTGGATGGGGCGGGCCATGGGGATCCAGATCTGGGACCCCAGTGTCTACTACTTCCCGGAGATTCCCAGCGAAGTCGTGCCGTGGAAGGCCGCGCTGGTTCTGTGCGGCGCGGTGCTCTTCAGCGTACTGGGCGCGCTGCTCCCGGCGGTGAAGGCGGCGCAGATGGACCCGGTTCGTGCACTGAGGTTTGAGTAAGCGGCCCGGCCGTCAGCAAGGGCGTCGCGGCGAAGCCGCGTGTGTCACTTTCCGCATCAGCTACCCTCTTGTGATCGCTCGAATGAGTCAGACCACCACTCCCATCCCTGCTTCGCGTGCGAGCGCCACACCCGCGCGAACCGCCGATGGACCCATCCTCCGCGCCACGAACCTGCACAAGACCTATCGCATGGGCCGCGTAAAGGTGCCCGTGCTCCGCGGCGTGGATCTCACGGTCAACCGCGGCGAGTGGGTCGCGATCCTCGGTGCATCGGGCTCGGGCAAGAGCACCCTGCTGCACCTGCTGGGCGGGCTTGATCGTCCGGACTGCTTGGAGTCCGCAAGCGACGGCAAGGACCGCCGCGGCCACATCGTCTACGAATCCCGCGACCTCGCGGCGATGTCCGCCCGCGAGCTTGATCGCTATCGCACCGAGAGCGTCGGCTTCGTCTTTCAGTTCTATCACCTGCTCCCGGAACTCACCGTGATGCAGAACGTCACCATCGCCTCGATGGTGCGTCTGGGCCGCTTCGGCTTCATGGCCCAACGGGCCAAATGCGAGGAGCGCGCGAAGGCGCTGCTCGAGTCCTTCGGGCTCGGCCACCGTCTGACGCACCGCCCGGCGGAACTCTCCGGCGGAGAGCGGCAGCGTGTCGCCATCGCGCGGGCGCTCGCGAACCAGCCACCCGTACTGCTCGCCGATGAGCCCACCGGCAACCTCGACCACGCCACCGGTGAGACGATCCTCGACCAGATCGCCAGGCATCGGGCTGATGCGGGACTGACCATGGTCATGGTGACGCACGACCGCGACATCGCCAAGCGGGCGGACCGCGTGGTGCAGCTCATTGACGGAAAAGTGGCGTAGGAAGCGGGGTCCGAGAGAAGCGGGGGCGCCAACGGGCGGGGTCCTTTTGTCGTTGGCTTTTGAGCAGTTTGGATGGCAGAAATCCCTTGACTTACGAGTTAGTGTACACTAAGCTAGTAAATACTAATACACTGCGCCGCGTGCCGTGGTAGGCTCGCATCCCTTCTTCGGGAGTTCCCCACCATGTCTTCCTCAAACGCTGAGCACGGCTCGCAGCACACCCCAACGCCGATCGGGCACGACCCCAGGGTCGAGGACTTGCTGCGCCGTGTCGCCGCGCTCGAGCAGCAGCTCGCTTCCGGCGCCAGGGTCGCTCAGGCCGCTGCGACGGAACCCGCACGCACCGAGCTGCCCGCGACCCCGATGGCGAACTCGCCTATCGCGCCGCCGACCAAGCCCCGCCCGCCGGAGCCGCACTCCGCCCTCGTGGAGCGACTCGCCGACTTCAAGCGGGGTGCACGAACCGCCGGAAGCGAAACTCCGGAGCAGCCTCTAGCCCCGGAGGCTTCGGCCGCCACGAGTGATTCATCCAAAACCGGCGTGTTCGAAGCGATCTTCCCTGCCGCCGAATCCGAGCCTGCCCAGGCCGCGCCGCCGATTGCCCCGCCCCGTGTGGGTGCGCCCCCGGTTGCGATGATGCCGCGCCGATCGGGCGCAACAAGCCCGCCGACAAAGCCCGCCGCCTCCCCGATGAACATCGAGTCCCTCATCGGCGCGAAGTTCTTCATGGCGATCGGCGCGATCGTCCTGGTCATCGGTGTGATCATGTTCCTCAAGCTCGCGCTGGAGCGCGGCTGGTTCAGCATGCCCCCCGCGTTCCGCTGCATCGCCGCCGCAGGCTTCGGCGCGGCCATGCTCGGCGCGGGCGAATGGGCCCGCCGCAAGATCAACGCTCTCGCCTCCGCCGGCCTCTCCGCTGCGGGTGTCGCGATCATGTACGGCGCGGCCTGGTTCGCCTATGGCCACTACGGGCTGGTGAACGCGCCGGTGGGCTTCGCGCTGCTCGCCGCGGCCGCCGCCATCGGCATCTTCATCGCGCTCCGCGCCGGACTCGTCAGTGTCGCCGTCGTGTCGCTCGTGGGCGCCTATCTCGCGCCACTGCTCGCCAGCACCCCCAATCCCTCACCCATCGTGCTCCCGGCGTACCTCTTCGCCCTGCTCACGCTCGGGCTCGTGCTTTCAGCGCGCCGGCCGAAGCCGTTCCGCGCTCTGCGTGGCGTCGTCTGGTGGGGCACGGTGCTCCTGGGAACCGCGGCGGTGTATTCCGCGGCGGATGTCGACAATCCCATGATCGGACTCGTCTTCCTCGCCCTTGTGTGGGCGGCGGTGCACGCAGAGCTCTGGTACGGCGCGCGCAGGGCACCCGAGGCGACAGGGCCTGTCGAGGCAAAGGGCCTGACCTGGCGCGCGACGCGCCCCATGCTGAGCACATTCGCGACGACCATGTGGGCCGCGGCGATCGGCGTGTGGTCGCTCTCGTGGGCATCGGGCGGCATCCAGCCGCCGGACTGGTTCGTCACCGGCGCGATCGCCGTCGCCGCGGGCGTGGTCGCGATGATCCTCGCGGGCAACCTGCGAGTGCTCATCGACACGCCGGAGAACGATGGCGAGCGGCTCGGCGCCGCGCTCATGGCGCAGGCGGGTGCGCTTGTGGTCGCGACGGTTGTCCTCGCGCTCGCGGGCCGGGCGGAGGTCCTTGCCGGAATCCTGATCGGTGTCGCGGCGGTCTTTGCGGGCCGATGGATCAAGAGCCGTGCCCTCGATGTCTACGGCCTCATCGTGCTCGCGCTCACGGTTGGCCGCATGGTCATGTACGACTCCTGGCGCGGCACGATCACGGGGCCGCGAACGCTGGGGAGTGTGTTCCTCGGGCTTTCGATCACCGAATGGACGCTGCTGATGTGCTGCGCGGCGGCGGGCTGGGCCGCGGCCGGTGTGCTGCTGGTGCGGTCGCAGGCATCGGGCATGTGGCGATCTCTCGGCGCGGCGTGCTTGGCCATCGCGCTGTGCGTGGCGTTTGCAGGGTTCATCTCTCCGCACTCAGCGCCGGTATCGGTGCTCATTCTGGCCATTCTCTTGTGCGTCGGTGCCTTCGGCGTCGGCAATGCGGTCGGCTCCGCCGGTTTGCTGGTGGTTGCAATGACCGCGATGGCGGCAGCCTCTGTCGCCGCGATTGGCTTGCAGGTGCAGCGGCCCGAGACCATCTCGTGGGCCTGGCAGGGCGGGGGTATTGTGCTCTCGCGATGGGGCATGGCCATGCTGCTCGCCGCACTCGCATGGGCCGGCTTCGCGGCCGTGTTGCGGCGAAACTGGTCCGTGCGTGCAACGGAGTGGAACACGGCGGTGGTCGCGTGCGCTGCTGCGGCCGGGGTGATGCTCTTCCTGTCCGTACTCGCGCCGGGCTCGCACACCGGGCCGGTCGCGTGGGTCTGGCTTGGCTTCGCGATCGGCCTCTTTGCGCTCCACCACATCTTCCCGCGGCTCGCGATCGATGTGCTGGGCTTCGCCGGCCTGCTCGCCGCCACAGGTCTGTGGGCGATCGCGTATCTGCCCGGCGACTGGGCCGGGTCTTCGCGCCCGATCGGGCTGCACCCCGGCCTTGTACAGGGGCTTGCGCTGGCAGCAGCCTTCTGGGTCGCCGCGGGCGTGCTTTGGAGGCGGGCCGGCACACGCAGCGCACCGACATTCCCCGAGTCGTTGCGGTTTGCCGTGATGATCGCCATCGCTCTGATCTTCATCGCAACGTCCTTCGAGGTCCGGCGGGCCGCGCTCGTCCTTGTCGAGGATGGCAAGGCGCAGAAAGCCGCGCTCTCGATCTGGTGGGGCGTGTTCGGTCTGGCTCTGATCGCCGCGGGCTTCTGGCGCCGAGTGCCGCCGGTGCGCCACACTGGCCTTGCGCTGCTGGCGATTGCGACCGGCAAGGCGATCGTGTTCGATCTCGTCGATGTCAGCCAGGGATGGCGTGTGGCCTCGTTCCTCGGCCTCGGCCTGATGATGCTCGCGGTTGCCGTCGCCTATGCCCGCGTCCACGCCACGCTCGAGAGGGCATCCGCCCCGCCCGAGCCTGACCCGGATGCCGCCGATGGTTCGCACACCGAGCCGCAGGCGGAAAGGTGATTCGCTCTGCGGATGCGGGTGATACGCTGTTCGCATGTCCTCGCCCCTGCCGGAGCTGACCGGGCACTCCGACGACCGCGGCAACCCTGTCCGCGTGCTCAGCGCTGCCGCCGCGGCGGACTGGCCGATGTCCGGTGATCCACGCATGTCCATGCTCGCCGCCAGGATGCAGGCCGCGAGTGTCCCGTCGCGATGGCCCCGGATCGCGATCGCCGCGCTGACACTCGCCGCCGTGGTCACCGTGGTCTCTGTCTCGATGATGTTCTTTCCCTCGCTCCCGAGGTGGGTGCGCACCGTGGCCCTGATGATCGTGCTGCTGGGCACCGCATCGCTGACCGCGCATGTCCGCAAGCGGCTCGCCTCGGCCGCGCTCGCCAGGCTGCTGATCGAGGAGGGTCTCTGCCCGGCCTGCGGATACAACTTCTTCGGTCTGGTCGCCGACTCACAGGACCTGCTGCCGTGCCCCGAGTGCGGAGCGGCATGGCGAGCCGAGCGGATCCGGCGTGCCGAGCCCTTTGCCTCCGGCGCGAACATGGCCGATGCCAACACCGTCGTGACAGTCGCAAACGCGGCCTGGGCAGGAAAGGATGATCGCGCCATCCGGCGGCCATATGTGCACCCGCGACTGAGAAGGGAGATCAAAGCCGCCGGCGACGAATCGATCCGCGCCCGCCTCGCCATCGCCAAAGCCGAGATCGGTCGCACCGGGTGGCTGCTCCGCTGGTCTGTCGCCGCGCTGCTGCTGCTCTCCGCCGGCGGGATGGCGGCAGCGATTCTGATCTGGGGAAGGCCCGGAATGGCCAGCCAACTCGCCGGCTTGGTCCCCGTCCTGCTCTTCGCCGGGCTGGGTCTTTGGGCGCTCTTTGGCAACTTCTGCTACAGCATCCGCAAGGTCAAGCTCGCCATGCTCCGCCAGAACCTCTGTCCGAGCTGCGCGGCCTCCCTTGATGGCCTCACGCCAGAACCTGATGGCCGGACAGTCTGCTCGGCCTGTCTCGGCGCCTGGCAAAAACCACTGGAAGCGAGCGGGCACGGGCCCCCGCCCTTGTCGCCGCCCCCGGCCAACACTACCGTCCTGTAGACACGCGCTGATCGGGGCTTGGGAACGGTGGGGGGGATGTCCGGACGCATCCACGTATGTCGGAAGTTGCCATCAGATCACCGCACGGTCCCGCCGCGGGGACATTCCTCAATCCCCTCACCATGGCGTCGGGGCTCTGGCGGATGCGGGACCTGATCTGGCAGTTCGCTTCCCGTGAGCTTTTGGAACGCCACAAAGGGGCGATGCTCGGCGTCGTCTGGAACGTCCTCAGCCCGCTGCTCACACTCGGGGTCTACACGTTTGTCTTCGGCTTCGTGCTCAATGTTCGGTGGGAGTCTCGCGGCGGGAATGCCTGGGAGGGAATGAACCCCCACCTCAGCTTCGCGCTCATCCTCTTCTGCGGACACGCCTTCGCGCACCTCTTCACCGAATCCGTCAGCCGAGCGCCCCTGCTCATCGCCGCACGGCCGAACCTGGTCCGCAAGGTCGTCTTCCCGCTGGAGATTCTGCCGGTCTCCGTGCTGACCGCGGGCATGGTCACACTCGGGGTCAGCGCGGCGATCCTGCTGGTGCTCACGCTCAGCCTCACCGGCCGGATTCCCGCGACCGCGCCGCTGACCCTCATCCCCATCATCCCGCTGCTCATGCTCTCGCTCGGATGCTCCTGGTACCTCGCCTCGCTGGGCGTGTTCCTCCGCGATATCCGCAATGTCGTGCAAGTCGTTGTGCACATGATCACGTTCATGAGCGCGGTCTTCTATCCCATCGAGCGCGTGCCCGAAGCCTGGCGACACCTGGTGTACTACAACCCGCTCGCCGTGATCATCGAGAGCGGTCGGCGCACGCTCCTCTGGGGCGAGATGCCCGACTGGAATCGTCTTGCCTGGGTCACGCTCCTCGCCTTCGTGGTCATGCAGCTCGGCTATGTCTGGTTCATGCGCACCAAGAGGGGGATGGCCGATGTCGTCTGACACCCCCATCCCCCAGCCCCCGCCCGCACTCCCAGGCGTCGCGCCCACGCTCGACCCGGACCTGGCCATCAGCGTCCGCGGCGTGGGAAAGTGCTACGAGATCTACGCAAAGCCCATCGACCGCCTCAAGCAGACGCTCCTCGGCCGACTCGTGCAGAGCGAGTTCCACCGAAAGTTCTGGGCGCTGCGCGATGTTTCCTTCGATGTCGCCCGCGGCGAGGCCGTCGGCATCGTCGGCAAGAACGGCTCCGGTAAAAGCACCATGCTCCAGATCATCGCCGGCACCCTCGCTCCCACCGAGGGCCTCGCGCTGGTCCGCGGCCGCGTCGCCGCGCTCCTCGAGCTTGGGAGCGGCTTCAACCCCCAGTTCACCGGACGCGAGAACGCGTTCCTCGCCGGCGCAATCCGCGGCATTCCCCGCAAGGTCATGGAGGAGAAGCTCGACGACATCGCCGGCTTCGCCGACATCGGCGACTTCTTCGACCAGCCCGTCGGCATGTACTCCAGCGGCATGCACGCACGCCTCGCCTTCAGCGTCGCCAGCATGGTCGAGCCCGAGGTCCTGATCCTCGATGAGATCCTCGCCGTCGGCGATGCAAGCTTCACCCAGAAGTGCATGGCCCGATTGCACAAGCTCCTCGATACCGGCGTCACGCTCCTCTTCGTCAGCCACAATCTCGATTCGGTCAAGAGCATCTGCCGCCGCGGCGTCTATCTGCAGAAGGGCAAGACCATCTTCGTCGGGCCGACCGAGCAGGCCGTCGACCAATACCTCAGCCACGTCCGCGAGAACGCCACAAAGCGAGCAGCGGAAAAGGTCGAGAAGCTCGCCCAACCCAAGGAGCGCATCGCCGATGTCGAGAGCTCCCTCCGCTACGGCACCGGCCATGCTCAAGTCGAGAAAGTCCGCCTGACCGACGATACCGGCAGCGACCGCGACGAATACGTCTACGGCGAGCGCATCGTCGTCGAAGCCTCTATCCGCGCCGTCGTCGATATGGAACGCCTCAACGTCATCTTCACCCTCCGCGATCAGATGGGTGTCGATCTCTTCGCCGCCACTGCTGTTCGCGATGGCGCACGCCCGCCCAAGATGCGAGCCGGCGAGCTCGCCATCGTCCGCTTCTCCTTCCGCAACCGGCTCCGCTCCGGACCCTACGGCGTTTGCCTCTCCGTCACCCGCCGCCCCGACGATGCCGGCGACGGCCTCGCCACCCTCGACAACCTCGACGGCTGCGCGGCCTTCCAATCTCTAGGGGATCCCCGCCGCAAGATCCGCGGCAAGCTCCGCTACCCCGTCCAGGCCGAATGCACCGTCCTCCGCCCCACGGGCGTCGTCCGCAAGACCGTCAGCAAGGGCGTCGCAACCCCCGCCGCCAAAGTCGTCCAGAAGCCCGTGTGACGAGCACCGAACAACCCACTACACTACCGCCCCTATGGATGCACCAAGCTTCTTGACCGCCCAGCTTCTCGTCAGCATCGTCGTGATCCTGGTGGTCGTGCACCTCGTGCTTGGCCTCGCCGGCTATTGCACCTACTTTGAGCGCAAAGTCTCCGCCTACATGCAGGACCGCATCGGTCCCAACCGCGTGGGGTTCGATCTCAATCTCCCCGCGCTCTGGTTCCTCAAGGGCCTCTGGGGCCTGGGCCAGCCCCTGGCCGACGGCTTGAAGTTCATGCTCAAGGAGGACTACCGCCCCAAGGGTGCGGACAAGTTCCTCTTCTCTCTCGGCCCCATCGCCTGCGTCATTCCGGCCCTCATCGGCTTCGCCGTCATCCCCTGGGGCGGTACGGTCTGGGTCCCCTCGTTCACCATTCCCCTGCTCAACTGGCACATCGAGGGCCAATACTGCGTCATCGCCGGCGCGCCGCTGAATGTCGGCATCATCTACCTCCTCGCCG
Organism: Planctomycetota bacterium; assembly: GCA_023432465.1. GTDB lineage: Bacteria > Planctomycetota > Phycisphaerae > Phycisphaerales > UBA1924 > JAHBXL01. The sequence goes on along the minus strand of JAEYUO010000091.1, from coordinate 6,020 downwards.
TCGGCTCCATCTCCATCTATGGCATCACCCTCGCAGGGTGGGCCTCCAACAACAAGTACTCCCTCCTCGGCGCGCTCCGAGCCTCCGCCCAGATGATCTCCTACGAGATCCCCATGGGCCTGTGCATCCTCACCGTCCTTCTGATGACCGGCTCCCTCATGCCCGAGTCGATCATCCAGTTCCAGATCGACAACGGCTGGCTCATCCTCGCCCACCCCCTCGTCGCCATCCTCTTCTTCGTCTGCGTCCTGGCAGAGTGCAACCGCACCCCCTTCGATAACGCGGAGTGCGAGCAGGAACTCGTCGGCGGATACCACACCGAGTACGGCTCCATGCGCTGGGCGCTCTTCTTCCTCGCCGAATACTCGCACATGATCACCGCCGCGGCGTTCTTCTCCCTCCTCTTCCTCGGCGGCTACCACCTCCCCCTCGGCATCGAGAACCACTTCTTCCTCACCGAGAGCACCGGCATCCTCGCCGTCATCCTCAAGTTCCACGTCTTCCTCATCAAGGTCCTCGCCATCATCTTCCTGATGATGCTCGTCCGCTGGACCATCCCCCGACTCAAGTTCGATCAGATCATGGCCATCGCCTGGCAGGGCATGATCCCCATCACCCTCGTCATCGTCGTCATGACCGCCGCAATGATCCACCTCGGCCGCAGCTCCACCCTCTGGATGCTCCTGGCCAACGTCATCCTCGCCGCCGGAATCTACTTCGTCCTCGGCCTCGTCCCCCGCGCAACCAGCAACAACCGCGTCCGCCTCGCCGGCTCGCGATACTCCCCGCTCGAGGGCGAAACCGTCTTCACACGACCCACTGACAAGCTCGCGCTCGAAGACCGCCCGATCGAAGGCTCCCTCCCGGCCTGATCGCGCCCCCCTCGCGCCCGAGCTTCGCCCCCTTACTGCGTCGGCAGAACCTGGTCCGTCACACGGTTCACCGTGTACGTCGTGGGCAGCAGGTAGTTCCGCCCCTTGTACACGATCACCTGACCGCTGATCGTGAACGTCGCGGACTCGCCCATGCGTTCCGCGATCGATTCGATCGCCGACAGGTTGGTGCACGGCAGCAGCAACATCGGCGGTTCCGCAACTTCCCCCGCTGTCCCCGCATCCACCACAAACGTGCAGTCCCCCGCGCCCGTCCGCATGATGCGCCCCCGCCGCGCCGTCATGAACCCCGCCGGACGCACCCGCGCTGCGCCGTTCTCCCCGGCCGTCCCCTCATGATCCGCCGCGATGATCGGGTTCGAAGCCCGCCGCGTGCCCAGCGCTCGATCCAGATCCCCGATGATCTGGTCGATGCTCGGCTCCGCGTCTGTCTCGGCTCCCGCCGCGCCATCCCCCGCGCGCCCCGGTTCTTCTCCCGCAGCCTCCCCAGCACCCTCGGCATCCACCGGCGCAGGCGTCGGCGCGGCCTCTGCCACCGGCAGCGTCGTCTCCAGAATCGGTGCTGCCGTCGGCAAGAGGTAGTTGTGCCCCTGATACGCCAGCACCTGTCCCGTCACCAGAATCCGCAGCCGCGCCCCCGCGGCCTCCCCGTCCCCTCCAGACGCCCCGCCCGCCGTCTCTTCCCCGCCCAACCGCGCTGCCAGCCGCTCCAGCGCCGCCAGATGTGGCCCCGGCAATACCACCATCGGCGGCATCTTCCGGCCCCGCGCATCCTCATCAAACACGATGTACCACCGCCCGCTCTGCCCACGCACCACCACGCCCCGCGCAGACGAAACAAACGCGCCCTCCCGCACCAGCGGCGGCGGCCGATCAATCCCAAGCTCCTCCCGCGCTGTCCCCGGCTCGCCCGGACGCACCGGCTGCGGCTGCGGCCCCGCCGGCGCTGTCAAGCCCGCCTGTGCCGCCGCCAACCCCGCGCTCCCCGCAAGCGTCACCAACGTCGCCGCCGCCGCGCTCCGCCAAAGTCCTGCACGCATCTCGCCTCCTTGCGGCCCCTATCGCGGCCGGTCACCGGGCTCTTCCCGCACACATGGTATCAATCGGCCTGCCCGCACACCCCGCCTCGCCGAACCCCCCCGCGCCCATCCCCCGGTGCTATACTCTCGCCCCGCCGCGGCACCCCATGCCAAGGCGCTGAAATCCTGCCGGGGCGGTAGCTCAGTTGGTAGAGCGCATCGTTCGCAATGATGAGGTCGGGAGTTCGACTCTCCTCCGCTCCACTTGTCCGAAGTCTCGCTGAACTCGCGAGTTGCGAGTACCCGCCAGGGTCGGCGGCGCAGCCTGGAACGCAAAGGAAGCGCGGTGCAACACCGCGCTTCCCAGCACAGGAGGCGCCGCGTGAGCAAAGTCCCCGCATATCGATCGCGCAAGGGTTACGAACAGGCCATCGTCACGCTCACCGACAGCGTGAGCGGCAAGCGCCGTGATTACTGGCTCGGGCCGCACGGCTCGCGCGAGAGCCGCGAGACCTACCACCGTGTGATTGCAGAATGGGAAGCGTCTGGGCGACGGCTGCCCGACCTGGCGACGGTGGCGGCGAAGCCTTCGAACTCTCAACACCCGGGCCCGACCGTCACAGAGATCGTCCGCGAGTACTGGTTCCACGCCAAGCAGGAGTACAGCCGGTCCGCGGCGATCGGCGTCCGCACCGCGCTCCGTGTTCTCCGCGAGTTGCACGGCTCCACGCCCGCGACCGCCTTCGGGCCCAACGCTTTGCGGCAGGTCCGCGACTCGATGGTGCAAGGCCGCGAGGTCACCGACTACCCGCGTCCCCCCTGGTGTCGCTCGACGGTGAATACGCGCGTCGGCCACATCATCCGCATGTTTCGGTGGGCGGCTTCGCGGGAGCTGATCAAGGCCGACGTCTACCACGCCCTCCAGACGCTGCCGGCGCTCAGGCGCGGGAAGACCGTCGCGGTCGACCATGAGCCCGTGGGGCCGGTCGCCTTGGAGCTCGTCGACGCCGTCCGGCCGTTCGTGAGCCGGCAGGTCGCGGCCCTCATCGACCTTCAACTCTTGACAGGTGCGCGGCCGGGCGAGCTCATTGGTCTGCGCTCGATCGATATCGACACTTCGCACGACCCCTGGCGTGCTGCCCTCCGGGAGCACAAGAACTCCTACCGCGGGAAGGAGCGGACGGTCTACTTCGGCCCCCGTGCCCAGGACATCCTCGCAGGGTTCATGCCGGGGCGGCCGGTCGACACGTTCCTGTTTTCGCCGCGGGAGGCCGAGCGCGAGCGGTACGCGGCCTGCCCTACTCACCGCCGCGTGCCCGTGCCGCAGGCGGCGTCCGGGCGCACCCTGGGCGATTGCTACTCCGTCGCCGCGTATCGCCGGGCGATCCAGCGGGCGTGCGATAAGGCGTTCCCCGTTCCGAGCGGGGCGGATGCCGCGGCTTGGCTCGCCGAACACCGCTGGCACCCCAACCAGCTCCGGCATACCGCTGCCACGGCCATCCGCCGGGAGTTCGGGCTCGAGGCTGCCCAACTGGTCCTCGGGCACTCTTCCGCGCTCGTCACGGATGCGGTCTACGCGGAGCGCGACCACGCCAAGGTGGCGGAGGTGCTGCGTCGCGTCGGATAGTCGTCAGACGCCTCACGTGGGCTTCGCCGCGTCACTGGCACACAACAACTCGCCGTTGCGGCCTGACCGAGAGGACTCGCTTTCCGGCCCTGACTGGTGTGTCGCGCCCACAAATTTCAGAAAAATGTTCCGGAGACGGGCGCCGCCGCGGTCGGACTCGTCCTCATTGATACTGCCGTTTGTCAGGCGGAAAACCACAGTTTTTGACACTCCGATCGTCTCAAGATCACGCCTTGGGAATCGCTGAATATTTTCTGATCTGACAAGTTGACTCCAGGGGGCCCAGCAGGGAATGGTGGCGAAGAGGTCGAAACTCGACCACACGCACCCCTGTTTGTTGAGGAGCAACATGACACCGGCAACTCCAGGAACGGAGACGCAGAGCGACACGAAGTCGAGTGAACTGATCACGATGGTCGCGGCCGCGAGGGTTGCGCCGGGCCGGCCATCGGCCAACGCGATCTGGCGATGGTGCCGCAAAGGCGTGCTCTCCCGCAGCGGCACGTACGTTCGGCTTCGGCACGTCCGCCTCGGCGGGCGGGTGTTCACCTCGATGGCCTGGTTGGCAGAGTTCGGTGAACAGCTTGCTGCGGCCGACTCACAGCACTTTGACCGCCGGTCGGCGGGCGGAGGCGACAACACCACCGGCGGCGGCCGCGCGGGCGTCGGTGGTCGTAGTCGAGCGGTCCCACTTGCCGAGATTGAGCAAGAGCTCGAAAGCGAGGGTCGGTGCAGGCGTGCTCGTAGGCCCCCCCCTTGCCCCTGCGCGGGACGACGGTGCGGATGAGGGTGCCGTCCTCGATGCGGAAGGTGTCGTTCGTGGGCGTGGGCATGGTCTAGGCCCTCCCCGCGGCGACACGCCGGGGCAGGTCGCGAGCGGCCGCCATGGCGTTCTCGGCGAACTCGTTGCCGGTCGCGCTGGCGTAGTAGTCCCCGGAGCGTTCGAGGAAGCCGTGGGCGAGCAGGAACGCGACCGCCGCGTTGGCGGGCTCGCGCTCGGGGAGCACGAGGTCGGTCACGACCTCGTCGATCAAGAACGGCTTGCGCTGGCTTTGGGCGTAGTCAGCAACGGCGGTGAGCTCATCGGGGGTTGCGCGGTGCTTGGTGAGTACGCGGCCATCGGGGGAGGCGACGCTTCGTGTCAGCCCATGCCGCGGATCGAATGCGAAGCGCGATGCCGCGCCCGAGAGGCCCGGGGTGTTGGCGGCCTCGACGGCGAGGGCGAGGCGTTCCCACTCCTCGCTGGTGAGCATCCCGTCCAGTCTGGCGCGGAGGATGGATTCGGCAGCGCGGAGGACATCGGTGTGGTGCTTGGCTGTGGTTGTCATGGTTCAGGCTCCCTTCAGTGCCGCAGCGGATGCGACGAACACGCCGCGCTCGTGCTTCTTGAACCGGGCGTCCTTGCCCTTGGCGGCGATCTCTCGGATGATGGCGGCGTAGAGCGTGGCCTCCGGGGTCTTGCCGCCGGGGCTCTTCCACAGGCCCTTGGCCTCGACGGCGGCGATCATGTCCTTGGCGCGCATCGGCTCCTTGCTGGCAGCCAGGACCTGCGCGGCGGCGTCGAGCACCCCCATGCGCTTGGGCTTGCGGGAAACATCGTCCCCCCCGCCCCTGGCGGCCTTCGACTTCTTCTCCTCGGCGGGCTTGGCCCCGCGCTGCGACTTCCCCTTGCTGCCGCGCTGGGCCTCGGCGTGCTCCTCGTGGGGGGCGTGGGCGGCGTTGTTGGCCAGTTCCTTCGCGCTGGGGACCTCGTGGTCCTGGCGCGGGCCGTCGCCGCCAGCGGGCGCGGTCTCGTCTACCGGGATGCTGACCTTGACCTTGCGGCCGTCGTGCGCGTGCGCTTCGTGGGCGGACTCCAGCCGCTCGATGCGCTGCTCGACCTCCTTGATGGCGGCCTTGCGCGCTGCGCTGACCTCCTTGCCCGCGGCGGTGACGGCCGCCTTCGCGGCTTTGCTGCTGGACTTGCTTCCGGACTTCGTGTTCTTGGTCTTCGATGCCATGATGCGTTCTCCGAATCTGTGGGACATGCGGCCCGGTGCACATTGCTCCGGGTGAAGTCACCTCGCGCGGTCTCCCGCGAGGGGCGTGGGTTGGGGGGGTCGGGGTCGGGCCTAGCAGCCCGCGACGCGTTCGAGTTCGGTGAGGACCTCGTGGATCATGCTGTTGGTGGCGCAGGGCCTGCCGCTCTTGTCGCGGCCGCAGATGAGCTTGGCGGCCTCGTACGCCTTGGCGTATCGCGACTCGGGCGTCTCGGTCCGCTGCATCTCGAACAAGACCCTGTTGCCCGCCATCGCGAGCGCGCCGGGGTCGGTGTGCGCGATGGTGACGTTCTCTTCAACCCCGTCGATCTCGATGCTGCGGATGAACATGGTCGTGCTCCTGTGGTGGTGGTGGTGGGGGGGGGGGGTGGCGGTGGGTGGGGCTTTGCGGCGGGTGGGGGGCGGGGGGGGGGGGGTGGGGGCTTAATCGACCCCGGCTTTA
>JAEYUO010000050.1 GCA_023432465.1 Planctomycetota bacterium | reverse complement strand
TCCGCATTCTCAGACTCGCAGTGGAAGCCCGCCCCTGCACCCCCCACAATCCACCTATGAGTGACGATGCCCCCTCAGATCGGTGCCTGCGACTCCTCCGCAGGTTCAAAGAGGCCACTCTCGCCTTCGGCGATCGAACCGCCGACATCCGCTTTGTGATCGATCGCACCGATGGACGGCTGGTCATGCCCGTCGAATCCGCCGCGGCCAAGCACAGCGAGTTCACCCTCCACCTCCCCTCCCAGGTCGATTGCGACCTCACCGCGCTGGTCATCCCCAGTCGCATCGAGCGACCCGAAGCCTCCGAGGCGGTTGACCGCTGGTCCGTCTATCACGGCACCCCACCCTCCTCCGCGGCGTGGGTTTCCGCCCGCATCCTCGGGCTCAAGAGCGTGCAGGACCCCCGCGACACCCTCATGGATGAGGCCGCGCTCACCGTTCCCAATGCGCTCGGCAATGCCGAGTTCCGCATTCTCCGCGCCGCCAACGCCGACCCCAAGCTGCTCGCCCGCGCTGCTCGTGCTGTCGCCGGCATCGACCTCGACGATGCTCTCTGCGTCGGCGCGGACCCCGACGGAATCGACGTCCGCGCCCCCTTCGGCATCGTCCGCCTCGAGTTCCCCTATGCCGCGGCGGATGTCCCCACCGCCGAAGTCATGCTGAGCGCCCTCCTCTCTACCGGCGGGGCCTCTTCGTGAGAGAAGCACACGCCCACATCGCCGCGCTCGGTGAATCCCTCACCATGCCCACCCTCGAGGGCTGCCGCTCACTGGCCGAATGCCTCGAGCGCATCCGCGCCACGGCCCGCACCACCCCGCCCGGCGCGTGGCTCCGCCTCCACAGCGCACGCACCGAATCCTGGCCCGAGGCCCGCTGGCCATCGCTCGCCGAGCTGGATGCCGCATCCCCGCACAACCCCTGCGTGCTGATGTCCTTCGACCATCACGCCGCCGCCGCCAACTCCTCCGCACTCGCCGCAGCCCGCGTCTCCCCCGGCCAGCGCATCGAGCCCAATGGCATCGTCGTTGTGGATAACTCCGGCGCCGCCACCGGCCTCCTGCTCGAAGGCGCGGCGTACGCCGTCTGGAAGGCCGCCCCCGAACCCACCGCCGCGCAGCGCTCTGCACACCTTTCCGCCGCGATCGCCCACCTCGCCGCGCTGGGCTTCACCGAAGTCCACGACCTCCACTCACAGGACTGGCTCGGCCCGGCGCTCGCCGCGCTCGACCGTGCCGGCCAACTGCCGCTCAATGTCTGGCTGTATCCACCCGCCGACCGCCTCGAAGCCGACTCCGCGATGCGCAGCGCATGGGAATCTCCCCGCCTGCGCCTCGCCGGTGGCAAGGTCTTCGCCGATGGCACGCTCAACAGCCGTACCGCGGCGATGCTCGTTGACTATCTCGATCCCATGCCCAACATGCCCCGCGGCCAGATCATGGCCGATCCCGCCGCGCTGCGCACTCACCTTGCAACATCCGAACGGCTCGGGCTTCACCTCGCGGTCCACGCCATCGGCGATGGCGCGGTCCGTTTCGTCCTCGATGCCATCGAAGATGTCGCGCGGTCGCGCCCGAAGGACCTCCGCCGCGATGCCACCCAGCGCCACCGCATCGAGCACTGCGAACTCATCGACACCGCGGATGTCCCACGCTTCCGCGCTTTGAACATCATCTGCAGCGCCCAGCCCTGTCATTTACTGTCGGATATCGAGGCGCTCAACCGCTACCTCCCCCATCGCCTCGACCGCGTCCTGCCGCTCCGCGAACTGATCGACTCCGGGCTCACCCCGGGCGGGCCGGGGGGGCTGTGGTTCGGCAGCGATGTCCCGATCGTCCGCGCCGACCGCGCCGACAGCATCCAGGCCGCCGTGCACCGCCGCCGCGCCGACATGCCTCAGGCCGATGCGATGGCCTTGAACCAGCGCATCACCGAACCCGAAGCCCGCGCCGCCTTCCAGCCTTCCCTCTGATCCCGCTTCTGCCCCCCGCTTGGCCGCTCTCTCCCCAATCCAAAATCCGCAATCCAAAATCAATGCCCATGACCACCCCTCCCATCATCTCCATCACCCGCGCCATCCCCGGCACACCCTCCATCCCCGGCGCAACCCTCCGCATCGCCCCCGCCGAGCCGCAGATGTCCCGCGCCCAGCTCCTCGAGTTCATCCGCGGCAGCTCCGTCATCGTCTCCATGTTCCACGACAAGGTCGATGACGAGTTCCTCGACGCCGCCGGTCCCCAACTCAAGGGTGTCTGCAACTTCGCCGTCGGCACCGACAACTTCGACCTTGCCGCCTGCCGCAAGCGCAACGTCATCGTCACCAACACCCCCGATGCCGTCACCGAGGGCACCGCCAATATCGCCTTCGCGCTCTTGCTCGATGCCGCACGCCGCGTCTCCGAGGGCGACCGCTTCGTCCGCGCAGGCAACTTCGAGAAACAGGGCAACATCTTCCCCACCGGCTGGCTGGGCGTGCACCTCACCGGCCAGACGCTGCTCATCGTCGGCGCGGGACGCATCGGCCGCGCCGTCGCGCTCCGCGGCCTCGCCTTCGGCATGAAGATCCTCTACGTGGCCCGTTCCACCCATCCCGACTTCGAGCAGGCCCCCCTTGCCGCCCAGCGCATCGACCTCGATGACGGCCTCCGCCGCGCCGACTTTGTCAGCATCCACACGCCCCTGACCCCGGACACCCGCCACCTCATCAACGCGGATCGCCTCAAGCTCATGAAGCCCACCGCAGTCCTCGTCAACACCGCCCGCGGCCCGGTCATCCATGAGCAGGCCCTCGCCGACGCCCTCAAGGCCCGCACGATCTACGCCGCGGGCCTCGACGTCTTTGAGTTTGAACCCAAGGTGAATCCCGACCTGCTCGCCTGCGACAACGCCGTCTTCACGCCGCACATCGGCTCGGCCGAGCGGCGCTACCGCGAGCAGATGACCGACATGGTCTGCGCTAACGCCCGCGCGATTCTCGCTGGTCAGAATCCGCCGAACGCGGTTTGACGCGTTCCGAGTTCGTGTGCCGGTCAGGACTCAGAACCCCAGCACCCAGGACCGCCGACTCCCCGGATTGCCGCTCACGCCGCAAGCTGCTCCGACACATCTTCCGCCTGCCACGCCTCACCCGGTCGCCACGAGTACCGGATGATCCGCCCCTCCGTGGTCTGGCCCACCACGCTCACGCCGACCCCATCCGCGCTCATCGTCGCCGTCATCGCCCCAGCCAGCCGCGGAGCGCCTGCGCCCACCTGGTTGCTCGCGACGCTGGATGCCCACTTGCCGTTGTTCGCGTTGTAGCGATACACGACCACCTTCCCCGCCCCGTTCAATCCCGCGAGATACGCCACACCGCCCTCATCCACGTACGTCGTCAGCCCGCCCCCACGGAACTTCTGCGCGGCCCTCTTCCCCTGCGACGCGTTGCTCGCCTGCCACCCGCCACTCTCCGTGAACCCGGTCACCCACACGTTGCCATTCGGCGCGATCCCCGTGATCCCGATCGATCGCTCCGCGCCCTGGTACACCGACAGCGACCCAGTCAGCATCGGCGTCCCCGCAAACGCCGACAGGTTCACCACGTCCCACCGGCGCCCCGCTTCCTTGAAGAACAGTTGAATCGCGCCCGATGTGTCCAGCCCCACCACGTTCCAGCTGTTGTTCGGCGTCACGAACGAATCCAGTTGCCCCGCCATCTCCGGCGCAACCCGCCCTCGGAAGTTCAGGTGGTTCTGCACATTCAGGAACCCCCACTTCCAGTCCCCGTTGTTCTTCCGACCGGGCTTCATCTTGAAGTCGATCAGCTTCCCCGCCGCGTTCAACCCCGCGATGTGCGCACGCCCGTTGTTCTCGACATACACCGTCAGCTCGCCCACGATCCGCGGCTTGTTCAGCTCCGTGCTCAGGTTCCGCACCGACCACGTCCCATTCGCGCGACGCTCGTACAGAATCAGCCCCGCATCCGACCTCGCCGCGGCATACGTCGAGCCGTCCCGGCTGTCCGACCACGTCACCACACGACCCGCCACACCGGGGCCGCCGGCCTCATCGAGCAGGTCAATCCGCTCCCACGTTCCATCTCCATTGCGGATGGCAAACATCGGGCGGTCATCCGCGCTCAGATAGCTGACCGCCAGCCGACCATCCACCATCACCGCTCCGCCCAGCGGAAACGACGCCGCGGCCAGATGTCCGACATCCGGATCAGGCTCCGGATCCGGGTCTGGATCGGGATCCGGGTCCGGGTCCGGGTCCGGGTCAGGGTCGGGGTCGGGGTCGGGGTCCACAACCGGTCCCGGGCCCTCGATCAGCACCACATAGTTTCCCGCCGTCTGCACGATCACACCCGATACCAGCAGATAGAACGACTGCCCCGCCGTCGCCGTCACATCAAACACAGCATTCTGCTGCCCGCCCGGTGTCGAGCCCACAAGCTGCAGCGGCCCGCTATACACCGTCAGCACGTGCTGGTTCGCGCTCAGCGCGTTCACCGTCACCCGATACACCCCCGGAACGCTCGCCGTGAAGCGGAACAGATCCGTGTCATCCGACACCTCAAACTGCCCCAGCGATGTCCCATTCCCGTTCGCCGGGTCGATCGGGATCACCGTCGCCGATGACCACTGCCCCGCATCGGCGTGATCATCCGCAGGGGGCGGCGGCGGCGGAGGGTTGATCTGCCCGAGCTCCGCATCCACCTTCACATTGAACGCCGAAACCGTCGCCGCGCGATCAACGTAGTTCCCCGTCTCAAGGCTCGTGAACCGCACCGTGTACGACCCCGACGGCACCGCGATCTGGAAGTTCCCCGCCGCATCCGTCGTATACGTCCCGATCACCGTCGGGCCCGACCGCACATCCACGCGGATATCCGCCGCGCCCTCCCCCATCCCATAGAAGTCATTGTTGTCGATGTCATCGAACACCACGCCCATGACGTACCGCACCGGGCTCGCGCCCTGATACCCGAACGTCTGGGTGAAGTAGTGGTTGTAGCTCCCGCCGATGTTGAACGACAGGCCCACACCCAGTTCGTCATAGTGAAAATCGCTGTCAAAGCTCGCGTGCAGCGACAGCACGTTCTTCCGGTGCCCGAGGCTCTCCAGCCAGGCCCGGTGCACGGCATCCACCGTCGTGTACCCCGCCGCGATGTTCTCCCCTGCCGTCCCGGGATACCCGTAGCTCTGCGCCCGCGATGTCGGCGTCGAGTACTCCGGCGCCGGCGATGTGTGGTTGAAGTAGTTCCGCGTGCCCATATCCAGGCTGTGCGCCCGCGCCGCGAGCGTCAACGCCTGGTTGAGCGCAAGCGGCTCCTGCGCCACCAGCCGCGCCAGTTCCGATGAGTTCAGACCCGATGCAAGGTTGATCCCCAGCCGCTGCCCCTCCGCCGTCGGGTTCGCACGCGCCCGGTTCACAAGCTCCGCCAGGTACACCTCCTGGGCGCTCCACGCAAACAGCAGGGTCCGCGGCTCCAGCGACTCGACCTCGAACTCCGCGCCCGCGCACCGCCCCGCGCGCAAGCGCTTGTACGCCGCACAACGCCCGTTCCCGCCGCGAGATTCCCCGCGTGTCCTGCTCAACGTCGCGATCCTCCCTTGCCCGAGGGCCTCACCCATTCGGGAGGATCGCCAGTACAGACCCACCGCTTGAACCCTTCCCCCTCCCCACCGCCCCCTTCAGAGCCCGCGGCCGCAATTCCCGCACAGTCTTCACGCGCGCTCCGATAACCCCGGTCACCCTCGCGACCATCGCCCCATCACCCAATGCAAAGTCCGCTTACGCCCGCTTGTGCCGCCGCGCATCGCCCCGCAGCGCAAGCAGCCGCGACAACTGCGACCCGTCGGGCTCCCCCACTCCCACCGCCAGCCCAGGCGCGCCGCGCACCACACCCTCAACCCCGCCCCGCAGCGTTGCCCACTGCCTGAGCACGCTCACCCCCGCCAGCCGGTGCGCCCACGCCCACCCCGCAGCCGCCGCAACAACCCGCCCCACGCCGCGCCCATGCCGCCGACACACCCACACCCAGTTCCGCGTCGCCAGCCGATGCCAGTTCGCACTCTTCTTCGCGCCCGCCCCCGCCGCCGTGTCGTGCATCGCCACCCACGTCGAATCAAAGTGCACGCCCCGACCCATCGCCAGCAACTTCAGCGCGAGGTCCGTGTCGTTGCGATACAGGAAGAAATCCCGCTCATACCCGCCCGCGGCCGCCCAGTCCCTCCTCCTCACCAGATTCGCACACCCCATCACCGGCCACGCATCGCTCGTCCAACGGCCCACATCATCCCGCTCGCCAAAGCTCCACTCCGCCTGACCCGTCCGCGGATGCCGCGGCAGAAACGCCACCGCCCCAAGATCCGGCCGCGAGATCATCCGCGCAACCGCCTCCCGCAGTGCCCGCGGCACAACAGTCGCATCATCATCAAGCACAAGCACCAGCTCGCTCTCGCACATCCCCACCGCGACGTTGAACGCATCCACCCCCAGATTGCTGTCCATCGCGATCACACGCACGCCCGCAAACTCCGCCGCCAGCTTCTCGGGGGTGCCATCCGTCGAGCCGTTGTCCACCACCACGATCGCCGCATCCCCGCCCGCCGCCCGCACCGTCGGGTCCGCTCGAAGCGATTCCAGCGTCGATCGCAGCGCACTCCACCGGTTGTAACTCAGCACCACCACGGTCAGGGATGGACTCTGCTGCCTCTGAGAATCATCAGGAGCCGGGCTCGCGCTCGTGGTTCCATCGCTCGCCTGGTCTTCCGCCCGCAACGCGGTCCGATCGATGGTTGCCAGACGCGACAGCGTCTGGTCGCGATCCCAGCGAGTGCCTTCGCCCATGAAATGGGCGGGCGATTCCGCGAATGAGGGTCCCCTCGGCGCAACCGGCAACTCACAGTGCTCCGCCTTTCGAAACGTGCACCGCAATCCCTGCCACCCGCCCGCCACCAACACCCTCGCCGCATCCACCACCGTCCGCAGCCGCCCGAAACGCTTGATCACGTACCCCGGCGGCGTCCCCTGCACCATCACCCGCCCCGACAGCCACGCCGATGGCTTCCCGCGTGCCGGCACCACCGCCACATCTGCCCGCGGCCCAAAGACCCACCGCCCCACCGCGCCCAGCACCGATGCCGCCACACCCCGCTCGCGCTTCGGCGTTGGCCACTTCCGCTCGATGCCCATCGCCTCAAGCTGCGACTGCATCTCGCGCTCCGCCGCCTCGCCGATCGCAAGCTCATTGAGCACCCACGCGCCCGCGCCCTTCGCACGCGGGCCAAGCTCCCGCTCCAGATCCTCCCGCAGATGCTTCCACGGACGCGTCGGCTCAAGCCGGATCACGCCATCAGGCGCGATGCCGATCGTCTTTGCTTCCGCGGCATCCTTCAGGCCGCGAACATGCAACCCCGCAAGGTCCATCCGTCCCATGATCGCCTGCTGCACGCCGCGGAGCACTTCCTGCTTCGCACGCACAAACCGGCTCCACGCCCCGCCCCCCACCGCCTCCAGCGGGCCCATGGCGTTGCGGCACATGTAGTACCGCGTCCAGGTCGGGAAGCGGTCAAACCGCGGGTGCATCGCCAGGCTCCGCGGCACACCAACCACGCGCCCGCCCGTCGTCTGCTTCATCCGGATGAACCACTCGACATCATCCGCATTGAGGAACCGATCCGGAAACAGCCCCGTCGCACGGATCGCATCGCTCCGCACCAGCGCGCAGCACGCCGCGACATAGTCGCAATCGACAAGGCCATCCTCACCGCCCACCACCCCGACTTCCCCCAGCACCATGGGCTCAAAGTGACCCGTCCGCGGGTTCTGATTCCCCCCGAGCTCAAACGCCTGCCCCGTCAGCGGGTCGCAGATCACGCTCCCCGCGCCCACGATCGATTCATCCCGCTCCATCACCTCAAGCAACGCGCCGAGCGTTCCGGGCGCAACCCGAGCATCGCTATCCACCAGCCACACATATTCCGGATCCCATCCCTCGCCCTGCTCCCACCACGACAGCACCCGCGCCATCCCGAGGTTGTAGCCCCCGCTCCCGCCGCTGTTGGTCGGCGACCGCAGGTGCTCCAGCCAAACCCCACCCTCCCCCGGCTTCTTCCCCGCCCACGACCCCGTCACCGTCGAAAGCGGCTCATCCGAGGCGTTGTCCACCAGCAACACGCGCATCTCCACGCGCCGGCCATCGCCCTCCAGCTCCACTCGCGCCAGGTCCTCCAGCACCGCCTCGGCATCCGGCCGCCGGTTGAAGCACGGAACCACCACCGCGATCCGCACGACCCGTACCGCCGCCGCGCCATCCACCTCCACCCGCACCGGCCGTCGCGGCAGCAGTTCGGCGATCCCCTCGCGCACCGATGGACCGCCCCCGGTGCCCACGTCAACATGCCCAGAAACTGCTGTCACGGGCCAAGAGTAGGGGCAAACGGCCGGTTTCCGCTATGATGCCCCCTGCCCGTGAGTGAAACCCTTCCAAACCCCGTCGGTGCGACCAGCCCCCTCATCGGCATCCCCGATCGCGAGCAGCGCGAGCGCACCCTTGCCGACTATCTCCCCGCGCACCACCGCCTCCGCCACCGCTTCGGCATCTCCGCCGACCCCGATGCGCTCACCCGCTTCACCGCCTGGTATTCCCCGCCGGATGATGCCCGCGGCGCGGTCCTTCTCGATGATGCCCTGTTCCTGTTCGACATGATCCAGTGCCTGCGCCCCCAGCGCATGGTCGAACTCGGCACCGCCAGCGGCGTCTCCACCGCCGTCCTGCTCAAGGCCATGGCCGCCGCGCACGGACGCGAGGCCAGCGCGGGCGACTGGTCTGTCCAGACCTACGACCTGCTCTCCCACTGCTACTGGGATTCATCCATCCCCGTCGGCTACGCCGTGAACATCATGGCCCCCGAGCTCGCCTCCCGCGCAGTCTTCCACGCGCCCGGTGTCGCCGCAGACATCGCCCGCGACTTCGGCCCCGCCGCCGCCGGACCCCTTCCCCTCGTCTTCATCGACGCCTGCCACCAGCACCCCTACCCCGTCGGCGACCTGCTCGGCCTCCTCCCCGCCCTCGCCCCCGGCGCATGGGTCATCCTCCACGACATCAATCTCCCCGCCCGCGCGGCCGAGTATGAACTCCGCACCGGCGAGAAGGTCCACTGGGGCGAACGCGGAGCCAAGCTCCTCTTCGACCACTGGCCGTACGAAAAACTCACCGGCTGCGGCGGCGTCCCCAACATCGGCGCGATCCGCCTCCCCCCCCGCACACCGGGCGCACAGATCGACCCCGCCCAGTTCGCCCACATCATCGCTCAGGAATGGGAGACCGATCCCGATGATGCCACGCGCCTCCGCCTCGCCGAAGCCGCCTCACGCCACGGCCTCTCCGTGCGCATCTCCCGCGCCCTGCGCAGGGGGATCTCCCGTATCAGCACATCGTGGTGAGCCGCCCCACTCTCCCCACGCTGCTACATCGCCCCAAGACCCAGCGTCTCCGGCAACGCGAGCAGGAACTCTTCTTCCTCACCCGGCTTGGCGGCGCGCCGCTTCAGGTACGCGACATACGCCGCGCGTTCCCCCGCATCCAATCCCGACAGCGTCGATGCGATCCGCTCCATCGTCGCCACCGCCGCATCGTCATCGAGGATCACATCCTCGTTGAACTCCAGCAAAAGCAGCACGTCCGTCAGCGCATCCATGAGTGGTTCAAAGTTCATCGTGGCAACCATAGCCAAACCCGGCCGCGGCCGCGCACTCGCCCGCGAACTTCCTGCCTCCAACAATCCTCCATGAAAACCCTCGCGTGCTCCCTCGTCCTCGCGCTCGTCGCCCTCCTTTCCGGCGGCTGCGCCTCTTCCGCCGATGCCAACGCCGTCGGCGGGCTCTCCACGCTCCGCGAATACATGGTCGGCTCGTTCTCGAGCGCCAAGCAGGCCGCCGAAGACCCGAAGAACTTCCGCGATATCCGGCTCGAAACCGTGCAGATCTGGCCGGACCGCACCGACGGCACCTGGCTCTACGTCGAGCAGGCCGTCGCCAGCACGCTCGACAAGCCCTACCGCCAGCGCATCTACCGCCTCACCCAGACTTCGGGCAACACCTTCACCTCCGAGGTCTACACCCTCCCCGAGCCCGCGCTCCGGTTTGCCGGCGCATGGCAGGAGCCCGCCAAGCTCGCCGGGCTTTCCCCCGAGTTGCTCACCCTCAAGAACGGGTGCTCCATCGCGCTCACCTGGCACCAGTGCAGCGCGATCTACACCGGAACCACCACCGGCACCGGATGCGAAAGCACCCTTCAAGGCGCAACCTACGCCACCAGCGAAGCCAGCATCAGCCCCTACGGCATGATCACCTGGGATCGCGGCTTCGACAACAGCGGAAATCAGGTCTGGGGCGCAACCACCGGCGGCTACATCTTCGTCAAATCCAACCTCGCAGCCCAGTAAGCCCCTCACGCCCTTCAGGACTCAGGACCAAGCACTCAGGACTGTCCTCCGCCCTCGCCCTCTTGCTCCCCTCTTCCGCCGCCTCCCATCCGTGACCATCTGTGCTCATCCGTGGCCACGTTTCTTCCGCGCCTCGGCGGCTCTGCGCGAGACTCCGTTGTCCGACTCGATCGCGTGTGCGGCCTTTCAATCCGCAATCCAAAATCCAAAATCCGAGATCGCCCCCAACATCCCCCGCCACTCCCCGTACCGGTACTCCACCCCGTGCCGCTCATGGACGGCGCGGATCTCTCCCAGCAACCGTTCGCTCAACTCCTGCTGCCACCCCTGCGCTGACCGATCGCAGAAATATACCCTGCACCCCAGCGGCTTGATCTCGTGCACCCCGCACAGGTTCCCCGTCTGAAACGGGCACGCCCCCGCCCCGCCGCCGCTTCCATTCTGCACGACCTCCAAAGAGAGCCCTGAGCGCACACTCTGGGTTTCTGCTTTCGCTCCCCCTTCGCGCTCCCGCCCCATCCACACCGTGTACGCCGCCTCCAGCCCCGTCACATACAGCAGGTGCCCGGTCTTCTCAAAGTTGCAGCACCGCCCCGATGCCCAGCACGCCGGCCCGCGCTCCGCAATCGCCTCCGCCACCGCCGCATACACAGCCTCAAGCTCCGCCCGAACCTCCGCGCGCGACACCGCCTCCAGCCACCCCTTCACCAATCCTCGTTCATCCTCCGCCCCGCGCATGCCGGCATCCCCTAGATCTCGCACGCGTCCCGCTGCACACGGATCTGCACCAGCGTGTACTTGTTCCCCTGATCAATCCCCGGGCACACGCGCTTGGCCCGCTCCCATGTCTGCTTGCTCTTGATCACGCTCGGCCAGAACGGCCACGTCCGGCACTGCAGCGGCCGATCCTCATACACCCCGCACACCGCCTTGCCCGGGAACTTCTCGCGATCCAGGAACTCGCAGTCCAGCCCCTTCTCGCTCTTCTTCTCTTTCAGCGACCGCCCCTCGCTGGTCACGTGCGTGTGCCGCTTGGTGAACTCCGCCGCCGACATCCCCAGCCGCCGCGCCAGCCCCGCGATCTCCTCATCGCTCACCAGCACATACCCCTCCGGCCCCGAGCAGCAGTTCCCGCACATCGTGCAGCCGAAGCTCAGCCCCGTGCCGTCGCGCCCGCTCTCGGCATCGGGCTTCGCAAACCACTCCGTCTCCGGCGCTCTGCCCGCGATCTTGCTCACTGTGCCGCCTCCGTGCCCGCCTCCACCACCTTGAACACCACCAGCGTCTGATCATCCGCCCGCGTCCGGCTCCCCGTGTGCTCAAACAGCGCGCGGTGCACGCTGTCCACGACACAGTCCGGCTCCCCCGTGCACCGCGTCAACGCGGCATCAAGCCCCTCCGTCCCGAACATCCTCCGCTCCGGATCAAACGACTCCGTGATCCCGTCCGTGTACAGCACCACCGTCTGCCCGGGCTCCAGCCTCACCTCGTGCTGCACCAGCCGCTCTTCCTCCAGGATCCCCAGCGGCACGCCCCCATCCCCATCCAGCACACTCAGTTCCCCCGTCCGCGTGTCCTTCAACCGCGGCGGCGGATGCCCCGCCCGCGCATAGCTCAGCACCCGCGTCGCCGGGTCATACACCGCGAACACCGCCGTCACGAACGACTGCTCCATCTGCGCCGCATACAGCCGCCGGTTCGCATACTCAAGCACCGCCGCCGGCCCCTCACCGATCCCCGGATGCGCATGCAGGATCGCATGCAGCATCGCCATCACCGTCGCCGCGCCGGGCCCGTGCCCCGCCACATCCGCGATCAGGATCCCCCACTTCCCCCCCGCAAGCTCGAAGAAGTCATAGTAATCCCCGCCCGCCTGCTCGCTGGTCAGGTAGCTCGTCGCAAACACGAGCCCCGGGATCTGCGGATTGGCCTTGGGCAGCAGAGCCTGCTGCACCCTTGCCACCTCCTCAAACTGCGCATTGAGCCGCTCATTGAGCTTCTTGATCTGCTCGATCGACACCAGATTCTTGGTCATCGATCCAAACAGGTTCACCTGCAGCAGTTGCTGCTCCAAGTCCGCGGCCGTGAACCCCTGCGGTTCTCGCTTGAACTGAAACGTCCAGTTCAGAATCTTCCCGCCGTCAAACAGCGGGATCGCCAGACATGATCCCATGTCCCCAAAGTCCTCGCCGATCACCGGGTCATTGCGCAGCTCCAGGTTCGTCAGCAGTCGCGGCTCCTGCGCCGCGATCAACTCACCCAGAAACCCGCCCGTGTGCGTCGAGAGCCGCTCCCAGTTCTTCCACGGGTCCACCACCCGATGCTTGATCACTCCCCCCGGCTCTGCGCTCCGCCCGCGCCGGGTCAGCTTGTACTCCCCGGGCGCAAGACCCCGGACCGACACCGACACCAGACCATCCACAGGCCGCAGCTTCCCGATCCGCGCGGCAAACGCCTGCGTCGCCTGCTCCGGCTCCGTGGCGCGGCTGACCTCCTCAAGCATCTCGAGCAGGATCGCGATCCGAAGGTTCTGGGGCACTTCAGTTTCAGGCACGGCCAAGTGTAGGTTCAATGCCACCCCATCCCCTTCGGCGGTTCTCGCGAACCCAGACCCCTTGCTGCTCAATCCCGCGACTTCAGAGGAAGCGACGCCACACGGATCGAGTACTCATCGACGACCGAGATTGATCGCTCCAGCAGACTCGACTCAACCTCGCGCAACACGCGCTGCAGCAACGCCAGCATCTGATTGTCGGTGATGTTCCCAGCTCGGAACAGAATGAGCGCAGGCCGATCCAGGTTGCTCAAAGCGATCAGTCGCGGATAGTCGAGGTCGGCGGCAATGAGCACCCGCTCTTCCGAAATCGCAAGTGCAACCAGCGACGAGTCTGTCGCGGCCGACAACCCCCGCTCGCGCACATGCACCGCGTCGTGCCCGCCCGCTCGCAGCCACGCCGCAAGCAGCGGGCTTACTGGTTGATCGACAAGAAACTTCATGCGGACTTGAGCAGGATCACCCGCTCATCCATGACGGCCGCCGCATACGCAATCGCCGCTCGGATGTCCTCCGACTGAAGGTCCGGATGATTCGCGAGAATCTCCTCTTCCTTCTGTCCCGCGCCCAACATCCCCAGCAATCGCGATACAGGAAAACGCAGACCGCGAATGCACGGCCGTCCGCCCATGACGTCAGGATGCACTGTGATTCGTTCAAACGTCATTTGCGCCGCTCCAGTACGCAATCATACCTCACCCTTGCCCCCTCGCTCCCTTGCCCCCTCACCTCACCCCCCACACGCCCCCTCCACCAACCGCCGAATCTCCCCCGCCTTCGCACACGCCCGCTCCCCTTCCGCAGCGATCCGGCCGCGCTCCGCCTCATCCGCCACCAGCGACAGGTTCACGCTCACGTTCCACCACGCGCTCTTCGCCGCCGCCTCCCCCAGCACCGCCGCGATCGCCAGATCTGACCGCAGGAACTTGTTGCTCTTCCCGCACAAGCTCTCCACCAGCCGCAGCAGATCCAGACACAGCGCCAGCGCTGCCCGCGGCACAGCAACCGCAGCCTCCGCCGCCGCCGGCATCTCCGCCTCACGCCGCGCATCACCCTCCGGCAACTTCTGCAACTCATTCACCAGCGCATACGCCGCGGCATCTTCATCCGCCAATCTCAGCATCATCTGCCGCGCACGCCCGAGCGCAACCGAAGCTTGCTGCAGATGCCCTTCGTGTTCCGCCAAGTTCTTCTTGCCCAGCGAATACGCCACCACCATCTGCGCCAGCGCTGCGGCCGTCGCACCGGCCATGCACGCCGCGGCCCCGCCGCCCGGCGCAGGCGTCTTCGCGCCAAGCTGCTCCAGGAACCCACCGACCGTCATCTCGCCAAACCCAGCCATGCGCACCTCCTGTTCGCCTCGCATGAGCCTAGGTCGAGCGCTGCCCGCACCCGCTCGCCGCCCTCCCCTCTACCATCCGCCCCATGCCCTTCGATCCCATCCAACTCCTCAACGACCGCTTCGCCGCCGCCATCGCCGCCGCATTCCCCGATGCCGGCGAAGTGGACCCGCTCATCAAGTCCACCCAGAACCCCAAGTTCGGCGACTTCCAGTGCAACGCCGCCATGTCCCTCGCCAAGGCCATCGGCAAGCCCCCGCGCGACGTCGCCCAGGCCATCATCGCCGCTGTCAAGGTCGACGACATCGCCCTCCCCTTCACCCCCGCCAGCATCGCCGGACCCGGCTTCATCAACATCGCCCTCCGCCCCGATGCCCTCGCCAACCTCCTCTCCACCTTCGATACCCCCGCCTTGGGCATCGACCCCCCCGACTCCGCCGCGCCTGCGCACACCGTCGTCGTCGATCTCTGCGGCGTCAATCTCGCCAAGCAAATGCACGTCGGCCACCTCCGCGCCGTCGTCATCGGCGATGCACTCGCCCGCACCTTCGAGCGCACCGGCAACCGCGTCCTCCGCCAGAACCACGTCGGCGACTGGGGCCTCCCCATCGCCATGGTCACCGCGCGCCTCCTCGACCTCCAACGCGCCGGCAACAACATCTCCGCCCTCAACCTCGACGCCATCGAGAAGCTCTACAAGGACGCCCAGCGCGAAGCCGCCGCGGACGATCGCGGCCTCGCCGCCGCAAAGAAGTTCGGCCTCGGCCCCAAGGCCCTCGCCGAACTCGAAGAACAAACCAGCGGCGCACACGAATCCCTCGCCCGCGCCAAATCCACCCTCGTCGCTCTCCAGTCCCACGAGCCCGAGACCTTCGCCGTCTGGAAGCGCATCGCCGATGTCACCATGGCCGAGTGCCTCGCCGTCTGCGCGCGCCTCGGCGCCAACGTCACCGCCGAGCACTCCGCCGGCGAATCGTCGTACGCCGAAGAACTGGCGCCCATGGTCGATGAGCTCGTCCGCCGCGGCATCGCCGAAGAGTCCGAGGGCGCGCTCATCATCCGCAACGAAGGAATCGAAGAGCCCACCATCATCCGCAAGTCCCCAAAGGGCGGCGGCGGCTTCCTCTACGCCACCACCGACATGGCCGCGATCCGTCGCCGCGTGCAGAAGCTCGGCGCCGACCGCGTCATCTACTGCGTCGATGCACGCCAGGGCCTCCACTTCAAGCAGGTCTTCGCCAGCGCAACCCGCGCGGGCTTCGCCACGAAACCCGGCGCATCGACACCCTCGCGCCTCGAGCACGCCGCCTTCGGCATGGTCCTCGGCCCCGACAACAAGCCCTTCAAAACCCGCTCCGGCGAGAACGTCAAGCTCAGCGACCTGCTCGACGAAGCCATCACCCGCGCCGCCGCGGCCGTCCGCGAGAAGAACCCCGACCTCACCGGCGATGAAGCCGCACACGTCTCCGAATCCGTCGCCATGGCCGCGATCAAGTACACCGATCTCTCCAACGACCGTGCCAAGGACTACGTCTTCTCCTTCGACCGCATGCTCGCCTTCGAGGGCAACACCGGCCCCTACCTCCTGTACGCCCTCGTCCGAATCCGCAGCATCTTCCGCAAGGCGATCGAACGCTTCGGTGCACCAGTTGTCTCTGCCGCGGCAGGGAACAATGGCGGCGGCGCGGCCTTCAACCTCAACACTCCCGAAGAGCGCCAACTCGCCCTCGCGCTCCTGCGCTACCCCAACGCGATCCGCGGCGTCACCGAGGCCCTCGAACCACACCGCCTCTGCCAGTTCCTCTTCGACCTCGCGCAGACCTTCAGCACCTTTGTCACCAACTGCCAGGTCCTCACCGCCGAGACCGAATCCCTGCGCGACAGCCGCCTGCGCCTCTGCGCGCTGACGGATCGTGTGATGGCCGATGGCCTCTCCATCCTCGGCATCAAGTCCGTGGAGCGGATGTGATCATGTTTGTACCACCGAGATCGGCCCGGCGACCTCGGTGCCCGCTCCCCCGTCCCCGCCGGGGGAGCTGTCGAGCGAAGCGAGACTGAGGGGGCACTCTTCTGCCACGCTGGCCATTCGCCACCCCGGCATCCACGCTGCCGGAACTGGTAACCTATTCCCAGCATGCCTGACCCCGCTCCCGATCCATCAAACCCCGGCATCATCCTCTACCAGACCGAGGATGGCCGGACCCGCATCGAATGCCGCTTCGAGGGCGAAACCCTGTGGCTCTCGCAGGCACTCATGGCCGAGCTGTTCCAGATCGGGGTTAACACGGTAAACCACCATTTGAGCGAGCTTTACGCTGAGGGAGAACTCGACCCCGCGGCAACTATTCGACAATATCGAATAGTTCGAACCGAAGGCACCCGCCAGGTCGCCCGCGAAATCGAGCACTACTCTCTCCCCGCCATCATCGCCGTCGGATACCGCGTCCGGAGCCACCGCGGCACACAGTTCCGCCAGTGGGCAACCGCCCGCCTCTCCGAGTTTCTGGTGAAGGGCTTCACCATGGACGATGAGCGGCTCAAGAACCCGCCCGGCCCCGGCCAGCGCGACTACTTCGAGCAGCTCCTCGAACGCATCCGCGACATCCGTGCCCCTGGCCACTCTCTCGCTTGCCACGCCACATCACGACCGGCGAGTTTCATCGGCCATGCCGCCTGCCGTGATGTTGCAGGACTCGTCGTAGCTGATCGCGACATCGTAGAACGCGCCGCTCCCCCCGTGCTCCGCGTCGACCGGTTGAACTCGTCGATGTTTCGGTACGTCCTAGAGAAGAGGACTCGCTGTCGCTGAGTAGTTCACGCGTTGTCATGCCACCGGCCGATGGCCAGTCTCAGCGTCGGACAACCCTAAACCTGTCTTGACATAACAACATCGTTCCTTCCCAACATTGTATAGACTCGTAGTCGCGGAGCGCCCACTCCCTGTCGCCAGTGAGCACAATTGAGATGTCGGTTAAACTCCATGTCTCAGCCTTTCCCGCCTCGCCGTCGATCTTTGCTGGCGAGAAGTTGTAGGGGATGCCATTTGGTGCCGGCGAAAACCAGATCCGGCTATCTCCGATCTTCTTGTCGCCACGTCGAAACTCAACACGCAGCGCGACGGTCGCACCCTTGAATTTAGTTTGGTCAGGTCCCATGCTTGCGAAAAATCGAGCTCGTTCCCCCTCGATCACAACTCCAACTGACAGTTGATCTTCCAGTTCTTGTGAGTCCTTGGGTCCGAGGGCGCATCGCATCACGTCCACAGCCTCCCCTGCGACTTCGAACTCATGCACCCATGCTGTGCGCCAAACGACTTCAACAGCACCTTCCTCACCATTTGCGTTGAGCCTCTGCGCGACAAGCGAAACGTCGAACTGGATCTTATGCTTTCCGATTGGCAACATCCCGATTTCAACAACATCATCTGTCCACTGAAGATCCACATCAGGTGCACCACGAAACGCATTACATGCCTTCATAGCAGGCCTTAGGGCGTCATGGTCCGGAATCACTCTAAGTTGGCAAAGTGAGGCCGCAGGAATGTTTTGCGGCGATGGCGCAAACAGCCGCATCGAGATCGTCGACCCGATCGGCCAATGTCGCCGCGTTTGGGCGAGAGGATCGCCGCGAAAGATGAAAGTCGAATCAGGCCGGACAGATCGAAGGTTGAGCGGCGGACTTTCGGATGGCGCCGGCTGTGCCGTAGACGTGGGCTGCTTGTTGCCGAGTCCACACAGCATCGTCATAGTCAACAATATGCAACATGTTCGTATAAACATAGTTAGTTCACCACGGTATCGGAGTGAGGGTCGGCCGCCCAACGCATGGGGTAGGGGGTGCACATTGATCGAGCGGCGGGTGGCACGGTCAGTCCGCTTCTCCCTGTCCGACGTGCCACGGGTCCCGCCGAGTCTTCGAAGCGGGGCCCGTGCTCTTGATCCCCCGTTCTATCCAGCTCCTCGCGGCCCATTCCTCCAAGTCTACCTGAGCCCGCCGCACCCCACAACGACGCACCGCATGCGCGTGGCTCCCCGGCGCGATCCTCACCCCCTTACCCCTCACTCTTCGCGCCCGTCGTGACCTTCGCGTTGAGCTCCTCCTCATCCGTGCCCATCCGTGGCCACCCTCTCGCCCGCCCTGCCCCTCTTTAACC
>JAEYUO010000020.1 GCA_023432465.1 Planctomycetota bacterium | reverse complement strand
GTCCTGAGTCCTGAGTCCTGAGTCCTGAGTCCTGAGTCCTGGGTCCTGGGACGAGGTGAGATCGGCACTGACCACGGGCATGGGACTGGGTCGATACGCTTGTAGCATGAATACCAGCCAGAGCGGGACGGTGGTCGGCAAGACTGTTGACGGATGCGCGCCGGAGAACGGTGAGAGCGCGGGGGCGATCGTGCACATCAAGGGCCGCGAGGGCCTGAAGCCTGCGCTGGAGTTCGGCGCTGCGTGGGAATATGCCGCCGCGCCCGAGACGGTGAAGGTGTCGATCGCGGAGCGGTATGGTCTGTTCATTGATGGGAAGTGGATCGAGCCGAAGGGCAGGAAGGCGGGGGGGAGTGGGGGCGGCGGGGGGAGGTTTGAGACGTTCAACCCGGCGACGGAGCGGGTGCTGTCGCGGATCACGCAGGCGGGGGAGGCGGAGGTGGATGCCGCGGTGAGCGCAGCGCGGAAGGCGCAGGCGAAGTGGGGGGCGATGCCGGGGAAGGAGCGGGGGAAGTTTCTGTTCCGGATCGCGCGGCGGATCCAGGAGCGTGCGCGGGAACTGGCGATCCTCGAGACGATGAACGGGGGGAAGCCGATCCGCGAGTCGCGGGATGTTGATGTGCCGCTGGCGGCGCAGCACTTTTTCTATCACGCGGGGTGGGCGGACAAGCTGGAGTATGCGTTCGCAGGGCGCACGCCGCGGCCGGTGGGTGTGTGCGGGCAGATCATTCCTTGGAACTTCCCGCTGCTGATGGCGGCGTGGAAGATCGCGCCGGCGCTTGCGTGCGGGAACACGGTGGTGCTCAAGCCCGCGGAGACGACATCGCTGACCGCGCTGCGGCTTGCGGAGATCTGTGATGAGGTGGGTCTGCCGCCTGGCGTGGTGAACATCGTGACGGGCGACGGGCGGACGGGGGCAGCGCTTGTGAATCACCCCGGGATCGACAAGGTCGCGTTCACGGGCTCGACGGAGGTGGGGAAGAGGATCGCGTCGGCGATCTCGGGGACGAGCAAGCGGCTGACGCTCGAACTCGGCGGGAAGTCGGCGAACATCATCTTCGCGGATGCGAGCATCGACCAGGCGGTCGAGGGGATCGTGCAGGGGATCTATTTCAACCAGGGGCACGTGTGCTGCGCGGGGTCGCGGCTGTTCGTGCAGGAGAGCGTGCTCGATGAGGTGACGGCAAAGCTGGCGATCCGGCTGGCGAGCCTGCGGGTCGGCGACCCGATGGACAAGAACACGGACCTGGGGGCGATCAACTCGCGTGCGCAGCTGGAGAAGATCGAGGGGTATTTGCAGCAGGGTGAGGAAGAGGGGGCGGAACTGTGCGTGCCGGGGACGGCGAGAGCAGCAAATCAGCAGAGCAGCAGATCAGCAAATGAAGGCAGCGAGTTGGCATCGCGGGCCGGGTTGCCGGAGCGCGGCTTCTGGTGCCGTCCGTGTTTCTTCAAAGGTGTGCAGCCGTCGCACACGATCGCGCGGGAGGAGATCTTCGGGCCGGTGCTGGCGGTGATGAGCTTCCGCACGCCGGAGGAGGCGATCATGCGGGCGAACAACTCGCCGTACGGACTGGCCGCGGGCGTGTGGACGGACAAGGGGTCGAAGATCTTCGAGGTCGCCCGCAAACTCGAAGCGGGTGTGGTGTGGCTGAACACGTACAACAAGTTTGATGCGGCGAGCCCGTTCGGTGGGTTCAAGGAGAGCGGGTTTGGAAGGGAGGGGGGGATGCAGGGGTTGAGGGGGTATGTGGATCTGTAGGCGAAAGAGGGAGGGAAACACGGAGGCGCACGGGGGCGCACGGAGTGAAGGCATGGGAGAGTTGATTCATAAAGAATTGACCTCGCAGATCCTGAACGCTGCGATGGAGGTTCACACGCAGCTCGGCCCAGGTCTGCTTGAGAATGTCTATGAAACCTGTTTGGCTTACGAACTCGGTGAGCGCGGGCTATCAGTCAAGAGACAGTTGCCAGTTCCCGTAGTCTACAAAGGCCAGCAACTGGACTGCGGTTTTCGCCTTGATCTGATGGTTGAAGGCGTGGTGATTGTCGAGTTGAAGACGCTGGAGAAAGTTCTTCCAGTACACGAATCGCAACTGTTCACCCACATGCGGCTGCTCGGTTGCCGAGTTGGCCTGCTCTTGAACTTCAATGTGCAGCACCTCAAGGATGGGATTGTCCGTCGAGTGCTTTGATTCGAATCCCTTCTTCCCTCCGTGCGCCTCTGTGCGCCTCCGTGTTGAAGTTGCCCGTGTTGAAAGAGCTTCCATGACCAACCGACTCGAAGTAACCAAGACCTACAAGTTGTTCATCGACGGCAAGTTCCCGCGCTCCGAGAGCGGGCGGACGATCGCCGTGTCCGACTCGCGCGGGCGGGTAGCAGCGCACGTGTGCCATGCGTCGCGCAAGGACCTGCGCGATGCGGTGACTGCGGCGCGGAAGGCGTTGCCGGGTTGGAAGAACGCCACGGCGTACCTGCGCGGGCAGATCCTGTACCGCATGGCGGAGATGATGGAGGGCAAGCGCGAGGAACTGGCGGCCGCGCTCGCCGTTGGCGGCGAAAAGCCCGCCGCGGCCAAACGTGAGGTGGAGGCGACGATCGACCGGTTGGTCGCGTTTGCCGGGTGGGCGGACAAGTATGCCCAGGTGCTGGGGTGCAACAACGCGGTGGCGGGGCCCTACTACAACTTCACGGTGCCGGAGGCGACGGGTGTCGTAGCGGTCGTCGCGCCCGATGAGCCGGGGCTGCTGGGGCTGGTAAGCTTGTGTGCGCCGGCGATGTGCGCAGGGAACGCGGTGGTGGCGGTGGCGAGCGAGCGGCACCCGATCGCCGCGGCGGTGCTGGCCGAGGTCTTCGCGACGAGCGACCTGCCGGGTGGCGTGCTGAATCTGCTGACGGGGATGCGCGATGAACTGGTGCCGGTGATTGCCGGGCATCGGGACATCGATGCGGTGCTCGCGGCGGGGGTGTCCGCAGAGCATGCTCGGACGCTGCGCGAGGGCGCGGCGGAGAACGTCAAGCGCGTCAAGGTGATGGACAAGAAGGCACCGAAGCAGCGGGGCACCAAGGCCTCGAGCGGGGACGTGGACTGGCTCGATGCCGGCGAATGCGAATCGCCGTGGTGGATCGAACCAGTGGTCGAGATGAAGACGATCTGGCACCCCAGCGCGGTGTGAGTCAAAAGCAAAGCTCCGAATCCTCAACCCGGTCCGTAGGGCGGGGGATTCGGAGCTGGAGAAGAGGTTCGTTTCGCGGCTTCAGGACTCCCATCCACCGCGATGTGTTCTGGTGGTGTATACGCCCGCGCGTGCCTCGCGGATGCAGTTTGGTGTGGGGAAGCGGTTCTGGGGCGGCCGTTCCTGACGCGGCGTGTTGCAGGACGGAGATTATTCGGGCGTTCCGACCAGCTCGAGCAACATCTGCGCGTGAATCGCGGTTGCACCCTGGTTTTTGCGGACGCACTGTCGCCCGGCCTCGGCCATCGCGGCGCAGCGCGGCCGATCGGCCAGGAGCGCGGCGAGGGTCCGTGCAAGGTCAGGGGCGTCAACCACTTCGATCGCGCCGGCGGCGCGGAATGTCTGCACGATTGAGTCGAAGTCGCCAAAGCGTGGACCGATGAGCGTGGGTTTGCCGAGGGCGATGGGCTCAATGGGGTCGGAGCCGTGAAGGTCGCCGAAGGAGCGGCCGACGATGGCGATATCGGCGAGCGAGTAGGCCGCGCGGAGCTCGCCGATGGTGTCGAGCAGGAAGCGGTCGTGTTGATGAGCGGCGGGTGGAACGGGGGCGTTCTTTGTGACGCTTCGGCGGATGCAGCGGGCTTCGCCTCCGAGCGCGGCGAAGGCCTCGTCGAAGCGTTCGGGCTTGCGTGGGGCGCAGAGGAGCTGCGAGCCCTCAGGACAGGCCGCGTGCAGCAAGCCTTCTTCGCCGAGCTTTGCTGCCTCGCGCGCCGAGAGAGTGACGAAACGACCCTTGTTGGCGTGATAGAGGGCGTGTGCGGACGGTTCGGGGAGCGGGCCTGTTGAACCCCCGACGATGAGCGGGCGCGAGCGGTCGATGCCGAGATTGTCTGCGAGTTCTTCAGCACCGGGAACGTGGGCAACGAGGCTGACCGAATCCCACTTCATGGAACCGGTGATGCGGATGTGATCCGCACGCACGCCCATCGCCTCGAAGCGTTCGGCGTATGCGGCATCCTGCACCGCCGCGAACTCGATCGCGCTGAATGTGCGGGCAAAGAACGAGCGGAACCGGTGATAGCCTCGAAACGAGCGCGCGGAAAGGCGGCCGTTGATGACGCACACTGGAACACCGCGGCGGCCACACTCGGCAACGAAGTTCGGCCACAACTCGAGCTCGATGAGCCCAATGGCATCGGGCTTGACGGCATCCAGAAATCGCTTGACGGCAGGGGAGAAGTCCAGCGGGTAGCGCACGACGGTCGCGGGGGGTGGACTTCCGAGTGCGGCTTGGTCGGCGTCGAACAGCGCCCGTGCGCGGGCAAGACCGGTGTCGGTGGTGACGCTGACCACGACATCGGCGTGCTCGGCAAGCAGCGGGACGAGGCTTCGCAGCGTGTTGACCTCGCCGACAGATACGGCGTGCAGCAGGATGCGCTTTCGACCCGCCGGAGCCGGAGGAAGCTCATCGATCCTGCCGAATCGCTCGTTCCATCCGCCGCGAGCCTTGCGTGCCCACCACGGCGCGGTCGCGACGGCTGCGGGAAGGTAAAGGGCGTCGAGCAGGTTCATCGGAGTGGGTCGAAAATGGGCAGGCCGGGACTCGAACCCGGGACCCTTCGCATGTAAAGCGAATGCTCTAGCCAACTGAGCTACCCGCCCTGGGGTTGGGAAGGGTAGGAATGCTGGGGCGGGGTCCATCCGCGCCTTGCCTCGCCGGTACAATCGTCGCCGCGACGTCCGCGGCCCTAACGGAGAGCCCGAGTTGGCCCAACGTCCACCGAAAAGCGTGGCAGCAGCACGCCCTCAGCCCAGGACGCGCGGCCGGGCGGAGCGCGAGCTGGCCCTTGGCGCGGCTCCGTTGCCGGTCTGGGCATGGATCGGAGGGGCGGTCTCGCTCGCGGGAGCAGTGGGGGCGTCGGGGGCGTTGGTGTGGCAGCACTTTTCCGGGAAGTCCCTGCCGGGGTGCGGCCCCGAGAGTGGGTGCGCATCGATTGAGAGCCATCCGATGGGGAAGGTGCCGCTCCCGTCGGGGATTGGCGAGATGCTGAGCGTGCCAGCGTGGCCTGCCTCGTTTCTGGGGTTCACGTTCTTCGCGGCGATGCTTGCGATCTGGCTGCTGGCGGCCCGGAGGGTGGGCGGTGCGGTGCGTCTGGCGGTGTGGGTGGGGATCGCGGTCTCGGTCGCGTATCTCGCGGCGATCGCGATGACGCTTATCGCCGGCAAGGACCCGTGCAAGTACTGTCTCTTCAGTCACGCGGCCAACTTCGGGCTGCTTGTTTTCATGGAGACCGGCATCATGTTGGCACGCGTGCGATCTCGCGAATCTCGGCCCGCCCGAACGGGCGTGTTGTCCTTCCCGGTGTATGCCGGGGCGGTTGTGTTCGCTGTCGCGAGCGGCGCGCTGGGGTACTTTGAGGGCGCGAAGGTCTCGCGCGAGGCGGCGGCATCGGAGGCGGCCCGGGCGGAGGCCGAGAGCGCGCTGCTGGAGCAGGCCGCGGCGGCGAGGAACCAACCCGCGACGGCTTCTGAGACATGGAGCTTTGGGCCGCAGGGGTTCACGGGGCGCTATCGGGAAGGCCCTGAGCAGGCCCGGGCGCGAATCGTGATCTTCTCCGATTATCAGTGCCACCAGTGCAAGAGGATTGAGAACGAGGCACGCGCGCTGCGGGCGAAGTATCCGGAGGCGGTATCGGTCTCGCACAAGCACTACCCGTGGGCATCGGCGTGCAACAAGTATCTGAACGGCCAGACGCTGCACGCGAACGCGTGCTGGGCCGCACGAGCGGCGGAGACGGCGGCGATGCTCAAGGGGAGCGACGGCTTCTGGCAGATGCACAAGTGGCTGTTTGATCGCGGCGGCGGATTCACGGACCAGGAACTGAACGATGGGCTCGCGCAGCTCGGCTACGACCCGAAAGTGTTCACGGCCGTCATGATGGGCGAGGGGACGCTGCGGCCGGTGCAGCAGGACATCGATGAGGCACAGGCGCTGGGAATCTCCGGCACGCCGATGGTGTTCATCAACGGGATTGAGCTCAAGGGCTGGGAGGCCCCGCGTGCGCTGGAGCGGACGGTGGAGGCGGTGCTGAACTCCGGCGCGCCCGCGGCGACAAGCGTGGGGGATCGCCCCGTGCTTGCCCGCGAGAAGTTCATCGCCGACTGGCGGGATGAAGCCGTCCGCGCAAACGTGGCGGGCACGCCGCGGCGGGAGCTTGCGGGCGAGGGCGCGGTGGTGGAGGTTGTGGTGTTCGGGGACTTCCTGGAGTCCAACACCGCGAAGGTCGATGCTCAGCTTCGCGCGTGGGCGACGAAGCCGGCGAGCGAAGGGGGGATGCCGATCCGATACGTCTTCCGTCATTACCCCGGTGACAAGTCGTGCAACACGCGGCTGCCGCGAACGTTCTTCGAGCATGGCTGTCTTGCTGCGAGAGCCGCGGAGGCGGCGTTTGAGCTTGGAGGGGAGAGCGCGTACTGGCAGATGCACGCCTGGCTCATGTCGAACCAGAAGGGGTTCGGCCCCGAAGCGGTCCGGCGTGGCGCGGCGGCGATCGGGCTCGACCCGGATGCGCTCGTGTCGGCGATGGCGCGGGCTGAGGTGCAGAGCGCGATCGCCACGGACCTGAACGCGGCGGCAGCGCTTGCCGTCGGGCAGATTCCGTGTGTCTATGTCAACGGCAAGTTTGTCAAGCGGTGGTGGCGGGAGGGCGACAATGTGATGGAACGAATCGTGGATGAGGCCGCTTCGAAGTAGGTCGCGGACGGCGTTGAGCGCGAGGATGGTCCAGGAGCTTTGAACATGATCCGATGTGCACGTTGGTTCGCGGCGAGTATCGGCCTATTGGCTTTCTGTGCGGTCGTTCTGACCGCGGAGGGTGCCCAGCAGCAGGGGGTCGAGCCAGCCGAGATCGTGATGAGGGATGTCGTGCTTCTGCAGAACGTCGCCACCGGGGGGAGGGCGTGGCTGCGCGAGGATCACCACGAGGCCGCGCTCATCCACGTGGGGACCGCGGACTACATGCCCTCGGCGGGGGACCGCGTGACCAATGGCCCGGATACCGATACCGAGTGGTTCGACGCGTCGGCGAGCGAGGATGGCTGGGTCGCAAGCGATGCGTTGCGCGGCGGGTATGCGTTCTGGCGATTCGAGTCGACGAGCGCCCGCGTCATGATTCTGGAGGCGACCGGCCACTCGATGGTCTATGTCAACGGGTTGGCGCGCGTGGGCGATCCCTATGAGACCGGGTATGTCCGGGTGCCGGTTCTGGTGCGCAACGGCATGAACATGTTCCACTTCCGCGGGGCACGCGGGCGGGTGAAGGCGAAGCTGGTCGAGGCACCCGCATCCGGTGTCGCGCTGAACACCGGTGACATGACGCTGGGGGATGTCGCCGCGGGGACGCGTTCGTTCTGGCACGGCTCGGTGGTGCTGCTCAACGCCACACGTGAGCCGCTCTCGGGGCTTCGCGCCGTGGTGGAGGGCGACGATGCGCGGGCGATCAATGTTCCGACGATTCCGCCGCTGGGGATCCGGAAGATTGTCTTCTCCACGGAGCGAGAGTGGGGTGAGGCGGGAGAGCGGGAGTTGAATCTGCAGGTCGTTCGTGCGGGCACGGGAACGCCGGAGGTCGTCGCATCGACGCCGGTGCGTATCCGCGTGCGCAACCCTGAGTCGGGGGAGACATTCAAGTACACGTTCTTCAGCAGGATCGACGGATCGCTTCAGTACTATGCGGCCCGACGCGCAACGGGCACCGATGTTGACAAGACGGGGCTTGTGCTGACGCTCCACGGCGCGAGTGTGGAGGCCACGAGCCAGGCGGATGCGTATGCCCCCAAGGAAGACTTCCACATCGTTGCGCCCACCAATCGCCGGCCGTACGGCTTTGACTGGGAAGACTGGGGTCGGATCGATGCGCTCGAGGTTCTGGAGGATGCGGCGAAGCGATTCCCGCACAATCCGCGCCGGGTGTACCTCACCGGGCACTCGATGGGCGGGCACGGCGTCTGGCAGATCGGGGGTCTCTTCCCCGGGAGGTTCGCCGCGATCGCGCCGAGCGCGGGGTGGCCGACGTTCTGGACCTACACGGAGCGCGGCGGGAAGGCGCCTTGGGAGACATTCCCGCCGACATCGCTGATCGGGATGGTGCACCGCGGCACCCGCACCAGCGACACGCTTGCTCTCGTGGAGAACTACAAGGGCCTGGGGGTGTACATCCTGCACGGGGACAAGGATGACAACGTGCCGGTGTCGCAGGCACGAATGATGAACGATTTGCTGACCAAGGCCGGGCATCCGGACCTTGAGTATCACGAGCAGCCGGGGGCGGGGCACTGGTGGGGGAATGAGTGCGTGGATTGGCCGGGGATCTTCGAGATGTTCCGTCGCCGCACGATCCCTGCTCCGTCGGAGGTGAGCAGCGTGACGTTTGTGACAGCCGACCCGGGCGTATCGGATCGGCTGCACTGGCTCCGAGTAGAGGCCCAACTGGCGCGGCTGGTGCCCACGAGCGTGACGGCGACGTTGGACCGCAGCGCGGGCCGCGTGAGCATCACCTCGCAGAACGCCGCGGTCGTGGCCTTTGATGCAAGCGTGATGGGTCTGACGGGTGATGTGGCGGTCGAGATTGACGGTACGACTCTCGAAGGTGTGCAGCCCGGGCGGGACGGATTCGTCCGACTGGTTCGCGATGGCGAGGAGTGGAAGAACGCATCGTCGCGCAGCGCGCCCGTCCCGATCGCAGGGCCGTTCAAACGGGCCTTCGATAACCGCTTTGTCCTGGTGTATGCGACCCGGGGGAGCGCGGAAGAGAACATCCATTCGCTCTCCAAGGCCCGCTTCGATGCGGAGACCTGGTGGTATCGCGGCAATGGCTCGTGCGACATCGTTGCGGATGACGACTTTGACCCCGACGCCCCGGAGAATCGCGACCGCAACGTGATTCTCTATGGGAATGCAGACACAAACTCCGTCTGGAGCAAGCTGGTCCCCGATGACGCTCCGGTCTCGGTGCAGAGCATGCTCGCCGTCGTCGGCGATCGGCGACTGGAAGAGGAGTATGCCGGAGTGCTCTTTGCCTGTCGGCGCCGCGGCGCGGGAGAGGGCGGCCCGCTCGTCGGGGTCATCGGCGCCACGTCGGCACAGGCGATGCGCGGTCTGGACCGCATGCCGTTCTTCACATCCGGTGTCGGCTTCCCGGATGTGCTGATCGTGGGCTCGGACATGCTCATGCGCGGGCGAGAAGGCGTCCGCATGATCGGGTTCTATGGCCCGGATGGCAGACTGGGCTCGGAGGATGTGATCAACCAGAAGGGCTTCGACATGCCCTTCACGCCGGGCCAGGAGCAGCCGTGAAGTCGCGGACGAGGGCGAGGTGAGCCGCCTGCAGCTCGACAGCAGGACTCAGCAGCCCGCGAACCACGCGGCGAGGAAGGCGAAGATGTCCGGCACCTGCACCGAGCCGTTGTTGTCGAAATCGGCGGCGGGCGCCTGCGCGAACCACGCGGCGAGGAAGGCGAAGATGTCCGGCACCTGGACCGAGCCGTTGTTGTCGAAGTCCGCCGCGCAGGAGTTGCCGTCTTCCGCGGGGAGCAGCAGCAGCACGGCGTCGTAGCTCTCGTCCGTGCCCGCGTTGTCGTACGTCAGCACGGCGTTGACCGCGAGCCCGCCGAAGGCGTTGATGCTCTCGGGGTCGGTGGTGGCGCGGCCGGGGAGTTGCTGCTGGATGATCTGCTGGCTGTGCAACGCTCCGGATGCGATTGAGTCCCCATCCTGCAGCGCGAGCTGCGAGATGGTGTAGGTGCGGCCGGAGTTGGGTCCGGCGATCTGCTGGCCGGTGGTCAGCAGAAGTTCAAGCCGATGCCCGGCGGGGCCATCAGGAACGGACTTGAAGACGCCGGTTTCGACCTGCGGGGGCATCGGCTGCCACCGCGCGACGAAGTACACATTTCCGAGCACATCCACCGCCGGTGCGCTGATCACCATGGGCGAGGTGAGCTGTCCGATGCTCGTGCCGGCCGGACCGTTGAGCACAGGCTGACCCGGATACGCGGCGACCGTCCACGCGCCGCCGGGCAGTGAATCGGTCACGGTGACGAGAACATCCCCCGCGGTCGGGTCAGTCACGACCATCGCCGCGACTGTGTCGCCGCCGTCATTCAGACCAAGCCCGACCTGGCCGTTTCCGCCCCGGAACGAAGCCTGTGAGAAGTACTGCCTGGCCTCGGCATCTCCGCTCGCGTTCGCCGCGAACGCGGGAGAAGTGACCGGCGAGGGGAGGACAAACGCCCTGCGTGATGCGGCATCGACGGTCGGCGGTGTGCCGGGGAGAAGATCGAACACGTTGATCGCGCTGGTCTTTGCCCCAGGAGTGCTCGGGCGCGCAAGGCTGGCGACGGAGCCGATGCCGCCCGGAGCGGATGCGAACGGAGAAAACGTGGGATTCCCGCGGTGGCCGGCGATGCCCGGCGCAAGGTGCGCGGTGGTGGTGGACAAATTCCCGGTGGTCGAGCCGGCGCGGAAGCGCTGGGAGAAATCCAGGCCGAGCACGAAGGGGGAGGAACCGGGCTGGCCCACCATGGTGGGTGTGTTGGTGGGCACCGATTCATTGCTGACGACATACGCCGTCGCGGTGGAGTCGGAGGCGAAGTTGGCGCCGCCGAACGCGGCGAGGCTGTTCAGGTTCGGCGACCGGGCCGCGGTGTTGATGCGGAGGAGGTTCTCGCCGAGCACGCGTGTAGCGGTGGCGGGGTTGGTGTTGAAGTCGTCCGCACGAACGGCGATGTTGCCCGCGGCATCGGTCGCACCGAGCGACAGGGTGGCGGTCTCGGCTCCGCCCGCGCCGGCGCGGCTGACCATCGCGACAACCCGCTCGACGTACAGACGAGACGGATTGTCCATGTCAAGACCGATCGTTGCTCCCAGGATGCTGCTTGCGGACATGCCGAACTCTGAAGCGGCGATGCCGAGTTGCGCATCGAAGCGGGTCACCTGGACCGTACCCGCGCCGCCGTTGGATGTGGGGTGCACCCCCGCGCCCGGCGTGCTCCAGACCGAGAAAGACCGGGCAGCAAACGACTGGTCGGCGAGATACGAGGGGCTGGCGGCGCCGGACCCCAGGATCAACGTTCGGAAGAGCGGGTCGGACTCGCGCGAAGCCTTGAGCACGGGCGCAATCAAGATGCCGTTGCCCCACGATGTCAGCGCTGACGCTCCGTCCACGACATAGCGCACACGCTGCGAAGACGACTCGTAGGGAGAGAGTGCATCGTTGCCGCCCGGAGCGGACGGCACGCTGTCCTGACCGAGAGCGGATGCCGCGAGTCCCGCGGCCATCAAGACCGCCGCGATTGTGTGCGTGGATCGTTGCATGCGGGGGAACGCTCCTTCGAGACAGACGGGCGAATCGGTCGGGCTTCATCGCGGGGAGAGAGAGTCCGGAAACGGACCCGGCGGCGGCGGGTTGCTCAAATGTGCCGCGCCGAGCCGCTGCCGCAAGGATAGGTACGGCTTCGGATGGCGAAGGACGGTACTCCTCCGTCTTCAGGGGGGATTCCCGGTCTGCATGAGACATTGGGCAAACTGGACCCGGTGCCCGGTACCACGCGCGGCAACGCGTACGGGCCCGGGCGCGTAACGTCCGGGAATGCCGATGGCCCGTTTCACAGTTGTGTGCGATGAGTGCATCCGGATCGAGTGGTCGCCCATCGAGCGGTTTGTGGATGAACCGTCGCTGCTGGTGCCCAACAGGCCCCTGCCGCGCCGCGTGGTAATCGCCGAGGCGGATGCGGGCTCGCCGCTGGTGGAGGTTCGGACTTCGCGTGTGCTCCTGCGGTTTCTGCCCGACGGCCAGCCCCTGAGCGCGGCCAATCTGTCAGCGCAGATCTCGATGCCGAGCGAGGGCGGGAGGCGGCTGGCGTTCTGGCGTCCGGGCGACCGGAATGAACACAACCTTGGCGGAACGGTGGAGACGCTCGACGGCGTGCGTGGCCCGATTCCGATTGGGGAGGGTCTGCTGTCTCGCGATGGTTGGCAGGTGCTGGACGACTCCGCCGGGCATCTGCTAGTCGATGGCTGGGTCGCCGCACGGGCCTGGCGCGATGTGCCCGAGGCGAGCACCGACTGGTATCTGTTTGCGTACGGACTGGACTATGCCGCGGCCCTGCGGGCATTCACGCGGCTTGCCGGCCCGGTGCCTGTGCCGCGACGCGCCGCCCTTGGTTCGTGGTACTCGCGCTACTGGCCCCACACCTCCGCCGAGTTTCGAGGGATCGTCGCAGACTATCACCAGCACGGCATCCCGCTCGACATCATGGTGCTGGATATGGACTGGCATTCCGCCTCCGCGCGCGATCAATGGACCGGGTGGTCGTGGAATCGGGGACTCCTCCCGGATGCGGAAGAGTTGCTGAGCTGGATGCACGGACAGGGGCTCCAGATCGCGCTCAACCTTCACCCGGCAGATGGTGTCGGGCCGCAGGAGGATCGGTATCACGCGTTCATGCGCGAACAGGGCGCGGATGCGCATACCGGTGAACGGCTCGCGTTTGATGCCGGCAACCGGGGGTATATGGCCGCGCTGTTCAACGAAGTGCTTGCGCCGCTCGAACATGGTGAGCGTGCTGACCAGAGCGTTGTCAGGTCGCCGGAGCACTGGACGCTTGCCGCCACCGATGCCCAGCGAAGCGCGATGACGACCCCGACGCCTCCGGTCGGCAAGGCTGCGATTGGGCAGGCCGGGCGATCGGGCGGTGGACAAGAGTCCGAGCATGGGGTCGATTTCTGGTGGCTGGACTGGCAGCAGGACCGCTTTGTCCCGTCGGTGCCCGGGCTCGGTAATCTCGCCTGGCTCAACAGGCTTTTCTTTGCGCACTCGGCTCGCGCCGGACGGCGGGGAATCTCGCTCTCGCGATGGGCAGGGGTGCACGCGGGGGATCACCGGCACCCGGTCCATTTTTCCGGCGATGCCCACACGGGCTGGGAGATGCTGGCGTTTCAGGTTCCGTTCACGGTCGCTGCGGGGAATGCCGGCTGCTTCTACTGGTCGCACGATATCGGGGGGCATTTCGGGCCGCGGATCGAGGAGTGCACCGCGCGATGGTGTTGGTTTGGCGCGCTCTCCGCGGCGATGCGGCTGCACTCGGCCCGGACCGCCGCGCTTGATCGGCGGCCGTGGACGTATGCCGAGCCGTTTGCCTCGGCGATGAAGCGGGCATTCGCGCTGCGATCGACACTCATGCCCGTGATTGACGCCGCGGCCCACGAGTGTGAAGCCCAGTCGCTTCCGCTCCTGCGGCCGATGTACCTTGGGTACCCGGAACTGGATCGCGCCTATCGCGTGCACGGCCAGTACACGATCGGCGAGGACCTCCTCGTTGCGCCCATCACCTCCCCGGGTGTCGGCGACCGGTGCATCGCGGCGACAGCCGTCTGGTTCCCGCCCGGCTCCGCATGGTTCAACTGGTTCTCGCACGAGCGATACGAGCCGGGAGCCGAGGCATGTGTCGCTGCGACCATTGATGAGACGCCCCTCTTCGCCCAAGCGGGCGTGCCGATCCTCACGCGCTCGTTCTCCCACAGACCTGCGACCGAGCCGATCGATCGCGTGGTCATTCGGCTCTACCCAGGCGAGCCCGGCACCGAGCACGCGCGAGAGCTGTACGAGGATGATGGCGATACCCTGGGCTATCGAAGGGGCGAGTGTCGCCGAACCCCGGTTCGCGCGAAATGGGGGGACAATGGAAGGCTTACGCTGACCGTTGGCGCAGGAGCGGGAACGTTCCCCGGTGCGATCAGCCAGCGTGCGATCACGGTCGAACTCGCAGGTGTGAACTCGATCCACGGCGTCACCGCGAACGGCGCTGACAGGGCTTCTGCGTTCGATGAACACTCAGGCATCTGGCGCATCGATGCCGGAACCATGCATGCCGCGAACGAGATGACCATCGAGGCGCGGATCGAGCCGCGATCCGCCCGCGAGCACGCGCAGCATGCGGCGAAGTGTCGCGACTTGCGCGCTGCGGCCCTTGCGCCCGGCAGCGCGAACGCGCTACCCGACTCCGGCGCGGGGCATCTCGCCGCGAAAAGCGGCATCGGCGCATGGCCCGAGACGACCGCCGCCGGCGGCATCGGTGTGTCGGAGCACGCCCGCCCCGATTCCATCCGCATCTGCGATCCCTACGGATCGATCGAGGGGGGAACGCTGCACGCACAGCTCATCGAGCGTCTCGGCCCCGCCGATGCCCCGGTTTCGCAGCGGGTGTTGGGCGACCACGAGCTGCGCCTCGGGCCCGGGCTCGCCGCCAGCATTCCGCTCCCCTCAGCGCCCATCGTCGATCCTCCGATCGGTCTCCGCTGCTCGCGCATCGCGAGGTTCACATTCCGCATCGGCGGTGAAGCAATCGTCCACGAGGCGCTGGCCGAGACGCGGATGACGCCACTTGCCCCCTTCGTCGTCCGCGGCCCCTTTCCGTGGGATTGGCGCAAGGCCATCGATGAGCACGTGTTTGACCCCGAGAAGACCTCGTTGCAGCCCGCGGATCTTGAGTCATGGCCGATCGCGCAAAGCGGCGAACGGTGGCCCGTTGACCTCCGCCGGTCGTTCCCCGGCCAGAAGGGCGTCGCCTACGCCGCCGCGATCCTCAACTCTGCTCGCCCGCAGCGGGCCACGCTGCACCTCGATTCCGGCGACCGCATCGAGGCGTGGCTCAACGGCGTGAAGGTCTTCTCGCTCAATGACCAGAACGCCCCCGAGGCGTTGACCTCGGAGGTCTCGATCGATCTGCCCGAGGGCGCCAGCACCCTGCTCATCAAGACCAACGATGGGGGCGGGGGCTGGGGCTTTGCCGCGACCGTTGACGGCCAGCACGAGATTCAGGTGATGACGCGGCAGCACCATTCCCTCCTCGCGACCCGTTGATGATCCCGCGTGCCGCGTTGGAAGTGATAACCATCACGCTTGAGAAGGAGTCCGAACCATGTCCAAAGCCAAGCCCCGATCGTCTCTGCTCGATGCACTCAACGAGGACCTCGCCTACGAGCTCAGCGCGGTTATTCAGTATCTGACGTATGCCGCGAAGGTCAGCGGACCGTACCGCCCCGAGCTGAGCAAGTGGATGCTCGCCGAAGTGCCCGAAGAGACCGCGCACGCGCAGTTCCTCGCGACGAAGATCGTCGCGATGGGCGGCGAGCCCACGACGACTCCCAAGCCCGTTGCCAAGGCCAGGAACAACAAGCAGATGCTCGAGGCGATCCTCGAAGCCGAGACCGATGCGGTGAAGCGCTACACGAAGCGTGCGGCGGAAGCAGAGGCTCTGGGGGAGAAGGGCCTGCAGGTTCAGCTTGAGGACATGGTGCGCGATGAGACCGAGCACCGTGATGAGACGCAGCGGATCCTGCGGGACTGGAAGTTGTAGAACAAAGATCAGGCAGCAGCAGGTGGCGGCGGGGGCGATGCGCCGGGCGGCGGTTCGGCTTCTCTCCCGCCCACAATCGCCGCCGTCATCGCGTCTCCGGACACATTCACGACCGTCCTCGCCATATCCAGCAACCGGTCAACCGCGAGCACGAGGCCGATCCCCTCGATCGGGATGTTCGCCGATTGCAGCACGGCCACCAGCAGCACGATCCCGCCGCTGGGAATGCCCGGCGCGCCGATCGAAGCGAGCGTCGCCGTCAGCACGATTGCGATCTGTTCCCCAACCGTCAGGTCCTCGCCGAAGACCTGTGCGATGAACACCGCCGCGATCGACTGCATGAGCGCGGTGCCGTCCATGTTGATCGTTGTCCCAAGCGAGCAGACAAGCGAAGCGGAATCCTTCGGCACGCCGAGGTTCTGTACGCACTTGAGTGTCACGGGGAGCGTCGCGGCGGAGCTTGACGCGCTGAACGCGAGAGCCTGCGCCGGCGCGATCGCACGGAACAGCTCGCCCAGCTTGTAGCGAGAGAGCGTTCGGATCAGGATCGGATACTCGATGAACAGGATCATCCCCAGCCCGCCGATCACACACAGCGAGTACACCGCCAGCGACTTGATCGCGTCACCACCCACGGCCGCGACAATCGGCGCGAGCAGCGCGAACACCGCCCAGTGGGCGTACCGCATGATAAAGGTCACAATCGCCTGAAATGCCGCGCTCAAGCCGTCGAAGAATCGGATGACCGGCTCGGACTTCTCACGCGGCAGCCACGCCAGCGCGATGCCCAGCGCCAGCGCGGCGACCACGATCTGCAGCATGTCCCCCTTCGCCAGAGCTTCAAACGGATTCAGTGGAACTGCCCCGACCAGCGTGTCCACGATCCCTTTGATCGAGCCCGCCGACTGCACCTTCGTGTCGCTCGCGGCGCTTATGCGTGCCGCGGCGTCTCCGGCCGACTGTGCCAGCAGGGCATCCCTCGCTTCGGCAGAGACAAACCGTCCCGGCTTCACCACGTTCGCGATCGTGAGCCCGATGACCGTCGCCACCATGGTGGTCAGCAGGAAGACCGCGATCGTTCGCAGCGCCAGCCGACGCAGCTTGCCGAAGTCCGACATCGATGCCGCGCCCACCACAAGCGAGCAGAGAATGATCGGGACCGCGATGAATCGGAGGGCTCCGACAAACACCCGCCCCGCCGCGTTGACCATGCCCGCGATAAATGCGAACACTGCCCCGAGTGCGGGGACACTCTCACCGACCCTCGCAAACCACTCGCTCGACCAGTTCAATGCCAAGCCGAAAATGATGGCCAGCGCCATCGCGAGCAGGATCTTGATGTGGAACGGGATCTTCATCCGCCGAGTGTACCGGAATCTCGCAGTCATGTCTCAGCGCTCGGTCATGCGTGCCCGCATCACCACCCATCGTTCACTCCGCGTCCAGAGCAGGCCGCACCGCGTGCCGATGCCGAATACCGCCGCGGCCTGCCCGAACTGCCAGCAGAGCTCCAGCACGCGCTTACGGGAAACGTCCCGAATCAGGCAGGATGCCTCCTGCCAGCCGCCTTTGGCCGCGTCGTTGTGCATGGGCTCAAACTCCACACCGTGCTTCACGAGCTCGCGCTCTAGCGCGTTCGCGCAAATCTCGTTCTCCCCTGCGGAAAGCTGCACCGACCACGGGTTCGCGGCGCCGATAATCGCCCACGTGCCCCGCGGCAGCATCTCCGCCAGCTTCGCAGATGCGTCTTCTTCACCGGCGTGTGAATCAAACGTCAGCGCAGCCGCTCCGCCCGCGGCCGGCAGCCAGTATCGCGCGGCCGCGTAGGCGTCCGCCAGCTCCCACTCTCCGCGTGCTCGCCGCATCGTGCATTGTTGCTGGTGGGGGAGGAGGAAGGGAGCGGGGCGTGCGTACGATGGTGCCGATGGCCAGTCAGAACAACCGATCGGTTCCGGGGGACGGGGCGGCACGCAACGGCAGCAATCCCTCACACACGGACCGCAGCGGGCAGGCAAAGCCCGTCCGCGCGACCAAGTCCAGCCGCGCCCGCTTCACCGCCTACCTCCGCAAGCGCGCGGAGCAGACGAACAAAGCCAAGGCCGACAAGCACGCCGCCAAAAAGCCTCCAGTCCACTCAGAGGGTGCCGCGGGCGACCCCAACGCGCCCGAGCGCACCCAGCGCTCCCGCAACTTCTGGACACTCTTCCGCGAGTTCTGGGCGATGCTCCGCGGCCGCAGGCTCGTCGTCTTCGCCTGCATCGGCACCGTCACGCTCTCGGTGCTCACCGGGCTCATCATGCCCGCGGGCACCAAGGTCGTCATCGACTACATCCTTACCGATCACCCCGGCCCCGCAGGCCTGCCGGACTGGACCCCTACGCGCGACCGCATCGAGCTGCTCTGGTGGGTGGCTGGCGTCATTACCGCGCTCAACATCGTCTCCGTCGGCGTCGGCATCTGGGGCCGCTATCGCATGACGCTCCTCGCGCAGCGCATGCGCGTGCTCGTGCGACGTCGTGTCTTTTCCCATGCCTTCCGGCTCCCCCTCACGCGTGTGTACGCGCTCAAGTCCGGCGGCGCGGCGAGCATGCTCCGAGAGGATGCCACCCAGGCCGGCGAACTGCTCTTCAGCCTGCTCTACAACCCTTGGCGCGCCATCGTCCAACTCGTCAGCACGCTCATCATCCTCGCCGCGGTCGATTGGCGGCTCCTCCTCGGCGCGCTCGTGCTCATCCCCGCCGCCTGGTGGAGCCAGAAGACCTGGATCAGTCGCATCCGCCCCGTCCACCGCGAGGCCCGAGCCACGCGCCAGGCAATCGATGCCCACGCTACCGAGGCGTTTGCCGGCATGCGCGTCGTCCGCGGCTTCTCGCGTGAGCGCGGCGAGGCCGCGCGCTTCACCATCGGCAACCACCTCCTCTCCCGACAGGAGATGCTCGCGTGGGTCTGGTCACGAGCGATGGAGGTGGTCTGGATGATCCTCATCCCCCTCGGTTCGGTCGCGGTCCTGCTCTATGGCGGCTGGCAGGTGATCGAGGGCAACCTCACCATCGGCGATGTGATGATGTTCTCGGCCTATCTCATCATGCTCCTTGGCCCGCTGGAGGCACTCTCCGCCAGCGCAACCAGCATCCAGAGCCAGCTCGCCGGGCTCGACCGCGTCCTCGACCTGCTCGAGGAGACCCCCGAGTTTCAGCAGCCTGTCCCGCCGGAGCAAAGGCGCGGCACGCTCATCGCCCGCTCCGAAGGATGGCGAGGCGACAACGAGCCGCAGGCGACCACGGGTCGCGTGCTCGATCCGCACCGGGTGTCCGGGCGAGTCACCTTCCGCGATGTGTCGTTCAAGTATCCCGCGGCCGCGGACTGGGTACTCGCCGGCATCAATCTCGATGTCGAGCCCGGCAAGACCGTCGCTCTTGTCGGCCCCAGCGGCGCGGGCAAGACCACGCTCTGCAACCTCGTTGCACGTTTCTATGACCCCGTCGAGGGCGCCGTCTTTCTCGACGGAACCGACCTCCGCGAGATCGATGTCGCCTCCTACCGCGCGCTGCTCGGCATCGTCGAGCAGGATGTGTTCCTGTTCGATGGCACCATCCGCGAGAACATCGCCTATGCCCGCCGCGGCGTGTCCGATGCGGATGTCCGCGAGGCCGCCCGCGCTGCGCACGCGCACGACTTCATCCAGAAGCTCGAGCAGGGATACGACACCCTCATCGGCGAGCGCGGAGTGCGCCTCTCGGGCGGGCAGCGCCAGCGACTCGCCATAGCCCGCGCCCTGCTCGCCGACCCGCGGATCCTGATTCTCGATGA
The DNA here is from genome assembly GCA_023432465.1 of Planctomycetota bacterium. Classification (GTDB taxonomy): domain Bacteria; phylum Planctomycetota; class Phycisphaerae; order Phycisphaerales; family UBA1924; genus JAHBXL01. The sequence goes on along the minus strand of JAEYUO010000020.1, from coordinate 11,130 downwards.
GGCGACCAGCAATCTCGATTCTGAGAGCGAAGCGCTGATCCAGGAATCACTGCGTGAACTCATGCGTGGCCGGACCTGCTTTGTCATCGCCCACCGCCTCAGCACCATCCGCCACGCCGATCAGATCGTCGTGCTGGAGAAGGGCCGCATCATCGAGACCGGCACGCACGATGAGCTCGCCCAACGTGAAGGGCGATACTGGGAGATGCTGCGGCGACAACTCCATCCCGGCGGCACGGCGGTATCCGCCGAGACCGCGCGGAAGCTGGTCGAGCCGGGTTGAATCGACCGCAAGTGCGGAAGCGCAGTTGTCCGGAGATCAGGCATGGGGCCTGATTTGCCCATGTCGCACCCTCGAATGCTCCGCCCCGGCCCGCACCAGCAGGCGGAACGCCACCATCCCCGTGAGCATGATCAGGATCGATGCGATCGTGTGCCAGGGGAGCATGCGGCCAAGGTCCGCGGCTTCAAAGGCCACCACATCCCACGCGGCGTGCAGCAGCATCGCGCCAAGAAGACAGCCCAGCAGCCAGAGCCAGCGTCGGGGGATCGTGGTGACCTTGACAAAGCCGACACCAAAGCCGCCGATCCCGCCCATGAGCAAGTGTCCCAGCAGTCGAACGGGCTCGGATGCGGGGAGGATCGGGCCCGCCGATGGCCAGCCGATGTGGACGAAGGACTCGTACACCGCAGCGCCGAGTCCCGCGAACGCGCCATAGATCGCGCCGTCGAGCGGATCGTTGAACCAGCGCGGATGCAGGATGGCGATGAGTGCGACCACGGAAACCTTGCCGAGTTCCTCGGTCGTTCCCGCCGCGAACGCCATCCAGACATTGAAGTTCGCGGCAGCGGTTGTGCCGAGCGAAGAGATGATCGCGACCTGCGCGAGGCCCGCCGCCCACAGAGCGATCGCGCCCCCGATCATCGTCAGGAGGATCGCCTGTGGAGGTTCGCGGTCGTACATGTCGTAGCGGTACACCTGCGCCCCGATGGCACCTGCACAGACGAGGAGTGTGGCGTACAGGATCATGCAGCGGCCAGAGTACCCGAAAGCTCAAGCTCCATCGTTTGAAGCTCAAAGGGCGGGTGAGACTCAGCCGGGTTTGTCCACACCGATGGGTTTGCGCGAGGGCTCGCCATCCTTGCGTGGGTAATCGCGCGGCGTGGCGATGGTCTTCTCCATCACGACGATGCGGCCCGTGGGCGTCTGCACGGTCTCGGTGTGCCGGAGGCCCACAACGCCCATGGCCTTGGCGGCCTCGGCGAGTTCCTGCTCCGCCTTGCCGCCCTTGACGGCGAGGACGAAGCCATCCTGCCGGACGAACCCCGCGAGGAGTTCGGCGACGACGGCAAGATGGCCGAGTGCGCGGGCCATCGCCACGTCATAGACCTCGCGGCGGGAGTTGATGCGGCCATCGTTCTTGCTGCCGCGATAATGCGCAACCGTCTCGGCGCGGCCTTGCAGGACCTCGATGTTCTTCAGGCCCAGCGCGGCGGCGGCGGCTCGAAGGAAGTCCACCTTCTTGCCTGTGGCTTCCAGGAGTGTGAAACGCGCATCGGGAAGGAGAATGGCCAGGGGGAGGGCGGGCACTCCGCCGCCAGAGCCGACATCGATGATGCGGAGGCTCTTTGCGCCCTCCGCAGGTTCGATGCTCGCAAGCACGGGGAGAAGGGTGAGAGCATCGAAGATGTGCTTGACCCACGCCTGCGCCGGATCGGTGATCGCGGTGAGGTTGGTGGTCTTGTTGGTTTCCAGCAGGATGGCGAGGAAGCGGCCCAGGTTGTCAACATCGCCCGGCTCAAACTCGATGCCGAGTTCGGCCGCGAGGCCAAGGAACTCAGCGGTAGGGGGGAGCGGGGGGATGGCGGCGAAGGCGGCCGCGGTGATGGCGGGGTTCTCCGGCGGTCGTGGCGTAGTTGGTTGGCGTTTGGACGCGGCGGAAGGAGGAAGTGGGGGGCGTGGAGGGGGGGACGTCATTGACGCGAGTTTAGACGCGGGTGGAGGTGGAGCATGGATGCGACTCTGGACCCTGCCGAAGTGGCAGGCGGGCGAGGGGATGCAAAGGGTCGGAAGGGTGCTTCTGCCCGATCGACAGGGGTTTGCGGGGGGTATGGGCGGTCGTGGCAGGGAGCCGGCTGGCATTGACCTTGCCTTGTGTTGAGGAGCACCGGCTTGGCGGTCCCGAACACGTGTGTTGGGGGCCGGCAGGTGCGGATGCGAACTGAACGAGAACCAAAGACCACCTGCCCGTTGGGGGGGTGGATCGGGTAAGGAGCAGCACCATGTCCAAGACGATCGGCATCGACCTGGGAACAACGAACTCGTGCGTCGCGGTGATGGAAGGCGGGAGCCCCAAGGTCCTGATCAACGCCTCCGGCGCGAGGACGACGCCGTCGGTTGTGGGCTTTACGGACAAGGGCGAGCGGCTGATCGGTCAGCCCGCCAAGCACCAGCAGGTGACCAACCCCAAGAACACGATCTTTTCGATCAAGCGGTTCATGGGGCGTCGCCACAAGGAAGTGGAGTCGGAAGAGAAGCTGGTGCCGTACACCATCAAGGGCGGCGCGGACGACTTCGTGACTGTGAACGTCAATCAGGGCGACTTCACGCCGCAGCAGATCTCCGCGTTTATTCTCCAGGACCTGAAGAAGACCGCCGAGGACTACCTCGGCGAGAAGGTCGATCGCGCGGTCATCACCGTGCCGGCCTACTTCAACGATGCCCAGCGCCAGGCGACGAAGGACGCCGGCGAGATCGCCGGCCTGAAGGTTGAGCGCATCATCAACGAGCCGACCGCGGCCGCGCTCGCCTACGGCCTCGACAAGAAGAAGAACGAGAAGATCGCGGTGTTCGATCTCGGCGGCGGCACGTTCGACGTATCCATCCTCGACATCGGCGACGGCGTGTTCGAGGTGCTCAGCACCAACGGCGACACGCACCTGGGCGGCGACGACTGGGACCAGCGGATGATCGAGTTCATCGCCGAGGAGTTCCGCAAGAAGGAGGGCATCGATATCCGCAAGGACCCGATGGCCCTCCAGCGGCTCAAGGAAGCCGCCGAGAAGGCCAAGATCGAGCTCTCGACCATGCAGGAGACGGCGGTGAACCTGCCGTTCATCACCGCTGACCAGAGCGGACCGAAGCACCTCCAGGTGTCGATCACGCGGGCAAAGTTCGAGTCGCTGACCAACGACCTGTTCGAGCGGCTCAAGGCCCCGTGCATCCAGGCGCTCAAGGACGCCAAGATCGACGCAAGCAGGATTAACGAGGTCGTGCTGGTCGGCGGTTCGACGCGCATGCCCCGGGCCCAGCAGATCGCCAAGGACATCTTCGGCAAGGAGCCGAACAAGAGCGTGAACCCCGATGAGGTCGTGGCGATCGGCGCGGCGATCCAGGGCGGCGTGCTGCAGGGCGATGTGAAGAACATCCTCCTGCTGGATGTCACACCGCTGAGCCTCGGCGTCGAGACCATGGGCGGCGTGATGACACCGCTGATCCCCAAGAACACGACGATCCCGACGAGCAAGATGGAAGTCTTCTCGACAGCGAGCGACAACCAGCCCAGCGTGCAGATCCACGTCTTGCAGGGCGAGCGCGAGTTCGCCAAGGACAACCGCACGCTCGGACAGTTCGAGCTCGCGGGCATCGCCCCGGCCCCCCGCGGCATGCCGCAGATCGAGGTCGAGTTCTCGCTGGATGCCAACGGCATCTTGACCGTGACCGCGGCCGACAAGGGCACGGGCAAGAAGGCCGACATCAAGATCAGCAACTCCGGCGGGCTCGACAAGGCCGAGATCGAGCGCATGAAGAAGGATGCCGAGCTGCATGCCGCGGAAGACAAGAAGCGGCGCGAAGTCGTGGACCTCAAGAACCGTGCCGATGCTGTGGTCCTGCAGACCCGTAAGGCCCTCGAGGAGCACGGCGGCAAGGTGAGCCCGGAGGTTCGCGGCAAGATCGAGTCCGCCCTGTCGACGCTCGAAACCGCGATGAAGGGCGAAGAGAAGGACCCGATCGAACGCGGCCTGAAGGAACTCGAATCCGCCTCGATGGAGCTTGGCAAGGCCGTCTACGAGGCCGAAGCCGCCAAGGCCGGCGCTGCCGGCGGCAGCGCAGCATCCACCGCGGAAGCAAAGCCCTCCGGCGGTGACGCGGCCGGCGGCGATGTGATCGATGCGGAGTTCGAGGTCAAGGACGAGAAGAAGCAGTAAGCCCGCTTCCCGCCCGGTCATTCAAAGCACATCCACAGCCCCCGGCCCCTCGGCCGGGGGTTGTTTGCTTCATCAGTCAACACCGGCTAGCGGCCCGGGTCGCCGGCAATGTTTGACCTTCTTCGCGGGGCCACCAACCATTGCCGTTCCCACCCGGAGAGGTGGCAGAGCGGTTGAACGCGCCGGTCTCGAAAACCGGTATGGCGCTAGTCGTCATCGGGGGTTCGAATCCCCCCCTCTCCGCTTGAAGCAGCCCTTGCATCCGCAAGGGCTGTTTTCGTAGGAATGTGCTCAGGTGATGTGTCAGGATCGTCGGGCCGACTACAAGACGGCTGTGCTGGGTGTACTCATCCGGAAAGGTTCAGCCAAGGCCAATCGCCCCGGCTGCGTTTCCTGCGGAGTCCGAGCCCGATCGAAGTCAATGACGAACGGGGCGTGCGACCTCGGCACACCGGCGGGGCACTTTGAGCTGATCTCGCGCCACGACACGCCGACATCGCTGACCAATGGAAAGGTCGAGCGACGTTCGGCAGAGATCGTATCTCGGGCGGTCGGACCTGCGGACACCGCCGCCGTCACTTTGATGCCACAGCGACGATCCCCTCACCCACGATCATGGTGGCGATGGTAATCAGGATGATGCCCACGATGTTCAGTCCCAGCCCCGCCCGGGCCATCTGACCGATCGTGATGCGGCCCGACGCGAACACGATCGCGTTCGGCGGTGTGGCGACGGGGAGCATGAACGCCATGCTCGCGGCGATCGCCGCGGGAACGACCAGCCGGAGCGGATCGACACCGAGCGACGGCGCGGCGGCGGCAAGGACGGGGAGCAGGGCGGTGGTCACGGCGGTGTTGCTGGTCAGTTCCGTCAGGAAGATCACCACGGTGACGACGATCAGCACCGCAAGCCAGAGCGGGAGATGGCCCATGCCCCCCAGCAACTGACCAATGTACGCGTCCACACCGTTGGCGGTGATCGCCGCGGCAAGGCTGAGGCCTCCTCCAAAGAGCAGCAGCGCGCCCCACGGCAGTCGCTCGGCGGTCTGCCAGTCCATCGCGAAGATGCGTCTGCGAGGGCTGACGGGGATGACAAAGAGCGCAATCGCCGCGAAGATCGCGATCGACGAGTCGTTGATGCCTGCCAGCGGAGTGCCCGTCGCCCACTCCTGAAGCAACGGTCGCGTCAGCCACAGGACGACCGTGGTGATGAACACGCCAAAGACCACCCACTCGCCCGTGGACATCGGACCGAGTTCCCGCAGCTCGGATCGGAACAGGTCCCGGCCGCCCGGGATGCTCTTGAGCGTCACCGGCTGGCTGATGGAGGTCATGTAGAACCAGGCAATCGGCAGGTAGATAGCGACGAGTGGGATGCCGAGCATCATCCAGCTCGCGAAGCCGATCTGGCGGCCGAGCGAATCGGCGACGAACCCCTTCATGATCGCGTTGGGCGCGGTGCCGATGAGTGTGGCCACGCCGCCGATCGATGCGGCATAGGCGATTCCCAGCAGAAGCGTTGAGTCAAAGTTGGCATCGGGCGAGGTCGCCCGATCGGCCGGTGTGCCGGGCGGGGCATACGCGACGGCGACCATGCGAATGACGCTCAGCGCGATGGGGACCATCATGATGGTCGTCGCGGTGTTGTTCACCCACATGCTGATCAGCGCGCTCGCGATCATGAACCCGCCGATGACCCGCTTTGGGCCCGTGCCCACCAGCATCACGGTGATGAGGGCGATCCGCTTGTGGAGGCCCCACTTCTCCATGCCCAGTCCCAGGATGAACCCTCCCAGGAAGAGGAAGATCACGTCGTTGGCATACGGCGCGGCCGCAGCGCGGATGGGCTGTACGCCCGCGACTGGGAAGAGCAGCAGCGGCAGCAGGGCGGTCGCGCTCAGCGGGATGGCCTCGCTGAGCCACCAGACGGCCATGAGCGTTGCGATCGCGGCGGTGGCGCGACCGGCATCCGTCAGCCCGCCCACAAGGTTGCCGAGCTCATCAAATCTGGCCGCGGGAAGGAACATGTACGCCAGCAGCGCGCACACGGGCCCGAGGAACAGTCCGGCCCAACGGACCATGTCGGCGCTTCGGTTGCCCATGTGCGGTTCGTCCATCATGCGCTAGCCTACCCGCAATGAGCATTCAGCCGCCAGTCGCCACATCTGAGCACGATATCGCGCTAATCGGTGCGGGACCGATCGGGATTGAGCTTGCCGTCGCGTTTCGCCGGGCGGGGCTCGACTACGTTCACATCGAGGCCGGATGCATCGGCTCAACGATTGCATGGTGGGCGCCGGGCACACGCTTCTTTTCCAGTCCTGAGCGCATCGCCATCTCGGGCGTGCCGCTGGTTGTTGCTGGCCAGGAGAAGGCCAGTCGCGAGGAGTACTTGGGGTATCTCCGCGGCGTCGTGGAGCAGTTTGATCTCCCGATTCGCCAGTTCGAGCGTGTGACCGGAGCGACCCGGCATGCCGGCGGCTTTGAGCTTCAGACCCGGCGGAGTTCGCACGGAGTGGGCGGGCCGCTGGAGGGTCAACACGATTCTGCGCCGCTCCGCACCCCTCCTTCACGCATTCGCGCGAAGCGCATCGTGCTGGCGATCGGCAACATGCACCGGCCGCGGCTGCTGAACGTCCCGGGCGAAGAGCTGTCTCACGTGAGTCACTACCTCGCCGATCCGCACCTGTATACCCGGCGTCGCGTCGTCATCGTCGGTGGACGGAACTCTGCCGTCGAGGCGGCCATCCGGCTCTACCGCGTCGGCGCGAACGTGACGTTGATTCATCGCCGCATCGAGCTCGCCAGGGACCGGATCAAGTACTGGCTGCTTCCGGAGCTGGAGTGGTTGATCGCCCAGCGCCGGATCAACTGGCGACCCGCCACGGTCGTCGAGCGAATCGATACGGCCTCGGTCACTCTTCGCGCCGATGGCGGAAAGGCCGCGGCGGAGTCTGTCGAGGCGGATGCTGTCCTGCTGCTCACCGGGTACGTCCAGAGTCCTGAGCTCTTCGATCTGCTCGGTATCGCCCGAATCGGCCCCGATGCACGCCCGGAGATCAATGAGGCCACGATGGAGTCCAACGTGCCCGGGGTGTATGTGGCCGGAACGGCGACAGGCGGCAGCCAGGCCAAAGTGACAGTGTTCATCGAGAATGCTCACGAGCATGTCGCCCGCATCATCCGCAGCCTCACGGGCCGGAGCGTGCCGTCAGAATCTTCGACCGTGTGGCAGGGCATGGAGGAAAGCTGACCGCACGCACAGTTCGGAGGCCCATAACCAAGCGCAACTTTCTCCAGACGTCGCAGGTGCGCACCGCCCGCGTGCAGTCGGGAGTCTCGTGCGGGATCACCTCTTCTGGGTTTCCGATGACCGGAACGCCAATGGCACTCGGCACGTTCTCAACGGGAAGGTGCAGGGTCAAGGCCGGAACCACGAAGCGTTACCGGGTGTAGAAGGGGTTGTCGGGAGTCGGTTGGGCCGATTCCCCATTGGAGCTGAGCATGAAGTCGGTTCTCTCGAAGTGTTTGCTCTCGCTCGTCGCGGCCACAGCGGTGGCGGTATGCCAGGGATCTGCTCCTGCCCAGGCGAGGGCGCCGCGGCAGCAGATGCTCGTCGGCGCGTGGAACTACAAGCCCGATGCCAGCGTGACGCCGATTCGGGGTATTGCGCGGGCGGTCGTCAGATACCAGCATCCGGCGGGCGACTTCAACTGGGACGCCGTGTACCTCGACTTCGAGGTGGACGGCAAGCCCGTGCGCGATCAGCGGGCCGTTGCGCGTCTGCGTGAACTCCCCGTAATGGACTGGGTGAACGTCTACTGGTGGAGGCTGTTCCACGACAAAGCGCCGGACGACTTCGGCCCCGAGTCCGTCGCCAAGACCACGCAACTGGTCACCGAGGCAAGGACACGCCTCAAGGCCGCCGGCCTGAACGATGAGGCGCTCGACAACATCCTGCATGTGCTGGACTTTGAGCATTGGGAGCAGAAAGAGATCCCCGGCGCGAACATCACCAAGGAACTGCCCCACGCCGTGAACTCGTGCATCCTCTTCACCAAGGCGATGAGCGATGGGGGGTGGAAGATCGGCGAGAAGGGCGGCGCTGCCAACTACAACACCAACCACGGGTATCACAAGGTCGCGCTCGGCGGACCTCCCCACAACCGGCTGACCCCTGTGCCCATTCCGGGCTCCCTCGATGGTCGCACCACCTTCGTTTCCGGCTACCTCTTCGGTGGGCCGAGGGGTTGCATGAACGAAGACGAGCTGATGGACGTGATCGAGAAGGCCCCGGCACCGCTCTGGCTTGCCCTCGAGGACAATCAGCCCGGTCTGAACCGGATTCTCCGCCGCGCCAAGGCTTCCGGAAAGGTCCGCCTCGTGCTCCTCTGGGGAAACGGCAAGCCGACGGAACAAACCGGCGACACGGGCAGCAACCACCGCGAGAAGAGAAAGGGCGGAAGCGTGGACTGGATGCGTCAGCAGGATGAGCGCATCGCCCGTGCCCTCGGCATGTAGTCCATGCCTCTGATTCAGCGAGTGGGGCGGGGCCGGGGAGCCGGCTGGCAGCCGAACTCCTCCGTGGCTCTTCAAGCGTGTCCGTCGACCAGGTATCCGTCTCGGCGGCGGAGCGTTCCATCGCTCCGCGTCCGCGGCGGGGTTCCATCCTCGCGCCGACAACTCACCCGGCCCTCGCGCACCTCTCGCAATCTCTCCCACTCCCCTCCGTTCTTATCGCCGCGGGCCCTTTACGAGCAGCCCATCGACGCTCCGCAGTTCAGGCACTTGTAGCACGTCCCGCTCCGAACCGTGATCGATCCGCACGAGTCGCACGCCGGCGCATCCGCCTGCGCGTTCTGCATCGCGACGCTCAGCGATGAGGTCGCGACGGTTGTCCGAGAGGAGACCCGACGGGCGTGCCCGCTGGTCTGCGACACGACACTCGTCACCGAAACGGACCGGGACTGAATCCGCGGCCCCTCCGCGGCCCCGCCGCCGAGAGACTCGCGAGTCGCTTCCAGCTCGCTCAGGCGACCGCCCAGGCTTGCCCCCGATCCGGGCATCGTCTCCTCGTCGCTGTCGTTTGCATTCCACGGCTGTGCGTCCTCCATGACTTTGTGGACATCCGCGGCATCTCCCGCCGCGCCACGCTCACCCATCCGCCCGCCCGCCAAACGCTGGCCGGACTCCGCGGGCTCATCGTCATCATCCAAGTCCATCAGCACCGGGGCGGGCTCCCCCCGCTTGGGTGCGTTCTCCTCGCGATACCCGGGGATGAACTCCATGCCCATCCACCGGAAGATGTAATCCACCAGGCTCTTGGCAAAGGGGATATCACGGTTGGTCGTCATGCCCGCCGGCTCGAAGCGCTGGTGGGTGAACTTCCGCACCAGGCTCTCCACAGGCACGCCATACTGCAGCGCGACGCTTACCGCCGTGCCGAGCGAATCCATCAGCCCACCGATCGTTGAGCCTTCTTTCGCCATCGTGATGAACAACTCACCCGGTTGGCCATCCTCGTACAGCCCGACCGTCAGGTACCCCTCGTGGCTGGCGATGTTGAACTTGTGCGTGATCGAGGCCCGCGTCTCCGGCAGGCGCCGACGCATCGGTCGCTCCAGCACACGCACGACTTCCTTCACCTCGACGATGGGTTCAACCGGGATAGATGGTGCAGGAGTCGCCGCCGCATGCTTCGCACTCGCCGGGGAAGCTGGCGTATGGGACGCCGCGGCTTTTCCCGACTCAGTCTTCTCCTCCTCCTTCTCATCGCTCCGGGAGTTCAGCGGCTGGCTGAGCTTGCACCCGTCGCGATAGAGCGCGTTGGCCTTCAGGCCCAGCTCCCAGCTCAACTGGTAGCATCGCTTGATGTCCTCAAGGCTCGCCTCGTTGGGCAGGTTGATGGTCTTGCTGATGGCACCGGAGATGAACGGCTGGGCCGCGGCCATCGCCCGGATGTGCCCCTCGGCCGCGATGAACCGCACGCCGTACTTGCCGCACTTGTTGGCGCAGTCGAACACGGGCAGGTGCTCGGGCTTGAGGTGCTTCGCGCCCTCGACGGTGCCGATGCCGCAGATCTCATCGTTCAGCAGCGAGATCTGAGCCTTGCTCAGCCCGAGCCGGGCGAGCAGGTTGAAGGACGCATCGGCCTTGGCCTGCTCCGGGTCGATCCCCAGGCGACGCAGCGCATCATCGCCCAGTGTCCAGGAGCTGAACGCGTAGCCAAGCTCAAAGACGCCCGGCAGCGACTCCTCGATCTTCTCCATGTCGCCATCGTTCAGGCCGTGCGCCCGCAGCCACGACTTGAAGGTCATCGTGCCGGTGACGCCGGGGGCATCGGTCGGCATCGGGGTGTCGAGCGAGAGCGACCCGAGCAGGTGCGCCATGATCGAGCGCATCTCCTCGGCGGTGTATCCCAGAGCCTTGAGCGCGGGCTCCACCGATGCATTGGCGATCTTGAAGTACCCGCCGCCGGCGAGCTTCTTGAACTTCACAAGGGCGAAGTCCGGCTCCACGCCGGTCGTGTCGCAGTCCATGAGCAGGCCGATCGTCCCGGTCGGGGCGATGACGGTGCTCTGGGCGTTGCGGTACCCGTGCCGCTCGCCCAGCGCCAGCGCGCGGTCCCAGCAGTCGCGGGCGGCGTCGAGCACGGGGCGCGACAGCAGCGGCGCGTGGTCGTCGAACAGCCGCGGGGCGATCGGCACGGGGCGGATGTCGAGCTGCTCGTAGTCCTGAGCCCCGTACGCCGCCCGGCGGTGGTTGCGCATCACGCGGAGCATGTGCTCGCGGTTCTCGCGGAAGCCGGGGAACGCCCCGAGCTCGCCGGCCATCTCGGCGCTGGCGGCGTAGCTCTCGCCGGTCAGGATGCTCGTGAGCGCGGCGCACACGGCCCGGCCCTCGTCGCTGTCGTAGGGGAGG
>JAEYUO010000008.1 GCA_023432465.1 Planctomycetota bacterium | reverse complement strand
TCCCCATCGCCCTCCCCTCCGCCCACTTCATGGCCTTCGCGCCGCTCGATGCCTGGTTCCGCATCCTCCGCCGCGCCCGCACCCACATCGCCCCCCGCTACTGGCCGCGGCTGGCCTGGTGCCTCTTCACCTCCGCCATCGCCACCGCCGCAACGCTCCCCGAGCGGCTGTTCCTCGCGCCCTTCCTAGCTCTGGCCTCTCGCCGCGGCGTCTCCAACGCCTCGCCGCCCACCGTCATCATCCTCGGCTACTACCGCTCCGGCACCACCCACCTCCACTATCTGCTCTCCTGCGATCCGCGCTTCATCACGCCCAAGTGGTACCAGACCCTCGCCCCCACCGGCTTCCTTCTCTCATGGGAAGCCCTCCGCTGGCTGATGACACCCTTTGTCTCCAGCACGCGCCCGCAGGATGATGTCGCCATCGGTCCCGAGTGGCCGGCCGAAGACGACTTCGCTGTGAACAACTGGACCGGCGCGACCACCATGCCCGGCCGCATGCTCCTGCCCAGCGCGTGGGACCACTTCCGCGGCCTCAACGACATCGAGCACGCGCCCCCCGCCGACCGCGCCGCGTTCGGCCGCGCGCTCCGCGGCTTCTGCTGGAAGCTCCGCCGGCTCTCCCGTGGGGGGGGCAGTGGCAACTCCCGCCCGCTCCTGCTCAAGACCCCCGCGCACACCGCGCGAGTCGCCGAACTCGTGCGACTCTTTGGTCCGAGCACCAGATTCATCCACCTCTCCCGCGATGCCTCCGCAGTCCTGCGCTCAAACGTCGCCATGCACGCACGCTTCGAGCCGTACTTCCTCGAGGACTATCCCGGCGACTCCATCATCCGAGATCGCATCATCGCCGAGTATGACGCCACCGAACGCGCGTTCCTGCGCGACGCCGCCACGCTCAAGCCCAACACGCTCGCCCGCCTCCGCTACCAGGACCTCATCGCCGACCCGCTCGGCGAAGTCCGCCGCGTCTACGCCCAACTCGGCCTCACGCTTTCCGCCGAGGCCGAGCGGCGCATGCTCGCGTACCTCCACTCCGTCGCGGACTACCGCGCGGCATCCGAGAAAGCCAAACGCACCGAACCCGACGCACCCGCAGACCCGCTCCCCGAGCCGCTCGCGTGGATGCAGACCGCCTTCGGACATGACAAACCCACCGCAGCGAAAGTCCCGCTCCCCCCCGCCCCCCGCACCGCCGACCCCATCACCCCCGGCGCACCGATCTTCGCGCCGCTCATGATCGCCATCATCATCGCCGCCGCGTGGCTCGCCCTCGCCGCCGCGACCCGCAACCGCCTCGACTTCCTCATCTGGCCCGCCGGCATCTTCATCGGCCTCGCCGCGCTTCGCGCTGCGCGAGGAGGCACCTGGAAGCTCGGCGTCTGGGCCGCGGCCGTCACACTGTGCACGCACCTCGCCGTGGCCTATCCCGCCACCTACCTCTCCAGCAACGACTACTGGCTCCGCGACCCGATCGTCTGGAGCGACATCTGGGACTCCACCCGCGACGGCCTGCTCGCCGTCAACAACTTCGTGTGGACCGTGCTGGGCGTCGGCACCGCCTATCGCTTCGCCTCACGCAAGCATGTCCGCCCGCCGGGGATGTGAAGGCGGTCCTGAGTCGTCGGGTCCTGAGTCCTGCCAGGCACCGCTGCAAGTCGCACGCGTGAGCATCACAATCAGGACGCAGGACACAAGGACCCAGGACGGTCTCTCGATCACTCCGCGGTCGCCCTTCGCAATCGATCCCCGATCGCCTCCCACAGCGCGGCATCGCCGCTCACATCGCGCGGTTCGGGCTTCTCGATCAGGATGCGCTCCGCGCCGCTCGCATCAGCCTCGCGAAGCCGTGCATAAAGCACCGCCGCGTACTGCTCCGCCCATACGGGCATCTCGATGGCGATGTGCGGAGCATCGATCTCGCGCGCGCCGATCGTCAGCACCGCCGCGCGTGACCCACCATCATCACGGAGTGCAGCCTGGAGATCTTCCGCCCGCACGAGACTCGACCGCGTGCTCGGGGCGTAGTGCCGTGCGAGCATCCCGGGCGATTCGAGCGCGACTCCGCCCGCGCCTCGTGCATCAACCATCACACCCGCACCGATCTCAACCTGCCTGCCGAGGATGCTCGCAATCTCGGCTGCGCTGATGAGCCCCGGCCGCAGGATGCGGGGAGCTTCGCCGACGAGCGAGACAACGGTCGATTCGATCCCGCCGCGGCACGCCCCGCCCTCCAGCACGTACACCACCTCCGGGCTGAACGCCTCTCGCACATGCTCCGCCAGCGTCGGCGACACCATCCCCGACGGGTTCGCGCTCGGCCCTACCAGCGGAGAGCCAAACTCGAACAGCAACGCCAGCGCCACCGGATGATCCGGGCACCGCACCGCGACATTCGCCCCGCCCGCCGTCACGATCCCCGGCAGCCCCCCCCTCCCGCTGGCCCTGGGCAGAATGATCGACAGCGGCCCCGGCCAGAACGCCCGAGCCAGCGCATCCGCCCGCTCATCCCACGCCCCCGCCTTCACCACCCGCCGCGCCATCTCCGGTCCGCTCACGTGCACGATCAGCGGGTTGACCGGAGGCCGCCCCTTCACTTCAAACACCGCCCGCACCGCGCCCTCGCTGAGCGCATCCGCGCCAAGCCCGTACACCGTCTCCGTCGGAAACGCCACCAACCGCCCCTCCCGGAGCAGTTCCGCGGCCTTGCGAATCTCGTTCAATGCATCATTCATCCGGGCGATTGTTGGAGGGATACGACAAAGAGTCCTGAGTCCACTTGTCCTGAGTCCTGCCAAGCGAGAGCAAGCCCAAGCTCAAGTCTGGTTCAGGACCCAGGACCGCAGGACCCAGGACTCCCCTCACTTCTTCACCGCCATCACCACAGCAAACACAATCCCCACGATGATCAGGCACATCAGCGTGAACAGCGTGATCTTGATCCAGCTGTACGGCCGCTCACCCTGCACCTCGCCCGTCCGCGCGTTCACGAGGAACTGGTACACCCGGTTCTGATACCGATACGCGCTCACCCACACCGGCAGCATCAGGTGCTTGTACATCAGCTCATCGTACTGGCTGTACATCTTCGTGATGCGCTGCTCATCCCCGCCGATGTGCGCCCGGATCGTTCCCTCGATCCGCGGCCGCATAATCCCCTTGGCGAGCTCAAAGCCCTGCGCCAGGTCGATCTGATAGCACTCCGCGCCAAAGCCCGCCAGGAAGTCATCCGAGTACGGCACCACTGACTTCAGGTCCCACGGCTCCAGCGCGTGCATGTGCTTGTCCGGGAGCGAACGGCTCGCCACGACCAGCACATCGTCAAACGTATTCTCCACCGTCCCCGCGCGATAACTCCACCGCACCTTCCGCACGCGCTGCCGGTTCTTCCCGCTCCCGACCGTCACGTAGTACGCATCCCCGCGTTGCCCCTCATACCGTGTCGTCGCGTGCGTGTCGTACGTCCACGCGGGCACGTACATCCCGCTCATCGCCGCATCCAGTCGCCCCTCGCGCTTCAGCGCATTGGGCGCAAACCACCTGCTCGTCAGCCACGCACGGAACGAGTCGATCGCCTTCTGCCGCGGCACGTGGAACGGCAAAATGCAGTTCGGCCGGATCAGCGTTGCCACCGCCTCCTTCGCCACGATGTTGCTGACGCAGAACGGGCACGTCAGGCTCACGATCCCCGGCGGCTTGTCGATCACCGCCGCGCACGATGAACACTTGATGGTCAGGTGCTCATCCTTCGGCGCAGCGCTCTCCATCTCGGCGATGGTCGTGTGAAAGCACAGCTCCTCCACCGCCTCAAACCCGCCGGCATCATCGATCTCATTGAGGTGCGAGCAGTACGGACACTTCAGGCCCATCTGCCCGGGCGCGAACTCCAGCTTCGCCCCGCAGTTCTCGCACGGATACCGCCGCGGCTCGACCTGCGAGCCCCGCGCGACATCCGTCTCACTCTCTCCGCGTGCTTCCACCTTGCTTCAAATCCCTTGCTCATCGCCCCGAGCGAACAGCATCCGCGCACCTCCCCCCACTCCCCCGTCTGATCCGCGTCCATCCGCGTTCATCAGCGGCCATTGCTGGCAGCTTCGATGGCTGCCCCTGCACTTACTGCGGCGGCAACGGCGGCGGCATTCCAGCGCCTCCGCCGCCGAACGCCGCGGCCAGCTCCGGCACATCCTTCGCCGCCGTCCAGCTCACCATCCCCTGCCGCCACACCAGCATGTCCGGCTTCAGCTCACCGCTCCGCGCCTTCGCGGCCATCAACGCCGGCTCAAACGGCCCGTGCTGCTGACCATCGATCGCGACGAAGAACGGCACATTCGCCGCCGCGCCGGGGATCGGTGGCGGCGCACCGGGGCCCGTCGCCCCGACCCCCGCGCTCTGCCCCATGCTCTGGCCCATCGTCCCCGCGAACGCCTGGCCCATGCCCATGCCGACGAACATCCCGGCCGTGCCGGGGTTCTTCGCGGCATCGCCGATCGCTTCCGCGGCCTTGAACTTCGTGTACGCGTTCAGGTCGCCGACGACACCCATGCTCGACCTCTTGTCGAGCGCGGCCTCAACCTCCGGCGGGAGCGAAACGTTCTCAACAGTCAGCCGCGGCACCTCGAGCCCGTACTTGTCGAAGTCCGCCTGGCACTTGCCGGTGATGAAGTCCGACAGCTCGCGGTAGTTCCCCGCAAGGTCAAGCATCGGGATCTTCGACGAACCGAGAATGTCGGCAAACTCCGACACGATCAGGTTGCGAAGCTGGTTGGTGATCTCTTCGGTCGTGAACCGACCATCGGTGCCGACCACGTTCTTGAGGAACGCCCCGGGGTCCTTCACGCGCATGGTGTACGTGCCGAACGCGCGCAACCGCACCGGCCCGAACTCCGGATCGCGCACCATGATCGGGTTCATCGTCCCCCACTTGAGGTCCGTGAAGGTCCGCGTCGAGACGAAGTACACCTCGGCCTTGAACGGCGACTCGAAGCCATACTTCCAGCCCTTGAGTGTCGCCAAGATCGGCAGGTTCTGCGTCGTCAGTGTGTGCGTGCCGGGGCCAAAGACATCCGCCAGCTTGCCCTCGTTCACAAAGCACGCCGCCTGCCCCTCGCGGACGATGAGCTTGGCGCTGTACTTGATCTCGTTCTGGAAGCGGTCGAACCGGTACACGATCGTGTTGTTCGTGTCGTCGAGCCACTCGATGATGTCGATCAGTTCCTGCTTCAGACGATCCCAGATACCCATTGCTGCTTCCCGCCTTTCTTGGGCCATGCCCGGCTGGACTGGCCCGCACTACAGCATACCGCGCCCCGCCTCCCCACCCCACCCCCACTTCCCCTGCCGCGGCCTGCGCCAATCTCATTCGGAGAATCGCCGCCAAGTTGCACAAGCTCCCAGTTTGGCCCTTTGGGAATTTGCCATCTGGCAGTTTCCGCCTCCTCCGCTCACGCTCCCCTACCATTGCACGAAGGCGCGGACAAGCGGCCGCCGTCGCCGGGAAACCGGTGCCGGAGGAAAGTCCGAGCACGACAGGACACGGCGGTGGGTAACACCCACCCGTCCGCAACCGGCCAAGCTGGAACGCGGGCGAGGGAAAGTGCCACAGAAAGCAAACCGCCGATGGCCCGGCAACGGGTACAGGCAAGGGTGAAAAGGTGGGGTAAGAGCCCACCGCCCGCTTGGTGACAAGCGGGGCACGGAAAACCCCGCCGCGTGCAAGGTCCAACAGTCGCCGCATCCCTTGTGTCTGCGGGGATGACGCCCGGTCCGGGCGGAAGGCGACGGGTAGACCGCTCGAGCTCGTCAGCGATGGCGGGCCCAGAGAAATGGCCGCTCCGCCGCGAAGGCCTCGCTCGCTTGCCCGAGCCCCCGTCAACGCAAGGGCAAAGCGAGCCCAGGAACCCCGCGGCGAGACAGAACTCGGCTTATACGTCCGTGCCGGTTCCAGACGCGGGCCTCCTGGAAACCGGGGGCCCGCGGCCGTTTTTGGCCTTCTCTGCACCCTCTCCCCCCCCCCCGGGGAGAGGTCCCGAGCGAAGCGAGGGGGTGAGGGGCTTCTGCCCGTGTGCTGCTTTGTTGCTGTCCCTACGGACACCCCGCAAACCACGCGCTCAGGAATGCAAAGATGTCCGGCACCGTGATTCCCGGCACTCCGTCGAAGTCCGCGCGCGGATCCTGCCCGAACCACGCGGAGAGGAAGGCGAAGATGTCAGGGACTCCGACTGCTCCATTGCCGTCAAAGTCAGCAGGACAGGTCGGGTCGTCATTACAGACGTTCGCGTTGAACCGCAATCTCCCTTCGCCGAGATCGCCGTAACCCCAGCTCAAAACATCTATGGCCCCATCACGATTCAACTCCGACGCAACGAGTACTCGGCCGCCCTCAATGTACACGCTGTCCCGTACCATCAGCGAGTCCTCGTCACCAAAGAACGCTGGTATGTTCGCTGACGGCGAGCTTCCGCCGCCCGCCAATCCCGGCATCAACACATCAATGCGACCATCAGAATTGAGGTCGCCCACCACGATTCTGGCGAAGACAAATATCTCATCCTCTGTTGCAGAACCAAAGGTCTCGCCCATCGCAAAGCCATCAGCGCCCATGGATGTTGCCACCGCAAGCAACGGTGCACCCTCAAAGAAGGCGGCCAAGCTGCTGATGAGATCCGGAAGCCCATCTCGATTCACATCGCCAACAAACACTCCCCCGTACGGAACGCCACCGAGTTCGACTTCAGTAGGATTGCTCAATTCCTGGACGTCGCTCCCGTAATACACCAACGTCGAAACGGAGCCCCAACCCACCACTGCCAGATCGTCCCTACCGTCATCATCAAAGTCCGCGACAGCCAGCGCGCCGTACAAGCCGTCCAACGACTCAGTTCGAGACAATGAATAGCCACCACCCGGTTGGGTTTCATAGTACGAAAGCATGGAACTCGCGTCGACAGTTAGCGAGACGAGGTCAAGCCGACCATCCCCATTCGTATCGATTGGGCGCACACTAGCCATTTCAGTATCAGAAATCTCAATCGGCGTTCCCCAAGACCCGTCACCGTTCCCAGGCACAACATCAAAGCCGCTCACCCCGTAGTGGATGATCGCATCTCGATTGCCATCGAGATCAAGATCCACGAGCGCTATGTCACGGACATTGTAATCTCTAAGTTGAATGCTCGCTGCCGACAGAAACGCTCCGAAACCGTCGCCCAGCATTGTTCGGAGAACTCCGGCTTCTTGCACTACGTCTCTGATAATCACGGCAATGTCGCGAATGCCGTCATTATTCAAGTCTCCGACGCAAGCGCGATCAACAGCACTCAACCAAGTCGTTGGCAATGGCAAAGCGGATTCAACCGCGGGACTAAACTCCGCTGTCCCGACACAAAAACGATCAACAACGGTCGCAGCAAGTTCAACTGTGCCGGGGCCGCGTCGCGACCATCCCCCTGCACCATTACGGGGGAGCGAACTAAAATCAGGCGATGTAAAGCCTGGGCCTGTCACGTTGTCGATGAGTACTCGCGAATCAGCAGGACCATCAATTGTAAGCCGAAGCTCGACCGGCCGAAACGGCGCGTAGTTATCTCCATTCACTGAGATAACGAGTCGCTCAAAGCCATTCGTGCTGGGGTTCATGTCATCGTACCGCAGCACTCGCAACACGTCATCATTCAGAGATACCGTAAGCTCACCATTTCGGTCCAGCATGAGGTAGTCCAAAGAAATCTGAAAGATACCGCGCGGCGGCACAAATGCCCTCCAGAGCGTGGAGGGCGAGCCGGTTGTACACATGATGCAGACGCCAGTATATTCCTCTGCTGATGCGCGAATGCCGATCGATCCGATCGGTGTTTCGATGTGAACATCATCTGGATCTTCCCTTGCAATAAGTCCCGATGTCCATACAAACAAGCCCTTTAGCACGTTAAAATGCGTATCCCCATTGTTTGTAGCCGGATCAAACACATATTCGTCAATCACGAGGCGGGCTTGTGCGCTTATGGCAAACGATGTTTCATCTATAAAAACCAAGTTTACCGCACTGCCCGCTCCCGTCTCTATCAAGTCATACTGATAGACTGGCATACCGATTTCGGCGGGTACTGTTGTACCATCACTGCGTGTTACGGTCACCACACCTGTGACATCCTGCACTGACCCTACCGGCGACGAGATGTCGTGGTCCGCCGGGAGCGTGACGGTGGATACTTCTCTCAGCAACTCAGTGTCGGTTGCATCGTACACACAGACCAAACGTTCAGGATCAGGATTGAACGTAACGGATACTGTGCCAAAGACATGCCCGGTAAGTGATCCCGATCCTTGCTGGGACAAATCGGGCGCAATCAGGAGCCGGACAACACATCGACCGGGTTGTGGCTGCGGGTTCCAGCTCAACCTCTCCTTTCTGAACGTCCCAGAGCGTGTGGTCGCTCCGGCGGCAGAATCATCAACCACTCTTCGAGTCGCCAGCACGACGCCGTCGAGCAAGGTCTGTCCGGAGTCGTAGAAACTAACCTCTGCTTGAAAGTCAGACGCGATGATCCCATTTGCACTCGATGCAGTGAAATTGTAGGTGCCAACGACGGTGACTCGCATGGAATCGACCGTGACGCCATCGGGTACTT
The DNA here is from genome assembly GCA_023432465.1 of Planctomycetota bacterium. Lineage (GTDB taxonomy): Bacteria > Planctomycetota > Phycisphaerae > Phycisphaerales > UBA1924 > JAHBXL01. The sequence goes on along the minus strand of JAEYUO010000008.1, from coordinate 17,932 downwards.
CAAACTCGATCGCTTCCGGAACAGCGATTGAGGGGCCAGGAAATCCGGCTTGTCGAAGGATGCTGAAGGACTGTTCGACCGTTACTTCTTGGGCACGCGTCTCGGGTACCCCCACTGTCATGCAAAGAAGGAAAATTGCGAGCACAACAGTAGACTTCATGGAGTAGCTCCTTACCACTGAACAGTCCTGAGCCGGATCCTATTGCCTGGAAGCATTCTTCAGGGCAATCCCCCGACTTTGAGTCGAGTGTACATTCAGTGCACTCTCTACCGCAAGTGATTCGCGCCAAATTGCCCCTCTTTACTACACCGCCACCCCCACCGCCGCCTTCCCCACTTTCACCACCGCCACCCTACCCGCCAGCCCTTTCGCTATCGCCAGCGTCTCGCCCCGCAGCTCCGGCACCGCCGTGTTCTCCCACAACTGCCCCTTGCGCAGCGGGCCGACCAGCATCAGCCGGTCCTGCACTCGCCCCTGTGCGTCGACGATCGCCCCGTGCGGGTCGGTATCGAGCCCAAGGCCCAGTGCATCGGGCCGCACGAGCCCACCCTGCACCAGCCGCTGCACAAACGCATCCTCGACCTTTCGCAGGTCGGTCTCCGGGCCTGTGCAGTTGATCACACGCGCCACGCGCAGCAGCGTCTCGTGCTCCGCCCCGCGCATCAGCACCCGCGCATCCACCGCTCCGCCGCCGTCGTGCGTTTCCGCATACCCCAGCAACCGCCCCGCGTGCACCACCAGTTCGTTGCGTGCGATCAGCTCCGCGATCTGCGTCGCCGTTTCCGGCGATGCCCGGTGCCGGTGCGTCTCCCAGAACGGCCGCACATGCCGCAGGAACCTCGCGCGCTCGCGCTCGCTGAGGCCCTTCCACAGCGCGGGCGTATCGTGCCGCAGGCTCGTCACGACCTCGCGCCAATCGACCCCCTTTGCCGCCGCGGCACGGACCTCTGCACGCAGCGCGTGCAGCAGCCCCCGCGCCGTTCGCGGCCACTGATCCAGTGTGGCGGGGCGGGGGTGCGCCGTCGGCGGGCGGATGGAGACGCGGTGCGGCTGGGGCAGGAGCCCGCGTCGCGACACGGCGTGGATTGTGCCGCGATGGCCGCGTTCCTTCAGCGCGATCGCGATATCGAGCATTGTCAGGCCGGTGCCCAGGAGCAGGACGTTTCCATCGGGCTCGACATCCAGCGCGCCCGCGCCCCACGGGTCCTTCGCGTAGCGCCAGCTCTTGTAGAATGTCGGATCGGCGACCCACGGGTTGCCCGGCGGGAAGTTGCCGATCGCGAGCACCGCGACATCGGCGTGGATCTCGCTGCCGCCATCGAGCTCGATCGTGACCCCGTCGGGCTCGATGCGGACGCCCGCCGCGCCGCGCGGCACGCGCGTCAGGCGCACCGCTGCGCCCGCCGCGGCATCGGCTTCTTCGAGGATCGATGCCAGATACTTCCCATATTGCGGCCGCGGCACGAAGGTACCGCCTCCGACCTTCGGGTCCTGCTGCCGGGCCCACCTGAGAAAGTGGTCCGCATCGTCGGGCATCGCGCTCATGCGGCCGGCGGGGACATTCAGCAGGTGGGCCTGAGAGGTTGTGGAATATGCCGCGCCGGCGGTGAACCGGCCGGACTTCTCGATCAGGAAGATGTTGAAGGGTTCATCCCCACTGCCTTCGCCACACCCCCCACCCCCCCCACCCGCCCCACCCGCCTCGCGCTGCTTCTCGGCGAGCAGGCGCAGCAGGTGAACGCAGGTCATGGTTCCGCCGAAGCCGGCGCCGATGATCGCGAACGTACGCATGGGCCAAGTTTACACGATCAGGCCGCGGACCGCGCAGAAATCGCGGCCGCACATTGGTTCAGGAATGCGAGGTATGGAACGCGAGGGGCACGAGGAACGTCACATCCCGGGGCGGCTCAGGTCCTCTTCGCAGATCAGCCGGAACTCCTTGCGGCGGAGGATCTGTCCGGCGAGCGTCGCATCATCGACGCACAACGCGATCGTCGGGTTGCCCGTCGGGCTGGCCATCAGCGGGTACGCGAAGCGGATGTTGAGCTCCGCCCCCAGCAGGTACATGCACATGCGCTCGAGCGTGTGCCCCTTGCACAGCTCGACGCAGATGATGGGTACTTCGGTGAAGGGGAGCTGGTGGCGCGTCAGCAGGAGCTTTGCTTCCTGGGCGTTGTTGGTGATGATGCGGACGATCGCGCAGTCGCTGGCATCGTGCACGCTGATCGCGGCGAGGTGCACCGGCGAATGCTCGAAGGCGCGGAGCAGTTCGTACAGCTTGCCGACGCGGTTATCGAGGAAGACGGAGAACTGCGTCACGTTCGGCGTGGAATAGCCTTGCGTGGTTTCCGACGGCATCGATGCCTGCGACATACCGACCTCCACCTGATCGCCGAATCGAACCGCCGCTCAACCCGTTCGACGGTCTGCGCATCCTACGCAAACAGCGGCCCGTGTTGAGTTTATCGGACTCGGGGTGCGTGGGAAAGCCGCCCACATCCGGGCACCCAAGCCTCAGAGGAAGAGTCGGTCCGATCGCACCGGGAGATGAGACCCAGATTCAGGCGGAGAAGCTGGACCCGCACCCGCAGGTGGTCGTGGCGTTGGGGTTCTGGAACACGAAGCCGCGGCCCATGATCTCGTCGCGGAAATCAATCACCGTGCCGTTGAGGTACAGCAGGCTCTTGGGGTCCACGATGATCTTGATCCCGTGCTGCTCGAAGACCTCATCGGTCTCCTTCTGGGTCTCGGTGAGGTCGAGGAGGTAGGAGAAGCCGGAGCAGCCGCCACCCTTGACGCCGACGCGCAGGCGGACCTTGTCGCCATCCAGCTCCTGCTGCTGGACGATGTTGCGGACCTCGCGGGCCGCGCTCTCGGTCAGGCTGACAACATCGGCGCCTTGGGCGGTGCCGGTCGGAGTCGTGGGGGTCGTCGTGGACATGGTTGAAGCTCCAGAATGCGTTCACAGATAGTACGCAGGGCATCTGTACGGGTTCGGCCGGGGGAATTTCGCCCGCTGGCCCGGAAATCGCGCTGCTTGCATCCCCCGGAACGGGGGCCACAGACTAGTGCGCGTGCTCGTGGTCGTGATCCTCGACCGGAATGCCATTCTTGATCTTGTAGTCCTCAATGGCCGCCTTGATTGCATCTTCGGCCAGGACCGAGCAGTGGATCTTCACGGGAGGGAGGCTGAGCTCCTGCACGATCTCGGTGTTCTTGATGGCCATCCCCTCATCCAGCGTGCGGCCCTTGAGCCACTCGGTCGCGAGCGAGCTGCTGGCGATCGCGCTGCCGCAGCCGAAGCACTTGAACTTGGCATCCTCGATCTTGCCGGTCGCCTGGTTCACCTTGATCTGCAGCTGCATGACGTCGCCGCACTCGGGCGCGCCGACCAGGCCGACGCCCAGGTCCTTGCGCTCCTTGATTTCCGCCTGCGTGCCGAACGAGCCCACGTTCCGCGGGTTCTCGTAGTGGTCGATGATTTTCGGTCCGTATGCCATCGCTTTGCTCCAAATGACCAAATCGCACATCGGCAACTGGCCAAGTCAGGAAATCTGTCCGACTGTCTCTTCCGCATTGGCCATCTGGCCCTTCGCCAGTTGGCCATGTCCTAATGGTGTGCCCACTCGATCTTGGTCAGATCGATCCCTTCCTTGTGCATGTCGTAGAGCGGGCTGAGTTCCCGCAGCCGCGTCACCGACTCCACGACCTTGTTGATCGTGTAGTCGATCTCTTCCTCGGTCGTCCACCGGCCGAGGCTGAACCGCAGCGACGAGTGCGCCAGGTCGTCTCCGATCCCCAGGCCCTTGAGCACGTAGCTCGGCTCGAGCGAGGCAGATGTGCACGCAGAGCCGCTCGAAACCGCGATGTCCTTGCAGGCCATCATCAGGCTCTCGCCCTCCACAAACCCGAAGCTGATGTTCGAGATGTGCGGCAGGCGCTTCTCCGCGTGCCCGTTGATCTGCACGGTATCGAGCTTGCTCGTGATCCCCTGCTCCAGCCGCTTGCGGAGCTTCAGCAGCCGCTCCCCCTCGTGCTGCATCTCGGCCAGCGCCAGCTCGCACGCCTTGCCAAGCCCCACGATCCCGGTGACATTCAGCGTGCCCGAGCGGAAGCCGCGTTCCTGGCCGCCGCCATCCACCTGCGCCACGAGCCGGATGCGAGGCTTGCGCCGACGCACATACAGCGCGCCCACACCCTTGGGGCCGTACAGCTTGTGCCCCGACAGGCTCAGCAGATCGATGTTGTCCCGCTCCACGTTCACCGGCATCTTGCCGGCCCACTGCGTCGCATCGGTGTGGAAGACGATCTCCTTCTCGTGGCACAGGGCGCCGATCTCGCGGATCTCGCTCACCGTCCCGATCTCGTTGTTCGCCCACATCAGCGTCACCAGGATCGTGTCCGGACGCAGCGCCGCCTCGACCTGCGCCCGGGTGATCACCCCGTCCCGCGGCGGGTCGAGGAACGTCACCTCGAACCCCTGCTTCTGCAAACGCTTGCACGGGTCCAGCACCGCCTTGTGCTCGATCTGGCAGGTGATGATGTGGCCGCGGCACTGGCCGCTGCCCGCGGGCGCCTTCTCATACATCTCCGCCGCGCCCTTGATCGCAAGGTTGTTGCTCTCGGTCGCGCCGCTGGTGAAGACGATTTCCTTCTCATTCGCGCCGAGCAACGCCGCGACCTGCTCGCGGGCCTTGTCAACGCCCTCTTCTGACTCCCAGCCGAAGCGGTGGTTGCGGCTGCCGGGGTTGCCATAGACCTTGGTGAAGTACGGGAGCATCGCCTCAACCACCCGCGGATCGCACGGGGTTGTCGCGGCATGGTCCATGTAAATCGGGAGCTTCAGAGCCATGTGTTCCTCGCTGATTCGTGTCTTCGGGGGCCGCGGACAAGCCGATGGCCCACGCAGCAATCATTATTGCGGTTTAGAATCATTCCAGTATAGCGCGCGATTGCCCGGAGATTTCCGGATTTCGGGCCTGTTCGTCTGAGTTGAGCGTCGCCTCGCGGCTGCTCATTCCGTCGCACTGTCCCCGGGCTGGGCGGGGGCGGGCCGGCGATAGGTCATCTCGACGCGGTTGCCGCGGCCGACGTATTCGACCCGCGCCATGTACGCCCGCATGAGCAGCAGGCCGCGGCCTGTGGGCCGCTCGATGTTCTCATCCAGCGTGGGGTCGGGGACATCCTCGGGCTTGAACCCGGGCCCCTGGTCCTCGATGGCCAGATCGACCTGATCGCCCGTGACGGCAAACTCGACCCTTACCGGAGTATCCGCGGGCAGGCCCTTGTGACCATGTCGGAAGGCATTGACCAGGGATTCTTCGAGCGCGAGACGGACGGCGAATCGGGCGGCATCGGGATAGGCGTGACGGGCCATCGCGGCGAGGAGCATCTCCTCGGCGCGCTCGATGTCCTCCCGCCGATTCGGGATCAGGCACGACACTGAGTCAGGGCTGGGACTCGCTCCGGGCTGCATCCAGGCCGCTTCTCGCTCTCCCCCCACACAAAGCTTGAGCACCCCCCCGGGTGCAGAGAGGACTCAACTACGCAAAGCTGGCCAGAGCGGCCTCGGTGGTCTGGTGGATGGAGAACAGCTTGTCGAGCTTGGTGATCTTGAACACCTCGTAGATCTGCGGATCGATGTTCGCCAGCCGGAGCTGCCCCTTGCGGCCCTTCATCCGGTTGTTGATGGTGATCAACGTCCCCAGCGCGGCCGAGGACAAGTGATCCACATTGGCGAAGTTGATGAGCAGCTTCGGGCTGCTCGCGGCATCGATCAGATCCGTGATCTCATCGCCGATCTGCTGGATATTGGCCTCGTCGAGGATATTGCGGTCGACGAACTCGACCTGCGTGATGTCCTTCTCGTGCCGGACGCGTAGTCGCGAGGAGCCTGTGGGCATCGCGGGGTCTCCTTAAAGTCAGGCGGATGATAGTGGCCTTCCGATCCTCCCGCACGCGGTCCTGGAATGAAAACGCACGGCGCGGGTGCGCCGTGCGTTGGAGGGTTCGCTGCGATCAGCCGGGGTCAGCGACTGCCCAGGCCCGAACGGACCGAGTCCATCAGGCCGGGGAAGGACTTCTCCTCCTCCTCCGTCTGGATGAGCACGGTGGGCTTGAGGAGGATGAGCAGGGTCTGCTCTTCCTTGCTCTCCAGCCGGTTCGTGAAGAAGCGGTTGATGATGGGGATCTTCGAGAGCACGGGGACGCCCGTCTCGACTTCGACCTCGGTCACGAGACGCTGGCCGCCGAGGAGGATCGTGCCCTCATCGGGGACGGTCGCCGTGGTGCGCACGCGGGTGACGGTCACGGTCGGGAGCTGGATGAACGACTGCGTGTCGGCGGAGTTCACAAGCTGGCCACCGGCGACGGCGGACACGGCCTGCTGGGCGAACCCGTCGATGCGACCAACGCCCGCATCGACGTTGAGGGTGACGTACCGCCGGTCGGCGGAAATCACACCTTCCACAAGCAGGGTCACGCCCTCGGACACCGCCTCGACTTCGGGGTCGAAGCCGACGGCCGAGTCGCCGGTGACGGGGTTGAGGTCCGACACGAAGGCTTGCTGGGTGACGACGTAGATGTTGGCGGTCTGGCCGTTGGTGAACGTCAGCCGCGGCGCGGTCATCTGCACCGTGCGCTTGTCGGCCTGGGTCGCCTGAATGAGGAAGTCAACCTGGATGTCGTCGAGGAACTGTCCGGCGATGCCCAGCGCGGGCGCTGCGCCCAGGATCGCATTGGCGAAGTCGCCTTCGGCCAACAGCCCCGTCAGACCCGCGGAGTTCTGCTGCGCTCCGACGGGGGACCAGCCTCGGGGGTTCACGACGGCCTGGTTCTGGCCGGTGATCGGGCCGGTGGTTGCGGTGGTGGGGCCGGCACCGGTGACGGCGCGCTGCAGACCGCGGCCGCCCGCGCCCGATGCATCGAAGTTGAAGAAGTCGCCCGCCTGGATGCTCGGGTCGCTCGCCCGGGCGTTGCGGACCTGGTTGTTGTCCGCGTTCAGGATGACATCGACATCAAACGCGATCTGCTCGAACCAGCTCTGGTTCACGAGCAAGAACTTTGTCTCCACGTTGATCTGCATGTTGCGGATCTCGCGGAGCTTGCTGAGCAGGCCCACGATTTCCCGGTGGTTCCGGGGCGTGTTGGTGATGATCAGCGAGCCGTTGAGTTCCTGCAGCGTGCCGGTCTCGCCGCCGTTGTCCCGCCAGCCCTCAAAGTCCACGTTCTGCTGCAGGATGTCGATGATCTGGCGGATCCGCTCTTCGCGGGTGGGGCGCTCGCCCTCGTCCTCCTGGTTGTCCTGGAAGGGGGTCTGGCCGCCGCCCTCGCCCTGCTGAAGCACCGACTGCAGATCGATCTGCGGCACCTCGGTGTAGTTGGGGATGTCAAAGAGCAGGTCCTGGATGTTGTAAATGACCAGCGACCGGTTCTTGCGGAGAGCCTCATCGGAAGCGATGGTGAGCACGCCGTTCTCGACCCACCAGTTGGCGGTGGAGAACTGATCCGTCGAGACCTTCCGCAGGATGCGATCCAGCAGCGTCTCCGCCGGGACATTGGTCAGCTTGAGCGAGACCAGCGAGTCCTTCGACACGCCGATGGCGTTGAGGCTCTCCCAGTCCACATCCATGTTGACCTGCGTCAGCGTCTGGAAGAACTTGAGCACATCCTCGAACCGGTTGTCGGCGAAGTCCGCCGGGAACCGCTTGCTCGCGAGCTCGGAGAGCACGCGGCGATTCTCCGGCGGCTCGTTGTACGCCGCGGTCTCGCCTCGCTGGAACGACTTGCGGGGCCAGTCGTCGGGATACTCGATCACGCTGGTCGCCGGCAGCATCGCCCTCTCGTTGTCGATGGTCTGCAGCGCGTGGCGGAACTGCTTGTCCCGCTGCACATCGTTGTACTTCTGATAGATCACGATGTCGCGGAGCACATCCCGGAGCAGCAGCGCGGTCGGGTTGTTCGCGTCCAGGAACAGCACCTGCTCCGTGACCTGGAGCGCCTCTTCGTACTTCCGCTCCTGCCGGAGCGCACGCACGCGCTCGATGCGCTCGGTGATCTTGCGCTCGCGGTCGCGGGCGAGTGTCCGCTGCCGCTCGGCCTCCGACTGGGCCCGCTCGGCCTCCTGCGTCATCCGCTCGGACTCCGCGATCGCCTCGCGCCGTGCGCCGATCGCGCGGATCTGATCGTCCACCTGCTTGTTGAACTCGGCCATCTCGGTGTCGGAGAACGCGTCGCGTGCACGGCTGATCGAGAACCGGGCGTTCGCGGCAAGGTCGTTGGCGCGGTCGGTCTCTCCGGCGGCAAGGGCCGCGGCGGACTGCTCCATCAGGTTGCCGAACTCGGCCATGGCCTGTTGGCGGCGCAGGTCGAGCGACCGGATCGTGTCCTCACCCAGGTTCCGGCCGACATTTCCTTCCATCCGCACCTTCGCCTCGGAGCGGTTGCCCTCGGCACGTGCGATCTCATCGGGGTTCAGGTAGGCACGCATCCGGGCGAGCAGCGCGTCGTACAGGTCCGCCGCTCGGGCGAAGCGAGACTGCGCGTAGGCCTGATCCGCCTCGGCAAGCATGCGCTGCGCCTCCGCCCGCATCGCGGCACGGATCAGATCATCCTGGGCGGGCTCGGGCGCGGGCTGCGCGGCAGGGGCCGGCGCCGGCTGCATCACGGGCTCGGGCTGGGGCGCAGGCTCGGGCTGCGGGGCGGGCTCGGGGATCTCGACCGCCGGGGCGGGAGCGGGTGCCGGCTCGGGCATCGGCTCGGGCTCGGGCTCGGGGCCCGGACGGGTGCCGCGGCGGACGTTTCCGGGCTGCATCAACGACCACGCGGCATCAACATCCACATCAAATGGACGGCCCTGGGCGGCTTCGAGATCGATGATCCTCATCTGTGTCCGCTCGATCGTCGCCGCGACCGAGGGGTCCAGCTCAACACCCGACCGCACGACGGCGAGGATCGCGGACTTCGCCGCGCCGAACCGCTGGGCGTCGTAGTCCGCGATCGCCTGCTCGATCATGCCCGGCACGATGGGGGCGAGTTCGGCCCGAAGCAGGGCTGCTTCGGCGAGCACGGACTCGGCTCGCATCTTCTGGTCGGCGGTCGCCGCGGACTTGGCAAGCACCGCCTTGGCCTGGCGCTCCGTCTCGCGGAGGTCGGCCTCGGCCATGCCGAGCTCGGCCTTCTGAAGGCTGACCTCGATGGCGTCCATGGTCTTCAGACGGGTCTCGATGGCACGCATCGATTCGATGGCACGGGCCCGCTGAGCATCGTTGAGCTCATCGACGGCCGCGGACCGGAGCAACCGGTTCATGACTGCCCGCGCCTCGACCACGCGCCCATCGGCGAGCAGGGTCTCGGCCTGAGCAAGCGTGGCGGCTCCGCCGGTCGTGGCAGGGGACTGCACACCCTTGGCATCGCCCGCGGCCTGCGCGAGCGCGGCAGGCGTGATCATCGAACCGACTCCAACGAGCGCGGCGGCGGCAGCGAGTGCCTTGGCGTTGCGGATCGTCCGTGCGTTGAACATGACAGCTTCTCCGTGGCGCAGGCCGTTTGGCCATGCTGCGTGCTTGCGGTTCGCACCCGATCGTGCGTCAGTTCCGGGCCCAAGGGTTGGGCGCAAAGGTGCCTTCGTCCAGTCCTTAGCGCCGAAGGCCCTTTCCCCCCGGGCGCTTCTGGCCCTCTCCCACCCCGACTTGTCTCCCAGCCTGCGGGCAGGCACGGAAGATACAGACCCTGACGCTGCAACGCAAACCGATTCGGTCCGGCTTCGGCCGGACCTCGGCCGCGCTTGCAGCGCTGCAGCGCGACCCTATTCGTCGGCTGTTGCCCATCTGTGCCGTCAAAGCTCAAGAATCTTGCGCACAACCTGCGCGAGGCGGACCCGGCCGAGTCGTTCCCGCGACTTGCCGCTGGGCTTAGTCCCGGCTCCGGCAAGCTTTACGATGTGACCCAGGCGGAGTAGACCACCTGCATGGCATCGAGCGAGGGCGCCGGCCTCGCCACCCGCTCCAGCGCGGCGGCGAAACTCTCCGGGCGGAGCCGGTCCGCCACGACCACCGTCGCCGGTGTGAGTTCCTCGACCTCGGGGTCGTCAGCCTTGGAACCCTCACCCCTACCCCGTACAGGGGTCCCCCCAGATCTTCCCAGCAGTTGGTCCAGCGCTTCCAAGGCCAGGTCCTCCGCGGTGTTCAGGCAGTCCGCGGTGATGAGCACCTCGGCGTAGCGGAACGGAGGCGGCTCGGCGTTGGCAGGGGCATCGTCGGGGGGCATCGGCTCGTGGCGAACGATGCACCGCCACGCGGTGATGCCCAGGGCGTTGCCGTCCTCATCCACATTGATCGTCGGATCGATGTTCAGGACCAGCCGCCAGTCGTCGCGAAGTTCCTCCACGATCTCCTCGGCCGTGAGCAGGTCCAGCCGCTCCGGCGGGGCCTCCAGCACCCCCCGGTGCTCGTGCGTCGCGGCATCCGCCCCGCGAATCTCGTCCACTTCCTCAAGGTCGAATGCTTTCAGGATCGCTTCGACCCGCTCCTTCATCGCCGCTTCGACCCGGACGGTCACGATCTTGTGCTCATCCACGAAGATGTAGATGAACGGATCCTCACTCATCGCGCCGAAGCCGACCAGCCCGTCCTCGAAGAAGAACCCCCGGTACCGCCGGACGGTGTCCAGAAGTCGATCCAGCCCCAGCAGGTCGTAGGAGACGTAGGGATCAACCTCTCGGTACTCGTCGGTCCCGAGGAAATCGAGGATCGGATAGACCCGGCCCGGGAGCAGTGCGAACAACACCCTGCACAGGGCTTCCACTCGAGTCGCCGACACCAGCACGTCGTAGACGTACCGGTCGGGCCACTCTTCCCATTCTCCGTCGCGGGAGGGCGACTGCAACCCCCCTTCCTCGTGGTCCTCATCGTCCTCGGCTTCGTACTCGGCACGCTCGGGTTCGAAGCCCCCTGCATCGAGGCCGGGCTCGCCCCCATCCGCGGGCTCGAACGCCACGGTGTAGCCGGGCCGCGGCGACATCTCCTCCACGGGGTAGGCCCCAAGGGGGAATGCAAAGCCGTCGATTTCGACGCGCTCCACCGATGTATCGACGCGGCAACGGGCCATAGAGGGAGCCACTGTAGCGGTTTCATCCCCGCTTCGTCCCCGCCCCGGCCCGCTCTTTGATGCATTCACCCGCTCCGGCCGGCCTTCTTGCTCCTCTTGTTCGCGCGTACTCCGGGCATCCCCGCCTTCTTCTCGCCGCCGGAACCGCGGCGGCGGTCCGGTCCGTCGCCTTCAACTTCCGAACGCTTGACCTTCCCCGATCCGCCGGGCTCCGTGATCCGGGCCTTGAGCTTCTTGACCGCATCGCGGAGCTTGGCGGCCTTCTCAAAGTCCATGGCCTCCGCGGCCTGGAACATCTCCGCTTCCATTTCCCGCACGAGTTCGCCGACCTCGAACTCCTGCTCGTTCTCCTTCACCGCCTGCCGCGCCGTCCGGCGGGCCTTGAGCTCGGTCTCGAACCCGTCGCGGATGGCCTTCTGAATCGTTGTCGGGGTGATCCCGTGCTCGGCGTTGTAGGCGAGCTGCTTGGCGCGGCGACGCTCGGTCTCGTCGATCGCGGCTTGCATCGCGGGCGTCATCTTGTCCGCGTACATCACGACGAGTGCATTCACATTTCTCGCGGCCCGGCCCATGAGCTGGATGAGCGAGGTCGGCGAGCGCAGGAAGCCCTCCTTGTCGGCATCGAGGATGCACACGAGCGAGACTTCCGGAAGGTCGAGGCCCTCGCGGAGCAGGTTGACGCCCACGAGCACATCGAAGTCGCCGCGGCGGAGGTCCGTGAGGATCTCGATGCGTTCCAGCGTCTCGATCTCGCTGTGCAGGTAGCGCACACGCAGGCCCTTCTCATCCAGGTAGTTGGTGAGGTCTTCGCACAGGCGCTTGGTCAGCGCGGTCACCAGCACACGCTCCCCGTTCTGGGCGCGGGCCTTGCACATCTCCAGCAGGTCGGTCACCTGTCCCTGCGCAGGCTTCACCTGCACCACCGGGTCGAGCAGGCCCGTCGGACGGATGACCTGCTCGGCCACAACGCCCTTGCACTTCTCGAGCTCGTACGGGCCCGGCGTCGCCGACACAAACATCAGTCGCGGCACGACGGCCTCGAACTCTTCGAACCGCAGCGGCCGGTTGTCCATCGCCGAAGGGAGCCGGAAGCCGTGCTCGACCAGGACCTTCTTGCGTGCCTGATCGCCGTTGAACATCGCCCGCACCTGGGGGAGCGAGACGTGGGATTCATCGATGATGCACAGCCAGTCCTTGAAGTTCGGACGCATCGCCGCGGAGGCGACCGCGCGGGTATCTCCGGAGGTTGCGGCCTGAGACTTTGCGCCGCCGGACTTCTCACCGCTTCCCACCGGCGCGAAGTCGAAGTAATCCAGCAGCGTGTATGGCCGTTCCCCCGGGGCACGGCCGTCCATCCATCGTGAGTAGTTCTCGATGCCGGAGCAGTATCCGACCTCCTGGATCATCTCGAGGTCATACTTCGTGCGTGCGAGCAGGCGCTGCGCTTCGAGCAGCTTGCCCTCGTGGCGCAGCTGCATCACCCGTGCATCGAGCTCTTCCTTGATGCCGTTCACCGCGTACTGAAGCTGGTCCTCGGGCATGACGTAGTGCACCGCGGGGAAGAGAAAGAACTGCTTCTCCTCCGCCAGCACCTCCCCGCTGGTGGGGTTGAAGAACTCGATCCGGTCGACCTCGTCCCCGAAGAGCTCGATGCGGACCGCGAACGTCTCGTAGGCCGGCCAGATCTCGATGCTGTCGCCGCGGACCCGGTACATGCTGCGCTGGAACTCGATCTCCGAGCGCTTGTACTGCATCGCGTTGAGCTGGAGCAGGAACTCCCGCCTGCCCCTGGCGGCCGCACCTCCCGCGCCGCCGAGCGGCGAGCCGCGGGTGATTGTCAGGACCTTCTGGCCGTACGCCAGCGGCGAGCCGAGGCCGAATATGCACGACACGCTCGCCACCACGACGACATCGCGGCGCGACAGGATGTTGCTCGTCGCGGCCAGCCGGAGCTGATCAAGCTCATCGTTCCGCGATGAGTCCTTTTCGATGTAGATATCCCGCTGCGGGATGTACGCCTCGGGCTGGTAGTAGTCGTAGTAGCTGACGAAGTAGTTGACACTGTTGTGCGGCAGGAACTCGCGGAGCTCCTCGAACACCTGAGCCGCGAGCGTCTTGTTGTGGCTGAGGATGAGCGTGGGCTTCTTCACCTCCGCGATCACGTGCGCCATCGTGAAGGTCTTGCCGGTGCCCGTTGCGCCCAGCAGGCAGACGGCCTCCGCGCCGCTCCGCAAATCTCGCGAGAGCTGCTCGATCGCCTGGGGCTGGTCCCCCGTCGGTTTGAACTTCGAAACCACCTCAAACTCACGGGGCTCGCGCGGCATGGGCGATCATACGCGGCATGCTCCCTATGCCTTCGCATACACTGCGCGGGGGGGATGGGCGAGGCATCAGGAGTGAACCCGTGCAACGGCTACCGCTCATCGCCTTTCTTGGCGTCCTCCTGCTCTCCATTCTGGCCGGACTGACCGGATGCCAGGAGAAGTTCATCGTCACGCCGTACGTCGCCCGCAACGAGGCGGCAGCGCGGCAACTCCGCAGTATCGATCCGGCTCTTCAGACGCCCGACATCCCCGTCCTCTATGCCACCGATCGAGAGCCGCTGAAGACCGAGGACGGCTCGCTGCGATACGGCCATGGCCGCTCCGTGGGCCTTGCGTTTGGCGAAGCGGTCGTCTCCCTCACTCCCGAGCCAACCTGGGACGAGCTTGTCCGGATCAGTTCCAGCGGCGAGCGCGATCGCGACTACACCGTGCGCGTGTCGCGCATCACGGAGCATGGCCGATTCAGCCCCTTCACCGACCTTCTCCAGCCGTCGGAGGGCCGGCTGATCCGCACGCCCGACGCACTCCAGGTCTTCAACGCTCAGCTCGAGGTGTTCCACAGCACACTGCGGTCGCGGCTCGCTCTGACTGATCGGAAGGAAGTCGTCATCTTCATCCACGGCTTTGCGAACCAGTTCGACGATGCGGCCATCCGACTTGCTCAGGCGTGGCACATGGGCGGGCGCGTCGGCGTGCCCATCGTCTACACCTGGCCCGCGGGGTCCGGCGGCCTTCTGGGCTATGCCTATGACCGCGAGTCCGGCGAGTTCACCATCGTCCATCTGAAGCAGCTTCTCTACGCCCTGGCGACATGCCCCGAGGTCGAGAGGGTGCACATCATCTCCCACAGCCGCGGCACCGATGTCGCCTTCACCACGCTGCGGGAGATCAACGCCGAGCTGCGCGGGCTCACGGGCATCTCCTTCTTCGCACCGCTCGCGCCAGAGCGCGGAGTCCCGATGCCGGAGGACGGTTCCCTTCCCGGCAAGATGCCGTGGGAACTGCTCAAGCTCGAAACCTGGATCCTCGCCGCGCCCGATCTTGATATGCAGGTCTTCAACCAGCGATTCTTCGGCGAGAATCTCGTCCGCGCGGCCAACCGTGTCGTCATCTACTTCTCGGCGGAGGACAAGGCGCTCGACTGGGCGCGCTGGCTCTTCAACAGCAGGCGGCGACTCGGCGAGCTGCACATCGAGGACATCCCGCCCGATGCACTCGCCAAGCTCGCCCAGATCGGACAGATCCAGGCGATCAACGCGAAGGTCACCGGCTTCTCCACGCACAGCTACATCATGCAGCACCCCGCGGCGATGTCCGACCTGCTGCTGCTGCTCCGCGATGGCGCGTTGCCGGGCTCGACCGATCGACCCCTGAAGGTCGCGTGCGAGGGCGTGTGGCTGCTGGATAATGACTACATGAAGCCGCTCGCACATCCGAACGCCGATGCGCCAAAGAAGCCGGTCACGCATGAGTCATCATTCATGGAATGATCACGGCGATCAGCATCCGCCGAACCAGAGCGCCAGGAACGCGAAGATGTCCGGCACGTTGACGCCGCCAAAGCCATTGACATCCGCGCGGATGCGCCCCGCGAAGTAGTCGCGCAGGAATGCGAAGATGTCCGGCACGGCGACCGTGCCATTGCCGTCGTAGTCCGCCGTGCACGCATCCGGGCACCCCAGCGACCCGCAGAACAGCGTGATCCTCGCCACGTTTGAGAGAGACTGGCCACCGGGCGCGGCGGCATCGTCCACGATCCACTGCATCCACACCTGCTGGCCCGGAGTCACCTTGCCCGCTTCGAGTGGCCAATGCCACGTCGCAACCCCCGCCGTGTCCGGCGCATCCTTGATCGTCACCGCGTTCCACACTTCGTTCGGGTTGATCCGCCCGTTCACCGGCGGCACCAGGCTCACCGCCAGCCTTGCTGTCGAGCCGCCCAGCGCGGCCGGGGCGTCGAGGCCCACGCGGTACTCCATGTTCCCGACCATCGGCGGCGCCTGCACGATGATCCGCGGCACGACACCGCCCGTTCCCGCGACTCCGCCCCCGAGCAGCACCGCCTGATCGGCGGGCCGATCGACGAAGAGCGTGGGGCGGTCGAACGGGAACTGGCTCGCGGCGACGCGCGGATCGGTGAGCCCACCGTTCAGGAACGCGGTGATCACCTGCGCCGCTTGCGGCGGGACATTGACCTGCGCCATCAACGGGTCCTGGTTGTTGGGGAACTGCTGCGGCGCGCCCGGGGCCCGCGCGTAGAACGCGATGACCTCGGGGATCGTTGTGAACTGACCGTTGTGCATGAAGGTCCGCTTGAGGTTCACGTTGCGCAGCGAAGGCACCTTGAAGCGGCCGCGATCTCCGGCAAGGCCGGTCACCGCCTGCCGTCCGATGTCCTCGACGATCGGCCGCAGGCCGATATTGCGGAAGGTGTGATCGCTGAAGAACGGCGCCTGGTGGCAGTCGTTGCACCGCGACGCCTGGAACGCCTGCCACCCCTGCTGCTGCTGGGGTGTCAATCCTCCCGGCAACCCGGCCTGCGTGCGGTCCCACGGCGAATCGTTGGAGATCAGCGTGCGTTCGTACGTCGCGATGGCCATGCCGATCCGCGCGGCGGTGATCTCATCATCCCCGAACGCCGCTTCGAACAGTTCCGGGTATCCGGGGTCGGTCGCCAACGCCTGCGCCACATCCGCCGGATGCGCCGTCGCCAGCGCGAGCGGCTGCACGCGTGTGAGTTTCACCGTGATCTCGTTCCAGTCGGTCCCCAGATGGGCCATCTCGACATCGTTCGTGACAGGCCCCACTGCCTGGCTCTCCAGCCCGCCGCCGACTGGGATGATCACTTCTCCGCTGATCGGATCCACAAACTGGCTGCGGGCGCGGCCGTCCCAGAAGAGGTCGGTCGCGTACGCCGCGTTGATCATCGAGTTGGCCGCACGGCCCGTGAGCTGCGGGGCGAGGTTGAACAGCTCGCTGCGGATGTAGTCGTTGATCGGGTCGGAGGCGATCACGCCCGGCGAGCCGCGGACATCATCGGGCGTGCCGACGATGCCGTCGATGCCCGGATGCGTGGCGAGCCGGTCATCCGCGCCCGCGCGGGCGGGCACGTGGCACGTGCCGCACGACACCACATTGCTCGTCGAGAGCTGCTCATCCCAGAACAGGATCTTCCCGAGCACACGCTTGGACTCGGTGATCGGGTTCTGGGGCGGAACAGGCGGAGGGGGCAGCGTCTGGGCCGCGGCGAGGGTGGAGAGCGATACACACGCAAGGACGGGCAACACGACCATCACCAGACGAGCGATCTGGAACCGCAAAAGCTGAGCCATGCTGAACATGGAGAGACCCCGTGTCTGCTGATGTCGAGGGGTTCAAGTACGTCCGCTCGACACTGTTCGCGGTCCATCCACCGGCGCAGGACCGCAGAGCGCATCGGGACGCCGCGGCGGGCAGGTCCGTGGCCTGCGCGGGGTTCCGGCGGGCTGAACGCTCGCGCGAATCACTTATTGCACGGTGGATTGCGGGCAACTTTAAGTCAATGTGGTGGCCCCTCTCTACCACCGGGACTATGTACGAACCAGCTGCTAGTGGCCTTGAAGAGCCTCGGAGAATCGGGGAACCGGTTGGTCCGTCTTCACATCCTGAACTCCCAGCACTCGAAGATCTCCGCCCGAGTCTACGAATGCCTGCCATTGTGACGCGCGACGACGATGACCGCCCTCATAGCTCACGCTGATGCTGTTGTCCGGCCGATCTCGCACCGCATCGACCTCGAGCACATCGATGTGACCCTCCGCAACTGTCGTGGGCACTCCGAATACGAGGCGAACTTCAACTGTCACGATGATGATGTAGCGGTCGTGGAGTCCGGCGATCCCGTTCCACTTCACGGTCGACTCGGCTTCCGAGTAATCTGACAAATAGACTTTCGCAGCGGGAAACAACTGCAGGAAGCTACGAGCAGCCGAGTTCTCCGACTCAACTTTCTGCAACACGATGGGAGACATCTGCGCTGCGGCGATTCGACCGAAAATTCCCTTGCACGACCACAATATGACCAAGGCGCACGTCAGTAGCCCCGCTCCGACAAGGATCAGCTGTCGTCGCGCCGTCATGACGTCGCTTTCTTTGACAACTGATGCTCCGTCTCGCACATCCGCGTGTCGATACCCACCCACACCAGGCCAGAATCGTATCGGACCTAACCCCGCACCGCACCCAGCAGTTCGCGGGGCTGCTTCCGCGCGAGCGCAAGCACTGCGGGCGCGGCCGCGGCGAGAGTGATGAGCAGAACCGTTGCCCAGCCGGCAGAGGTCGGGCCGAAGGGGATCTGCATCGTGAGTTCGATGCCGAGCAGGATCTCGTACATGTGCTGGCCGCCCCAGGAGGCGTGGATGCCCATGACGGTTCCGACGACGCAGGCGGAAAGGGCGATGAGCGTCGCCTCGGCGAGGACGAGCCGGGAGAGCAGGCCGCGCTGCGCGCCGATGGCGCGCAG
>JAEYUO010000104.1 GCA_023432465.1 Planctomycetota bacterium | reverse complement strand
CCCCCGGAGTGGGGGCGACCGCTTGAGCGTAGAGGAAGCGGCCGCGTGATCTGCCCATTTTGTGAAGCCAACGACGACAAGGTGATCGACAGCCGCGCCAGCGATGCGGGGCGGGTGGTTCGTCGCCGGCGCGAATGCCTGAAGTGCAGCAAGCGGTTCACGACGTATGAGCGGGTGGAGGAATCGGCCCGGCTGATGGTGGTGAAGCGGGACGGGACGCACGTGCCGTTCAACCGGGAGAACGTGCTGCGGGGCGTGAATGCGGCGATCGGGAAGCGGCCGGTCGCGGAGGAGGCGAAGGTTGTGCTCGTCGATGAGATCGAGGAAGAGGTGCACCGCGAGTTTGAGCGGGAGGTTCCGAGCCGGATCATCGGTGAGAAGGTGATGGCGAAGCTGCGACCGCTGGACAGCGTGGCGTATGTGCGGTTTGCGAGCGAGTATTACCAGTTCGAGAACGTGGGGCAGTTCGTGGAAGAGTTGAAGGGGCTTGCTGCGCAGCCGAAGGACGTGAAGGACCAGGCGAAGCTGTTTTGATTTTGGATTTTGGATTGAGGCTGCGGGGCCGCTTGCGTCAGTGGGCCGTTCCGGCAATCCGCAGTCCAAAATCCAAAATCCAAAATCGAAGATACTGTTTCCCCATGGCCAACAAGCTCTTCAAGACGACTGCCGAGGCGTTCGCCGATCTGAAGGCGAAGGGTGTCATCCGCGATGGGATGACGGTGATGGTGGGGGGGTTCGGGCTGTGCGGGATTCCGGAGCAGCTCATCATCGCACTGCGCGACAGCGGCGTGAAGGGGCTGACGTGCATCAGCAACAACGCGGGCGTGGATGACTGGGGGCTGGGGCTGCTGCTCCAGACGCGGCAGATCCGCAAGATGATCAGCTCGTACGTCGGCGAGAACGCGACGTTTGAGAAGCAGTTCCTGCAGGGGGAGCTTGAGGTCGAGTTCAACCCGCAGGGGACGCTGGCGGAGCGCATCCGCGCGGGGGGCGCGGGGATTCCGGCGTTCTACACGGCGACCGGCGCGGGGACTGTGGTGGCGGATGGGAAGGAGACTCGGAAGCTGCTGCGTCCGAGCCAGGGTGTCGGTGGGGCCACGATTCCCGGCCGCGGATTTGCGGGGCGGGAGGGGAAGGCGGGTGGAAGCGCTGTGCAGAGCGGCGAGGCGCGGGAGTATGTGCTGGAGACGGGGCTGTATGCGGACCTGACGCTGGTGAAGGCGCACAAGGCGGACCCGTTTGGGAACCTGGTGTACCGGAAGACGTCGCGGAACTTCAACCCGATGATGGCGACCGCCGCGGCGTTTGTGATGGCGGAAGTTGAGGAGGTGGTGGGGCTGGGTGAGCTTGAGGCGGATGGGGTGCACACACCGGGGAACTACGTGGACCGGATCGTGAAGACCGTGAGCGAGAAGAGGATTGAGCAGAGGACGGTGAGGAAGTGACGGAGGACCCGAAGTTCATTTTTCGGGTCCACGCGATGCAGCGGATGTTTGAGCGAGGGATCTCCGAGCTTGACATCCGGCTGGTCGTCGAAGATGCAAGGGTCGTCGAAGACTACCCGACCGAGCAGCCGTTTCCGATGAAACTGCTCCTGGGATGGTCTGATCGCAGGCCGGTCCATGTCTTGGCGTGCTTCGATGTGCAGGCGGATACGATCATTATCGTCACAGTGTACGAACCGACTCTGGAGCGATGGCTTCCCGGGTTCCTGAAGAGGCGATGACCATGAAGTGCGCAATTTGTAAAACTGGCATGACGGCCGCGGGACTTGTGACCGTGACACTTGAGCGTGGAGAGTCCACGATCGTGTTCAAGGGCGTTCCGGCTCAGGTGTGTGAAAACTGCGGTGAGCAGTACGTCGACGAGAGAGTCACTTCAGACTTGCTCCAGCAGGCTCAAGCAGCTGTCGGGAGTGGTGTGCAGGTCGAGGTGCGATCGTTCGCTGCGTGATGACGCGAGGATGCAGTGGCCTCAAACCCCGGCCCGGCTTGAAGGCACGCAAGCGTGGAATGGGGCGGTGGGGCGACTTGCTGCTGGAAGAGTCCAGACGAGTCGTCCGTCCTCCGGACGGGGTTGGCTTGCGCCTGCCTTGCAGGCAATGAAGTGCCTGCCAACCATCGATCGCCCTTCCGGGCGAAGAGGTAGGTCGCATGAGTTAGCGGGTTGTACCGCACTCCGGGCATTTGCGGCCAGATGATGAGCAGTCATAACCGCATTTGACGCATTGGCCACGGCGGCGACGCAGCGCGCGGCGGAAGGCGATGGGCGTTGCGAGCAGCGCGCACCAAGCAAGGCCATAGATGAGGGAGTTGGCGATCAGGCCGGGCCATAGCGGGAGGACCGGCACCCAGGTTTCAGTGGGCATGTAGGACTCTCGGGAGACGAGATAGGGCAGCCAGATCAGGCCGCGCCTCACATCGCAGTCCTCCATGTAGCCCACGCCGCTAACCGATCCGCCGATCTTCGTGGGTTCGTTTGACCAACCCCAGAAGGAGCGGAAGGGCCAGCCGGCGTCGTAGTGACGCCATTTCCGCTGGGGAGCAGTCGGGCGCGGGGGACGCTCAGGGAGTGCCTCAAGCTTGAAGTACTCTCGATCGGCCGCGATGTGATACGTTCGGGCGACCTCGCGTGGGTCTTCGCGGTCGGGCAGGACTTCATCAACTGTCACCATCGTCACTGACCAGAATGCCGATCGTGTTCGGCCGTCGCCATTGAATGGCCGCGTGATCTCAACTGGCGGAGCGTCCAACACCAATGGAGCAAGGATGCCCACAGCAAGATTTGTGAGAAGGCCTGCGAGCAGGCAGACCGCTGCCAACACGATGATCCGGCGAGGTGGCATCGATGGAGTTTAGCGACTCAAGCTGTGGTGCTCGAGCACCAGGCGATTGTGGATTTTAAGATCAGATGCAAGGGCCTCAAACGCCCCCACACGGTCCGGCTTGAAGGCACGCAGACGCAGACGCGGTGATCACACTGGCGGTATGTCTGCCGTACAACTTGTCGAGCGTCGGCCCATGGGGCCGGAAGGCTGAAGAAGTTTCGCCTTCGAGTGGCTGAAGCCACTCGCAATGACCATGCGCCCAAGGGGCGAGAGGCATGCAGCTAGTCTAGCGAACACAGCTCAGTCCTTGTCGCACGCGAAGCCCGGTGTGTGCGGCTGCACTGACCTGAAGGTCAGTGGCACAGGTGATCTACCCTTGGAGCATGCGGCTGTTCATCGGCATCCTGTTCGCGGTCGTCGGCGGGCTGGTCGCCGTCATCGGGCTGCTTGGCGCGCTGAATGAGCTGGTGGGGATGTACTCGTCTGCGCTGAACGATGCGCTCGCGGATGGGCCGGAGGCGAAGGCGGTCGGAGCGAACATGTTGCGGTCGGCGATCACCGGGGCGGCGGGGGTGCCGTTTCTGGTGATCGGGACGGTGCTGCTGAAGGTCTCGCTGTTTCAGAAGGTGCGGAAGATGGCGAGGGGGAACGCCGCGGCGGTGCAGAGGCCGGAGGTGGTGAATTCGCAGTGGGATGCGCCGAGGGTGGCGAAGGGCCCTGGTGTGCCGAAGCCGAAACCTCGGGAGAAGTCGGAGCGGGATCGGACTGGGGAGAGCGGCGGGAGCAAGAGGGAGCGGTAGGGGGAGTTCGATTTTGGATTGCGGATTTTGGATTGGGGAGGGATCGGGGCGCGGGAGCGCGGGCCGGGGGCAGGGCCGGATATGCTTGGCGTATGGCGCTGACACGCGATCAGATTACGGTTCGTGCCGCGAAAGAGCTGCGCGATGGGTACGTGGTGAATCTCGGGATCGGGATGCCGACGCTGGTGGCGAACCACATCCCGGAGGGGATGGATGTGTGGCTGCAGTCGGAGAACGGTTTGCTGGGGATCGGGCCGTTCCCGACCGAGGCGGAGGTTGATGCCGATCTGATCAACGCGGGGAAGCAGACGGTGACGGCGCGGAAAGGTGCGAGCTACTTCTCATCGGCGGATTCGTTCGCGATGATCCGCGGCGGGCACATCGACATGTGCATTCTCGGGGCGATGCAGGTGTCGGAGGCGGGGGACATCGCCAACTGGATGATCCCGGGAAAGATGGTCAAGGGGATGGGGGGGGCGATGGACCTGGTGGCGGGGGTGAAGAAGGTCGTCGTGGCGATGGAGCACAACTCGAAGGATGGTGCGGCAAAGTTCGTGAAGGAGTGCAACCTGCCGCTGACGGGGCGGAAGTGCGTGCACATGCTGATCACGGACCTGGCGGTGTTTGAGTTTGATGAAAAGCGGGGTGGCGGTGGACGGTTCGTGCTGACGGAGGTTGCGCCGGGGGTGACGATCGAAGAGGTGAAGGCGAAGACGGAGGCGGGGTTTGATGTGGCGGGGACGGTGAAGGTGGTTGGGGCGTAGCGCAGCGCGTGGCGAAGTTCACCGCGAGAGGCGCGGAGGGTGCGGGGGAAGAGAACGTCAGAAGATGAGCCGAGGCGGAGAGGCCGGCGGGGCACATCAGCGGCCGAGCGCTGCCCGCACGCGTTCGCGGAGTGTGAACTCGCTGAGGTCCTTGAGTTCGCCGGAATCGAAGAACATTCCGCCGCAGACGGTGCAGGATTCGTAGGTGATGTGGGTCTGGGGGAAGGCGACGATGGTGAGCATTGCGCTCTTGTCGCGCGGGCACTTGAGCGAGCGGCCTTCGGGGGCGTTGGGGTGGCGCGGGCTCGCGTTGTCGGCGGCGGCGGCGTGGCCTGCTTCAAGCAGTTTGTCTTTTTCGAGTACATCGAGCCAGAGGCCCGCGCAGGACTGGCAGACATCGATCTGGATCTTGCCCACGGTCTGGTGTCGCATGGCCGAGGCGCATCGCGGGCACTCGATGGCGCCGGAGTTTGGCGCGAGGTCGTCGATGATGCGGGGTTGGTTGGTCATGTGAGCGGGACCTCCTTGGGGCGGATCACTCGGCGACGGCGGGCTGCGAGGCGGTGACTGTGGAGGGGTGCGGGAGGGGCGGGAGTCCGGAATCGGCGCGGAGCGCGTTCTGGTGGGAGAGGGAGACGGAGAACGTGGCGGCTTCGTACATGCGGACGGAGCCGTCGGCGAAGCCGATGGCGAACTGGTTGGCGGGGGGTAGGCCGGGCTCGGGTGAGGAGATGACGGTCCACAATCGAGGTTCGGCGGATGCGAAGTCGATGCCGTGGTAGCAGAAGACGGTGTCGCCGACGCGGTGGGCGATGACGCTGTCGGGGAGCGAGGCGTTGGCCGCGGCGATGATCGAGGCGGTGTTCTCCGTGGTCGCGGACATCAGGTTGGTGAGGGACATGCCGGCGATCGTGGTCTGGTCGAGGCGGGCGGCCTGGTCGAACCCGGGGATGAGGAACGCGCTGACCCAGATGCGCTGGGAATCGATGAGTTCGGATGCGTGGTGCGGCGGGTAGTCGTACTCGGTGGCGTGTAAGAGAATCGCCTGGGCGAGCTGGGTGATTCGCGCCTCGTCGGTGCCGGCGGCCGCCTGCGTCTGGGCCTGCACGGCGGCGGCCTGCGCGATGGTGACGCTGCGCTGGATGGGCATGATGACGAGGAAGACGATGAACGCGGCCACGCCGATCAGGCTCAGCACGATGGGGACGACCGCGGCGAGGGTGGCGCGGCCGCCGCTGACCTTCTGTCCGTCCTTGAGCATGAGGGTGGCAGAGACCGCCCACCAGATCGCGCTGATCCATCCGATGTAGAAGCCCAGGCACGGCACGGCGTTGGCGATGTTGGTGCCGCTGGAGTAGAGGATGCACTGCATGGTGCGGCCGATTCCGGCGGAGGTGGGGCCGGTGAGCAGGAGCAGGCCGTGGGCGAGTGCACCCCAGATGAACGCGCCGGCGATCATGGCGACGACCATGCCGACCGCCCATCCGATGAACACGGCGACGGGCGCCATGACTCCCGCGATGCCGCCGCCTCCGGGTCCGCCTGCGCCGGTGAATGCGCTGATGATTCCGATGACCAGGAAGAGCACGATGATGAGGCTCATGCCGCCCAGGAGATAGAGGGCGTTGGTGACGGTGGCGTACCACGTGGCCTGGAGGAGTGAGGATTGCTCGGGGGTTGCGCGGATGAGCCTGCCGGGTGTGCCCATGGACTGGATGACGGTGGCGAACCAGGCGCGGATGCGCCCCTTTTCGCGGCGTTCGAGCCAGGGGTTCATCTCGACCTTGGTCTGCTCCTCGCGCACACCTTCGGTGGGGAGCAGGACCATCTCATCCATCGTGATGTGGCGGGAGCAGGTGACGCAGTCGAACTCGTGCGGGACGAGGTGCCCGCTTGCGCCGGTGCCGTAGTAGGCCTGGTCGCAGTGGGGGCAGCAGAAGCGGACGCTGTTGAGGACAAACTCAAAGTCGCTGGGCTTGAAGCCGATGCCGCACTCGGGGCAACGGCGGTCGCGGATCTGCCAGAGGGGGTAGTCGCAGGACTTGCAGCGCATGGGTGGTCCACGAGGGTGGGTGGTGGAGAAGGTCAGCGGGCGAGGGGCTGCCAGCGGGCGGTCTCGGCTCTGACGTGGCGGAGGCGGAACCAGATGAGCAGGAAGACGGGCAGGGCGCACCCCCAGACGATGGAGATGACACCTCCGAAGATCGCGCCCGAGAGCATGAACACGGGCATCGTGGCTGGGGCGTTTGCGGGGAGGGTCTGTCCGCTCATGACTGTCTCGAGCATGTCATACTGGAGCCAGATCCCCAGTGCGGTCCCGGCGAGTGTGTAGAGGATTTTCGACACGGACCACCACGTGGCGAGGGCGATGGCACTCGGCCGACGATGGAGTATCGCGAGCCCGACAAAGACCAGCATTGCGGCGAGCGCGAACTTCACGAACTCTGAGCCGATGACGAGCACCCTGTGGTCTCGGAGGGGCTGCATGGTGTCGATCCCCGGGCCGGCAGCGTTGAAGGGCGCGAGGAACTCGTCGAGCACGCCCGCGAGGACGGCGGCGTAGTAGATGAGCATGAGCCCCGAGCCGAGCATGCCGAGGCATCCGAAGACCGTGCAGATGACTCCGACGAAGCCGGGCCATGCCGCGGGGCGGTCGGGGATTGAGAGTCGCCCGGGGGCGGTCGGGGGGGCGATGGGGACGGGGGCGGCGGAGGGGGCGACACCCGGGGTTGCTTGCGCGGCGGATTGGGGGTCGCTGGGGTTCATGTGACCGGCTCGCCTGGTGCGTGGAGAGGTGGTGATGCCTCGGCATCGGGTTGTTCGGCGGGGGGAGCGGCGGATTGCGCGTCATCGGGGGCGAGGCCGAGGAAAATGCTGCCGCCGGGGCCGCGGATGGCCTCCTGGCGGATGGCGATGCGCCGCTGCTTGACGAGTTCGAGCATGGCGAGGAAGAGGCCGATCATCTCGGAGCGTGTGCGTCCGGCGAAGATTTCGCTGAACTCGATGTCGGGGGAAGCTGTGCCGGCGATGTGCTCGGCGAGGGACTCCTGGGCGCGGCGGCGGAGGCGGTCGAGGATGTCCTCGGCGTGGATCTCGACGGGCGTTTCGTCCATGCGGACGTGGTGCTCGCCGACACGGTTGAGGTCGACGGTTTCGATGATGCGGGCGAAGGCCTCGACGAGATCGACGAGATCGACATCCTCGAGCTCGGTGGGGGTGTCATCGGTTTCCTCGGCGACGGGCACCTTCGGCCAGGCTGCTGCGCCCAGCGGGAACCGGAGGTCCCACTCGGTGCGTTGGTGGTCGAGGCGTTCGGTGGCATCGCGGTAGCGCTTGTATTCGAGCAACTGGCGGACGAGCTCGGCGCGGGGATCGACGGCGGGCTTGTCGGCACGCGCGCCGGATGAACCGGCGGCGGGGGCCTCGGGGTCCTCGGCGGCGGGCGGGGCGAGCATGCGCGACTTGATCTCCATGAGCGTTGCCGCCATGACGAGGAACTCGCCGGCGCGCTCGATGTCGATCCGTCCGGCGGGCTGGCCGGGCTCGGGGGTGGAGAGGTGCTCGAGGTAGGCGAGGTACTGCTCGGTGATCGCGGCGACGGGGATGTCGTGGATGTCGACCTCGGCCCGGCGGATGAGGAAGAGGAGAAGGTCCAGCGGCCCCTCGAACGCTTCCAGGCGGACCTTGTACTCGGCGACCATGGGGGGGCTCCTTCGCTGCAACCGGCGGAGGGTGGAGGTTCCGGCTCGGGTGCGTACGAGTCTACCCTTTCCGCATGCCCGGTTCGCGCACAACCCGCCCTGTTCATGTGGATTCCGGCACGGATGGTGCGGTGGTGGCGGGGGGCGCTGGGGAGGGTCGGGAAGAGGTCGCGTTTGCGGAGCGGGTGCTGAGGGCGGAGGCCGCGGCGGTGGGCGCGCTGGCGGGGTCGATCTCGGCGGATGGGGGACGGGCGTTTGGGGAAGCGGTGGGGTTGATCGTGCGGTGCGCCGATGCGGGCGGCAATGTCCTGGTGAGCGGGCTTGGGAAGTCCGGGCTGATCGGGCAGAAGATCTCGGCGACGCTGGCGTCGCTGGGGATCACGTCGCACTTTGTGCATCCGGCGGAGGCCGTGCACGGGGACCTTGGGCGGTTTCGGCCGACGGATGTGTGCATCGTGCTGTCGTATTCCGGCGAGACGGCGGAGGTGGTGAGCCTGGCGGCGATCCTGCGGCAGGACGGGCTGCCGATCATCGCGATCTGCCGGGGATCGGCGACGGGGGGGGCGAGGAGCTCTCTGGAGCGGCTGGCGACGGTGAGCGTGGCGATCGGGGAGTGCGACGACGGGGCGATCTCGCCGGCGCCGACGTGCTCGACGACGGCGACGCTGGCGATCGGGGATGCGCTTGCGCTGTGCGCTGCGCGGCGGCGGAACTTCACGGATGCGGACTTCCGCAAGCGGCACCCGGGGGGCGCGCTGGGCGGGCTGCTGCAGACGGTGGGGGAGGTGCTGCGGTTCCGGGTTGGGAAGAACCTTGCGGCCGCGCCGGATGATGTCAGCATGCGCGAGGCGATGGGCCGGGCGGACCTGCCGGGGGTTCGGCGGCCGGGCGCGCTGCTGCTGGTTGATCGAGGGACGGGGACGCTGTCGGGGATCTTCACGGATGGGGACCTGCGGCGGGTGGTGATGCGGTCGGCGGCGGAGCTTGACCGGCCGGCGCGGGAGCTGATGACGCGGACGCCGACGACGCTGCGCGACACGGACCTTGTGCGCGATGCGGTGAACATGGTGCGGGAGCACCGGCGGGATGAGATTCCGGTGGTGGATGGCGAGGGGAAGCCGGTGGGGATCCTGGATGTTCAGGATCTGATCTCGATGCGGCTGATCGAGGCTGAGTAAGACGAAAGCAGAATGCAGCATGGCGGAGAACTATCCGGTTCAGTTGCTTGCCCTCGATGTGGACGGCGTCCTCACGGACGGGTCGATTTTGATCGACGATGACGGGCGCGAGACCAAGCGGTTCAATGTGAAGGATGGGCTGGCGATCACGACGTGGCTTCGGCTTGGGCTGCACGTGGGCATCATCACGCGGCGCGCGGGGAAGGCGGTTGAGCACCGGATGCGGGAGCTGGGTGTGCGGCACGTGGTGCAGGGGTGCAAGGACAAAAGCGCGGGGATGACGAAGCTGGCGGCGGATTGCGGGGTGCCGCTGTCGGCGTCGGCGTTCATCGGCGACGATTGGCCCGATCTTCCGGCGATGCGGATCGTGGGGTTTCCGATCGTTGTTGCGGACGGAGCGCCGGAGCTCAAGGCGATCGCGAAGTTTGTGACGGTGACACGGGGCGGACGCGGGGCCGTGCGGGAGGCGGTGGAGCACCTGCTTGCGCTCAACGGGCTGCGCGAGCAAGCGGTCGCGGCGTTCGCATGACGATTCAGGTGACCCAGTAGAACTTCCAGCTTCCGCGTTCCATCACCACCCAGAGCTTGGTGAAGCGGATGTCCTCCGAGGCCGCGCCGGTGAGCTGGAGAACCCAGACGCCGTTGCCGGGCTGCTTGAGGATGACCGTCGGGGAGCGCTCGGCCATGGGCATGCGGGCGAAGAACATGGCGATGTCGCGGCGGTGTTTCTGAAGGAAGTCGATGATGGCCGCCGGGGACTCGCCGCGGCCCTCGAACTCCTCGATCGTGCGTTTGCTGATGAGCTGCTTGATGATGATGTCGGAGTTCTCTTCATCGAGCTCGCGCTCGATGTGGGACATCAGCGAGCGGACGGAGCGGCAAAGCAGGGTGCGTGAACCATCGGGGTTGTTGATGACGATGCGGCCGTCGGGGGTGGCGGTGGGGTCCGCGTAGCTGGAGCTCTCGGCATCAACGGGCTGCGTGTTGAACTGGGCTCCGGAGAGGCCCGTGAAGAAGGGCTTGTACTGCGTGACACGTTCCTGGGGTGTGCAGGCGGCGAGCACGAGCAGAGCCAGGCCGAACGCCGCGGCGAGCGGAGCGGCTGGGCGGAGCGGTGGTATGCGGGGCGGGGGGGTCATGTTGTCTGAGGCTCGGAGCGGCGGGCGTCGACGGGGACGAGGGCGGGCTGCGAGTCGCCTCGGCGCCAGTGGTCGTGGATGTGGAACTGTTCGATGGGCGCGGGGTGGTCGGTTCTGGTGTGACAGCCGCGGGATTCGCACCGCCAGTGCGCGGAGCGGGCGATGAGTGCGGCGACGAGGAGGAGATTCTGGGTCTGCCAGCCTTCGGGGGCATCGAAGATCTTGTCGAGGGTGTAGCGGGCCCAGAAGTCGATCATGTCGCGGACATCGGCCAGGCGTGGGCCGGAGCGCTTGACGCCGGCGTTTCGCCACATGGCCGAGCGCAGCGAGGAGCGGACATCCGCCAGGTCGATATCGCCGTGATCGGAGGGGCGGATGTCGCTGATGATGGGCACGGGCGCGGGGGGGATGCCGGACTTCCACGCAGTGGCCGGGGAAGCACCGTTGGAATCCTGGCGTGATGCAGCGTCGCGCGGCGCGGCATCGGCGGCGGCTTCGCGCCCTGCGATTTCGCCCATGACCAGGCCCTCGAGGAGGGAGTTGCTGGCGAGACGGTTGGCGCCGTGGAGGCCGGTGCAGGAGACCTCGCCGACGGCGTAGAGGCCGGGGACGGAGGTGCGCGCGCGGAGGTCGGTGACGACGCCGCCGATGGTGTAGTGGGCGGCGGGGTTGACGGGGATGAGGTCCTTGGCGGGGTCGAGGTCGACCGAGGCGAGGAGCTTGTGGATTCCGGGGAAGCGGGCGGCGAAGTCCGTGAGGTGGCGGACATCGAGGAAGACGTGGGTGCCGCCGCGGGTGGCGAGGCGATCGACGATCGCGAGGCTGACGACATCGCGCGGGGCGAGCTCGGCCATCGGGTGGACATCGGGCATGAAGCGATGGCCGGATTGATCGAGCAGGAGTGCGCCCTCGCCGCGGATCGCCTCGGTGATGAGTGACCGCGGGCGACCGGCGAGATAGAGGGTGGTGGGGTGGAACTGGATGAAGGCGAGGTCGGCGACTGCGGCGCCGGCGCGATAGGCCATGGCCAGGCCATCGGCGGTGGCGGCGCGGGGGTTGGTGGTCTCGCGATAGATCATCCCTGCGCCGCCGGCGGCGAGGATGGTTGCGCGGGCCCAGATGACCTGCAGGCCGTGACGGGGGTGGTGCGTGATCGCGCCCATGACGGGCGAGCCGGGCTCGGCGGAGGGGGCGACAAGGTCGAGCGCGAAGCAGGATGTGAAGACGCGAACGCCCGGGAGAGACTGTGCCTTGGCGAGCAAGCATCGGGCGAGCTCGCGCCCGGTGGCATCGCCATCGGCGTGGAGGATGCGGGGGCGGGAGTGCGCGCCCTCCTGGCCGAGGGCGAGTGCGCCGGACTTGAGGTCGAACTTCATGCCCCAGTCGATGAGCTCGCGGATGCGGGCGGGGCCGGAGGTCACGATCTGCCGGACGGCGGGTTCATCACACAGATCCGCGCCGGCGGCGAGCGTGTCGTCGATGTGCGAGTCGGTGGAGTCGGCGGCATCGATGACGGCGGCGATGCCGCCCTGGGCCCAGGCGGTGTTGGAATCCTCGCCGGCATCGGGGGTCTTGGTGACGAGGATGACCTCGCGTCCGGCCTCGGCCGCGGCGATGGCCGCGCGGAGCCCGGCGACGCCCGTGCCGATCACCAGCACATCGGTGAAGATCTGCGGGAGGAGAGATGACCGGAAGGGGATGAGGTACCGGCGCTGATCGAAGATCTGGTGCATCGCCGGAGAATCCTACGTGGTCAGGGGGCGCGCGTGGGGCTGGTGGGCGTGCGCGGGTGCGGTCGGGAGCATCTTGTCCAGCTTGGCCTTGAGGAACCAGGCGTGGTGTTCGAGGTGCCATGTGGCGTAGTTGCAGATGATCCGGAGTGTTTGTTCGCCGCGGACCGCGTGGAGGCACTTGCGCTGCCATTGCTGCGGCGTGAGCGTGGCGAGCCAGTCGGCGTGCCAGCGCCGGAGGGTGTGGATGACGGCGACGTAGCCGGCGATGGGGTGCAGCGGGCCGGTGTGGCGGCCGTCCGCGCCCTGGGTGCCATAGAGACCGGAGTCGATGAAGGCGTCTTCGTCCCACGCGGAGTGCATGGGGTTGTCCTCCGCCGCGGTGCGGCGCATGCGGTGGACGAAGGCAAGCTCGGCATCGGCGAGGTGGCCGAGCAGGACCCGGACAGGCCAGCGGCCGACGCCGGCCTCAGGGAGGAATGCGGCATCGAGCTGCTCGGGGCTGAGGTCGAACATGCGGCGATCGAAGTTCTCTACGCCGCGGCGGTAGCGTGCGAGGAGCTCGGTATCGGGCAGGGCGATGAAGGTCTCGAGGGCGGGCTTTGGCGGGAGATCGTGGGTGGCGGCCATGAGCAACGGTACACGCGCTGGTGGTTGGAGGCCGGATACGCTCAGGCATGACGACCGTGCCCCCCTCGCCCCCGTCTCACGAGCGATGCTGCCCCGCGCTGCGTGTGGTCACGATGCCCAAGGACACCAACGCGTACGGGACGATCTTCGGGGGGGTGATCCTGAGTTACATCGACCAGGCGGGGTTTGTGGAGGTCCGGCGGCACGGGATGCACCGCTGGGTCACGGTGGCGATGGACCGTGTGGAGTTCAAGAAGGCGGTGCATCTGGGGGATGTGGTGTCGTTCTACGCGACGACGGTGCGGGCGGGAACAAGCAGCGTGACCGTGAAGGTGGAGGTGGAGGCGGAGCGGTTCGAGACCGGGGAGGTC
Source organism: Planctomycetota bacterium (assembly GCA_023432465.1). Lineage (GTDB taxonomy): Bacteria > Planctomycetota > Phycisphaerae > Phycisphaerales > UBA1924 > JAHBXL01. The sequence continues at coordinate 3,951 of JAEYUO010000104.1, read as the reverse complement.
GTGGCGGTGACGGAGGCCCAGATGACGCTGGTGAGCGTGGGGCCGGATGGTCGGCCGGTGCCGTTCAAGTCGTCGCCGACGATTCACTATCCGTCGGCATGAGGCTGGTTTTGCTACCATGCGGGCATGTCCGAATCGTCCTTCCTCGCCGTCGGTGATCATGTCAGCCTGCTTGTGGGCACGGTGCGCTGCGAGAAGATCGGCGCTCGCGAGGCGCAGGTCCTTGAGCAGGAGATCGACGGCCTTGCACCCTCGCGGGGGTGGAGAATCGTGCTGGACATGACCGAGGTGACGATGGTGGCATCGATGGGGCTGGGGCTGCTGGTGTCGGTGCACAAGAAGGCCAAGTCGAGCGGGGGCGCGCTGGTGATCTGCTGCCTGCGGCCGGATCTGGTTCAGTTGCTGCAGCTCACGCACCTGCACAAGGTGCTGAAGATTGTGCCGGACAAGAACGCCGCGCTCAAGGCGGTCGTGTGAAGCCGGGCGGCGAGGATGCGAAGAGTGGACAGGGCGGCACCGCCGCAAGGGCGGGGCTGGCGGTCTTGCTGTCGGGCTCGGGGCGGACGCTGTCGAACTTGTTTGAGCAGATCGATGCGGGGAAGCTGCACGCACGGATCGTGCGGGTGATTGCCTCGCGCGAGTGCACGGGCGCGGAGATCGCCCGCGCACGGGGCGTGGAGACGGTTGTCGAACCGGGGGAGATCGCGCCGGAGCGGCTGGCGGCGCTGCTGGCTGGCGTCGATTGGGTGGTGCTGGCGGGGTATCTGCGTCGGGTCGCGATCCCGCGTGGGTATGAGGGTCGGGTGGTGAACATCCACCCCGCGCTGTTGCCCGCGTTTGGCGGGCCGGGGATGTATGGGTTGAAGGTGCATCAGGCGGTGATCGATTCCGGGGTTCGGGTGAGCGGGTGCACGGTGCACCTGTGCGATTCGGAGTATGACCGCGGTCCGATCGTGCTTCAGGAAACATGCCCGGTTCTGCCGGGGGATACGGCGCAGACACTGGCGGACCGGGTGTTTGAGCTGGAGCGGGTCGTGTATCCGCGTGCGCTGGAACTCTTGATTTCCGGCCGCGTAAGAGTGGGTGAGAACCCGTGACGGGAGGATGCCCGCCGCATGCGGCCGCGGGCGCGGGTGTCGATGTGTGGTGATCGGGGCGAGGTTGATGTCCACTCGAGCGCTGAAATGCCACGTGATTGCCCTTGCCGCCGTCATGGGGCACGGTGTCGCAATGGGTACGGGCGCGGGAAGGGCCGATGCGCCCCCGGCACCGGCGGGGGCATCGCCTGTCGCGATGCAGCCGGAGGAAACGCGGCCTGCGCGGACACGCGAGCAGTATGAGTCGGAGTTCTTGCGGGCGATGCGGCGGGGGGACCTGGATGGCGCGGAGGAGTCGCTGCGGGCGTGGACAGCGGGGGACAGCCAGAACTTCGTGCCGTGGTACAACTTCGCGTGCGTGCTGTCGATGCGGGGCAAGATTGCGGAGGCGGAGGCCGCGCTGCAGCGGTCGGTTGTCGAGGGGTTCAGCGATCTGAACGTGCTTCTGACCGATCCTGATCTGCGGAAGCTGCGAGAGACGGAGACGTATCAGGCGATTGTGCAGGGGTGGGACCGGATCATCGACTCGCGTGTGGATGCGCAGCTTGAGGCTGCGAAGAAGCTGTTTCGCGGCACGCCGGGCAAGCCGTATCTCTTTGAGAAGGATGAGACGCTGCGGCTGGCGTATATCAGCGCGTTTGATCCGGCGATCTTCGCGCAGGCCAAGGCGGAACTCGGGGACCTGACGACGTGGTGGAACGAGCTGGTGCTGCCCGAGGAGGAGCCATGGCGCACGGGCAGGGATGCTGTGGCTGAGGCGGCTGGGCGGCCGGGAGACGAAGCCGGCCGACCGGGGCGGCAGCCTCCGTGGGTGATGGTGGTGCTGCCGACTCGGCCGGACTATCTGCGGTGGGCCGCGGCGAAGTATGGCGCGGCGGGCCAGGGTGTGGGCGGGGCGTACAGCCACGATGAGAAGCGGCTGGTGGCGATGGATTTGGGATCGACGCTGCGGCATGAGTACTGGCATGTGCTGCACTGGCGGCACATGGAGCAGCTTGGTCAGCGCCACCCTGTGTGGGTGATGGAGGGGCTGTGCAGCTTGGTAGAGGACATCCAGCCGTTGCCGCAGGGAGGGTTCCGTGCATTGCCGAGCTGGCGGACGAACATGGCCAAGCGGCTGGGCAAGGGCGGGAGCCTGATGCCGTGGGAAGTCCTGTTTGGGATGGACCAGGGGCGGTTTGTCGGGTCCAAGCCGCTGGCGTACTACGCGCAGGCCCGCGCGATCTTCATGTTCCTGGCGGACCGCGGCAAGCTTCGCGAGTGGTACACGGCGTATGTCACGGGGTTTCGGACGGACCCGACCGGCGGTGCGGCGTTTGAGAGCGTCTTTGGAAAGCCGACATCGGAAGTGGAAAAGGACTTCCGGGCATGGCTGAAGGATGTGCCGGATGTGGTGGAGGAGATCCGCCCGGGCATGGCGAATGTGCCGTTTGATGTGGGGCCGGGGACAGGCGACGGGATCGTGGTGAACAGCACGCCGCGAGGCAAGTCCGGACGGGCATCGGGGTTGCGGATGCGGGATGTGATCACGGCGATCGACGGGGAGCCGGTGCGCGACCTCAATGACTTTGCCCGCGTGGTGGGGGAGCGGATGCCCGGGGAGGAGATCCGGGTGGCGTATCGGCGTGGGAAGGTGCACGGGGAGTCGGTTCTGACGCTGATCCGCCAGCCGGGGTAGGTCGCCGGGGGAGAGGGGGATCGCGGGCACGAGGTGCCGGCCCACCAAGAACCTACACTGGCGTTCCATGGCATACACCGTTCTCGCCCGCCGTTACCGTTCGCAGTCGTTCGACGAGGTCGTTGGCCAGGAGGCCATCGCCCAGACGCTTCGGAACGCGATCGACCAGAACCGGGTTGCGCACGCGTACCTGTTCACGGGGACGCGCGGCGTTGGGAAGACGTCGATGGCGCGGTTGTTTGCGCGTGCGCTGAACGCCGTGGATGACAAGGGCAAGGAGAACGCGGAGGTCGCGGCGGCGATCATGCGCGGGCAAGATACGGATGTGATCGAGATCGACGCCGCGAGCAACAACTCGGTGGAGCAGGCGCGGGAGCTGATCGCCAACAGCGTGTATCGCCCGCTGCGGGGCCGGCGGAAGGTGTACATCATCGACGAGGTGCACATGCTCTCGACGGCGGCGTTCAACGCGCTGCTCAAGACGATGGAAGAGCCGCCGGAGCACGTGGTGTTCATTCTGTGTACGACGGAGACGCACAAGGTTCCGGCGACGATTCAGTCGCGCTGCCAGCGGTTTGACTTCCGGAACATCGCAACATCGAAGATCGCCGAGCATCTCAAGGAGGTTCTGAAGGGGGAGAAGGTGACGGCGGAACCGGAGTTGGTGCACATGGTTGCGCGGCTGGGGAACGGCTCGATGCGCGATGCACTGAGCCTGATGGACCGGCTGCTGGCGGCGGGGGAGAAGAAGTTGAGCGTGAAGCTGCTGGAGCAGCTTCTGGGGACGCCGGACGGCCAGCTTGTCGGCGCGCTTGTCGAGGCGATCGCGGGCGGCGAGGCTTCGACCGCGCTGCGGAACGCCGATGCGCTGCTGCAGCGCGGCGTGTCGCCGGAGCAACTGTTGGGGACACTTGCGGACCGATTCCGCGACCTGATGGTGATCGCGGCGTGCGGGGCGGACACGGACCTCGTGGAACTGGGGGATGAATCGCGCAAGCAGGCGGTGAAGGCCGCGGCGGGGTTTGATGCGGCGGGGCTGACGCACCTGATCGCGGTGTGCGACAGCGTGCGGCGGGCGTGCCGGGACTCGGCGAGCAGTCGCGCGCTGCTGGATGCGGCGGTGGTGCGGATGGCGATGGCGGACAAGCTGGCGGATGTGGCGGCACTGGTGGCGGG
>JAEYUO010000016.1 GCA_023432465.1 Planctomycetota bacterium | reverse complement strand
TTGGCGGGCTTGGTCTTTGTCTTCGACGCACCCCGCGACGATGTCGGCCGAGCGCCGGTGCCGTACTTGGCCATGTACTCGTCGTAGATCCAGCGGTAGGTCTTCTCCATGCCGTCGCGGAGGCGCGTGTCGGGCTCCCAGTTGAAGACCTGCTGGATGAGGGTGTTGTCGCTGTTGCGGCCCGCGACGCCCTTGGGCGCATCGAGCTTGTACGAGCGCTGCAGCTTGATCCCCGCGATCTCCTCCGCAATCGAGACGAGCTGGTTGATGCTCACCAGTTCGCTCGAACCGAGGTTGATGGGCTGGGTGAAGTCGGAGTTCGTCAGCATCCGGATGCCCTTGGTGCAATCCGTGATGTACATGAACGACCGCGTCTGCGAGCCGTCGCCCCAGATCTCGATCTGGTGCTTGCCCGTGTGCACGGCGTTGATGACCTTGCGGCAGATCGCGGCAGGGGCCTTCTCGCGCCCGCCCTCCCAGGTGCCCTCGGGTCCGTAGACGTTGTGGAAGCGGGCCACGCGCGTCGCGAGGCCGTAGTCCTCGCGGTAGTGGCGGCACATGCGCTCGGAGAAGAGCTTCTCCCAGCCGTAGCCGTCCTCGGGCATCGCCGGATAGGCGTCCTCTTCCTTGAGGGCAGTGACGTTCGGGTCCTTCTGCTTCGACGCGTTGTACACGCATGCTGACGAGCTGTAGAAGAACCGGTCCACGCCGACCTCGTTGGCGGCCATGAGCATGTGCGTATTCGTCAGCACGCTCAGCATGCACAGGGCCTTGTTGTTCTCGATGAAGCCCATGCCGCCCATATCGGCGGCGAGCTGGAAGACCTGCGCATCCTCGCAGCCCTTGAGGGCCTTGCGGCAGTTGGCCAGGTCCTTCAGGTCCAGCTGCATGTTCTTGACATCGCGGAAGACCTGGTACCACTCGTCGAGCGGCTTGATGTCCACGCTGCGGATGTTCTTGTAGCCGAGTCTGCGGAACTCGCCGACAAGGTGGCCGCCGATGAAGCCGCCGCCGCCACAGACAACGATGGGTTGATCCTTACTCGCCATGTGCAACTGACCTTTCACACTTCCGGTTGGACCCCTGCCCTTCAGGGCGGGGGAATCGCGTTTGTTCTGTCACAGGCACACCGTGCAAGGCAGTGCCCGAGGCTTTCCTCTCTAACTCGCCTGACTCACCGGGACATCGGCCGCTCATGCGGGCGGCCCGGCGCACCCTGCTCTCGGCCTTCTGCTTTCTGCTCTCCAGCCGGAAGAAAGACGCCCTCCGGCCGCGGTCCTACGGACTCTAGGCCCGGGCTGTTCGGCCCAGAGATTCTCGGACCTGCCCCGGCACCGTCGATCAGGTCCGCCACCGGCGAAAGCCCGGCGTGCAAAGTTCGGGAGAGGCCGGGGGTAGGTGGCTGGAAGGGTGGGGGGCGCATCGGCAAGCTCCTTGGCCGACAGGAGACAGCACGGCCGCTCCCGCACACGCGGGATCGGCCCGGAACACGGTGTTCATCGGCCAGTGGCAGGGGCCGCTCAAGGCTTCGCCCGCCCGCAAACCGCTACCCCTGCGCGGACCGCGGCTCGGGCTCGTGCCCCGCATCCCGCAGCGTCCGCTCGCGCTGGGCGATCTTCAGATCCCCCTCGACCATCATCGCGATGAGCTTGTCGGTAGTGGTTCTCGGCTCCCACCCAAGAACCCGCCGCGCCTTGCTCGCATCCCCGCACAGGTGATCGACCTCCGCCGGACGCAAGTAGCGCGGATCGACCTTGATGTGCTTCTGTGCGTTCAGACCGAGCAGCGCGAACACCTGCTCCGCAAACGCGCGCACGCTCATCGATCGACCCGTTGCGATCACGTAGTCGTCGGGCGTGTCCTGCTGCAGCATGCGCCACATCGCCTCGACGTAGTCCCCCGCAAAGCCCCAATCACGCTCCGCATCGAGGTTGCCGAGGTGCAGATACTCCTGCAGGCCGAGCTTGATGCGGGTTGCGGCGCGGGTGATCTTCCGCGTCACGAACGTCTCGCCGCGGCGTGGCGACTCGTGGTTGAACAGGATCCCGCAGCTCGCGTGCATCCCGTATGCCTCGCGATAGTTCACCGTTGCAAAGTGTGCCGCGAGCTTGGCGATCGCGTACGGGCTTCGCGGCCGGAAGGGCGTGGTCTCGCGCTGGGGTGATTCCGCTGCGGCTCCGAACATCTCGCTGCTGGATGCCTGGTAGTACCGCACGCTGCGGCCGGAGACCTGCTGATAGTCGCGCACGGCCTCGAGCAGCTTCATCGCGCCGTTGCCCGCGCTCTCCATCGTGTGGATCGGCATCTCGAACGACACCCGCACGTGCGACTGCGCGGCGAGGTTGTAGACCTCATCCGGACCGATCGACCGCACCAGCCGCTCCAATATGTTCGCATCGGTGATGTCGCCGTGGTGCAGCGTCATCCGGCCGGTGCGGGTCGCGGGCGTGCGTGCATGCGGGTCGTTGTAGAGATGATCAATGCGGGCGGTGTTGAAGAGCGAGGCCCGGCGCACGATTCCGTGGACTTCGTACCCCTTCTCCAGCAGGAGTTCAGCCAGGTACGAGCCGTCCTGCCCGGTGATGCCGGTGATCAGCGCGATTCGCGGCCTTCCGCCCGTGCCCGGCGATTGCGCGTGAGAAGAGGACGAAGCCGGGATTGGAGCTGCGGGGGACATGGGTGCATTGTTCATCGGTCGTTCGGGGCAGAAGGTGCGGTCTGTGGATCCGGCCGCGCGGGCGGCTCGCCCTTGCCGGGCGTCTTGAAGGGTGCGATGCGGTGCTCCTGCTCCTCCATGCGCACACCGGGAATCACCAGCACCCCCCCCACTACCCGCCGCCGTCCATCGGGGCCGATCTCCGTGTTCCACGGCACATCGGGGTTCACCAACCCCCGCACGGTGATGAGCCCAAGCAGGAACGCCAGCGCCAGCGGCCCCGCTCTCCGCGCAAACGGCGCAGCGTGCCGCAGCAGGCGCTCGATGCCCCGCGCCTCTCCCGGATCGGTGCGTGCCGTACTGGCCATGATCGATGCCGCGCCGAGGCCCATCATCATGATCAGCAGCGGCTCGATGTACCTTTGCCAGCACAGCGGGTTCGCCGTTTGCGCAGCGGCGAACGCCGCCAGAGTCCCGACAAAGAACCACCGCGCTCTGGCCCCAAGCGCAGCAAACCACGCCCACACCGCCCATGCGCCAAGCGGGGCCATCACGAGCAGAATCACGCTCGTGTGGCCGCCGATGACCGGCGCAATGCGTACCAGGTTCCACAGACCCGTCGAGCGCTGCTCGTGCACGTAGGTTGTTTCAGGGATCGCGCACACAACCACCGCCGCGAGCATCGCGATCGCTAATCCGGCCGGTCGGTCGCGCAGGACACGCCACGCCGCCGGACCGACAAACCCCGCAAAGAACGCGCTGAACGCGCCCACGAGCGCGAGTATGAATGCCGGCGCTGCACCGTTGATCACGCTGCCATACTGAAACGCGAACGTCGGCGGTGTCAGCCCGCCCCACAGCTTGGCAAAGTAGGCGAGGGCGATCGCGGCGGGCAAGGTCGCGGCCGCCGCGGACACGAGCGCTCGCACGCGCATCCAGAACTGCGACAAGAGTCCCATGATCCCGCCATCCCCGATCGGCGCAGCGCCAATCCACGCGCCCAGCCAGATCAGCGCAGCGCACCAGACATGGCTCTGCCGCACCAGCACCACTCCCAAAAGCAGCGCGGCCGCGAGAACGAAGCCCGCCGAGCCTCCACCGCGCCCCTCCGCACGGCCAGCAAGCTGCCAGCTCACCAGCCCGATCCCCAGCACCAACAACCACCCCAGGTTGTCCGGCACGAGCCACACGCCCGGGAAGAACACATAGATGGACGCGAGCAGCGGCAGCGTCAGCAGCACGCCCCACGCCGCAGCCGTTCTCTTTCCCACCACTCCCCGCGCAATCCGTGCCGCTGCGAACGCACACAGGGCGAGCAACCCGGCTGTGAACAACGCCCCCGCAAGCTGAAGCACCCGCCCCGATTCGCTCACATACCTGCTCACCGCCGCCAGCAGCAGGTGATACCCCGGCGTCGTCGCCGAGCGATAGTCGCTCAAATCCGGCCGCGGCCATTCCGCCGCGAACTTCCGGATCGCCGGCTCGTGGTAGTGCAACTGGTCAAACGCCGCTCGTCCGAGCAGGTTGTCCGACAGAATCAGCGGCATTGCACACGCCAGGAAGATCGCCGTCATCACGAAGCCGGCGCACCCGGGCACGGCGTTCTTCCCCCGCGAAGCGGGTGACTGGGGTGCGTCCTGTTCCATCTTCTTTGACATGGTGAGTCCCGGCCGCGGCGCAACAGGTGCCGCCCGCGGCCAAGGTATCGGTCGAAGTGGACTACGCGCCCGCCTCGTTCCGCGTTCGCCTCGGTTCTCGCCTGGCCGGAAGGCTCTGCACGGCAAGCCGCCGCGCAATGGCTGCGCGTTCCGACTTCACCCGCGTCCGAACGAACCAGCGAATCCGGTCGTATCTCCGAGGATTGGGCCCTCGAGCTCGCGGAGGGGAGTCTTCACGCCCGACTTGCTCATCCCGTCCGGTTACCTGACGGCCCCAAGCTTCCGATAGACTCCCACCGCGATGGAGCCCACAGCCACATCCCCAGCCCAGTCCGCCGCGATCGATCGCCGCGGCCTACTCGGCCCTGCGCTCGACTTTGTCCGGCTCGCCCGGCCCAAGCAGTGGATCAAGGGCGGCTTCGTCCTCATCGGCCCGGTGTACGGCGTGGCCAGCATCGCCGAGAAGGTCGCAGGCGGCGAGACCTCGTGGGCCGCGACCATCGCCGGCGCGGTGGGCGCGTTCTGTGCCTTCGGTTTTGTCGCCAGCAGCGGCTACGTCCTCAACGACCTGAAAGACCGCGAAGCCGACCGCGCCCATCCTCGCAAATGCAAGCGGCCAATCGCCGCGGGGCGCATCTCTCCTGCCGCGGCCCGCGTTTTTGCCGGCTCGCTGCTTATCCTCGCGCTCGCCGCGGTGCTGCTTGTCCCTGCGGCTGATGCCGCCGGGCAGCTCTTCTCGCCCCGCACGTTGCTGGGAATCTGCATCGCGCTCTACGCCGCGAATACCGCTGCCTACACGCTGTGCTTCAAGTCTCACCCGGTGCTCGACGTTGTCAGCCTGGCGCTGGGCTTTGTCCTCCGGGTTCTCGGCGGGTGCGCGGCTGTCGCGATCGAGCCCTCGGCGTGGCTGCTCTCCTGCACCTTCTTTGTCTCGATGTTCCTGGCGCTGGGCAAGCGGTTGGGAGAGCGGCGGACGCTTGGCGCCGATGCCGCGGCGGCCCGTGGCGTGCAGGCGCTATACACCGACGACTTCCTGCGGATGTCGGTGGTGGTGACGGGCGTCGCCACACTGCTGAGCTACTCGGACTACGTCGTGGCGCAAAGCAAGACGTACACGTTCGGGTTCAACCTGCTCTGGCTGACGCTGCTTCCGGCGACGTACGCGCTGCTGCGGTGCATTGTGCAGATCGAACGCGGGATCTATGACGATCCGACGGAACTGGCGACGAAGGACAGGCCGTTCCAGGTCGGGTGCGTGCTGTTCGGCGTATTGACCATCGCGCTGCTGCTGGGCGTGAAGCTGGGGTGGCTGGCGGGGGTGTAGTGGGCAGTCGAAAGAGAAGGAGTCGCGGCCGATCGCATTGGCATTTGGGCCCTCCACTCGCTCGGCTCAGGTGTTTCTTACTCAAGAAGCAGCCAGCCTTTGCGCTTGCACACTCCTAGTTGTCTGGGGTAGACTCTCGGGACGTGACAAAGCAACAGGAGACCCTAGTCGATACTGTGCGCGAGGCGATCTCGGGTGCTATTGGCCAGCCATCGAGCGTCACCAGTCGGTGCATCCGATGGAACCTGCAACAAGAATTGGACGTGGCACTCCAATTCGACCCTCCACAGTCTGTCGCCTTCTTGTGGGTACCGTGGTCGGAGCAACTCAACACGCTGCCAGGTGGTGCCGAGCATTATTCGGCCTCCACTTCGCGGCCTGCTTCAATCACGACATCCGCGACGCCCAGACTTGGGCTAGGTAACGCTGTCGCTCGCATTCGACTCTGCAGCGATACCGACTACAAAGCGCTACTCTGCGCCTTATGGAGCATTCTTGGTGTTTCGGTTCACTCCGTAGACAACACTACCCAGTCGCAAGAGTCGGCGGCACCAGAGTTCCCTCGCTTCCAACCGTCAGCACATCTTTCGACCGCGAAGTCTCGCGGCCAGCTGACGGAGCTGTTTCTGCGTGGCGGTTGGGGACCGGTTGGCATCGCGGCAATCCTGGTTGGTGCATGGCTTCTTTCTGATTGGACTTCCGCCAGTGCACCTGCTCACCCCGCTTGGATCGCGGGACCCGCACTCGGGCTCATTTCGATCATTGCGCTCACGCTACTCGTGTGGCCTGCGCGGTGGTTGGTTGGTTGTTCCGCGGCAGGGTGTGTGGCTGTCAGCGCATTCATGTCGCTTGTCGACCCCGCGCTGTCCTCACAACGCGTTGATCTTCTCTTCCTACCAGTAGCTTGGATCGTTCTTCAAGCGTGGCTAGTGCGACAGTGGTGGGTTATTCACGATGCTGGACCGACTGGCGAGTTTACACTGCGCAACCTACCACGTGCGAAGTATCTTCCCACACTGATCGGGATGAGTCTGTCCACGCTTGTGGGCATTGACTACGTGTCGCGAGCCATTCTTGAAGTAGGGATCGTGGAGTCGATTCCAATCGCACTCCAAGGTGCCGCGCCGCCAGTCGCGGAACGTGTTGCCGCCCTGCTTCATCGCCTTCCGAACATCCAGTTCTCGCTATTCGGTCTACTTCTCTGTGCCACTTCTGCACTCGCGATCGTGGCTGGCGATACAGAGCTCTCCGAAACGGTACGGAGATGGGCGAAGATCCGAGCACAGGACATACAGCTCATCCGCAGCACATTGCTGGAACAGGTGCCCGAAGACGCTGTCGACGCCACTGTGTACAAGCGACTCTCGCACGAGATTTCACATCTCTCAGTTCAGTTGCGAGTCGTGGTGCACGGCGTTTGGCTTGCCGCAAGGGCGTTTCCGCAACTGATGGCCGCGGGCCTCCTCGACGTGATTAAGACAACGGGCATCAATCTGATGGCAAGCTTCCTGCTTTTGGTGCGAGTGCTCACGGGTTCCGCGGCCGCTTTTGCATGTGGCGTCCTTCTCGCAGTTGCGATCAACGAGTTGCTCTTTGGCGCTCTTGGAACGACCAGCTACTGGAACTGGGGCGCATGGGCAACCCTTACAGCATTTGGTGCTGCGAGTGTGTATCTCTGCCTAATCGCAGAATGGCAGCAAATTAGTGTTCATCTACATGGTCTCGATCATGATCGCGAGGCGATAGCTGGTGCCAATGGCCAGTCGTCGGCAGTGCGGCCGGCGCCAGCAGAACCTGGATTAGTGTTCTATCCGCTCCGTGCATTTGTCGTTTCCTTTGTCGCTTTCCCCGTTGGCATAATGTTGGCAATCGTGACGCTTCAATTTCTGAGCGTCGTTTCCGTTGTGGACGAACCGTCAATGGCAGCAATTCAAACGCCGGGAATTCGGGCGGGGCGATGGTTGGTGATTGGCATTCTCGTTGGCTCCATCCTTCTTGGCTTCGGCTACGCGATCGGAGCACGATCACTACTGGGAAGTAGCTTCTTGACACTCCTTCGCCGGCTGCGAGCCTCGCGTGGGGCAATCGAGGGCATCGCCACGATCCGCGATCGAGTCATGTCCCTGGGAGCGTCTATTCCATCAGGCTATGAGCGCTTGAGGCGCATTGCACATGGACAACTACCAGCAGATGCTCGCCAGTCGAGTAGTGAGCACAACAAAGGAACTCGCATCGATGCGGTACCTTTTGAACTGCGGTCCGGTGAATCGGGCAACACCCGCGTGATGTTTGACGAGAGGGCCTTGCCCGCAGACTCTTCTCCTTCTGTCCAGCAAGGGCATGTGATTGGCTCTGGCGAGCATGACGAAACCAAGCGGGAGTGTCCTTGAGAGTTTGCACAGTTCCGCACGGGACGGCGAAAGGACGTCGATTCCTAGCAGCCCGCTCATTTTCTTGCGACACTTGATGCCTTCGCTGGCCTGTTCTATCCTTGCATCATGGTGCAAGTACGCAAGCAATCTCCCAAGGCTCGACTGGCCCGAACAGCCGCCAGTCGCCCGGCCTCGCCAAAGCAGGCCGCGGCGAGAAAGTCGCCGATCGACGGCCTGCTCGACCCCGAGCTCTTCAAGGCCCTGTGCGACCCAACCCGGGTGAGCCTCTTGGCCTGCCTGGCCAAGTGCGGGCGGGCATGCTCGGTCGGCGAGGTGGCCGAGTGCTGCAGGGTCGATCTGTCGGTCGTGTCGCGGCATCTGGCGCAGCTCGCCGATGCCGGCGTGCTCGAGTCGAGCAAGCAGGGACGCACGGTGTACTACCGCGTGCTGTTCACAGACCTGTCCGCGAAGCTGCGGGCGCTGGCCGATGCGATCGACTCGTGCTGTCCGGAGGGATCGTGCGGGACGAGGTGCGGCAACGGAGACACCGGAGGGTGCTGTGGCTGAGCCGCGCCGAAAACCAAGCGTGCTGTTCCTGTGCACGGGCAACTCCTGCCGCAGCCAGATGGCCGAGGGGTTTGCCCGTGCACTGCGCGGCGACGATCTCGATGCACATTCGGCCGGGACCAATCCGCACGGACTGAACCCGCTGGCGGTGAGGGCGATGAAGGAGGCCGGGGTCGACATCTCCGGGCACACATCGAAAAAACCCGAGGACCTCGCAGCGCGAGGCGTGACTTTTGATGTCGTCGTCACCGTGTGTGACTCGGCGCACGAGGCGTGTCCGGTCATCCCCGGTGCACGGATCGTGCACGCGGGGTTTGACGACCCGCCGCGGCTGGCGAAGAGCGCGGCGAGCGAGGAAGACGCGATGGTGCACTACCGGCGCGTCCGGGATGAGATCCGGGCATACATCGAGACACTGCCGGGATCGATCGGGCTGGGAGAGGGTTGATTGGCTGAACCACAACGAGCGGCGAACGCCGCGCGGCACGAATCACGAAAGGACTTGAACATGAACACGACCACCACGAACACACAGAAAGAGCCGGCATCATGCGGCTGCGGGCCGAGTTGCTGCGGCGGAGAGCAAGTGCGGAATGCAGCCGCGGCGAGCGCGGGGGCAACCGTGACAAACAGCGCCCCGCAAATGCCTGTTGATGAAGCCGCGGCGGATGCGGTGCGGGAGAAGGTTCGTGCGGGGTATGGACAGATCGCCCGCTCCGGCGGATGGTCCGAGGCGCAGCTTGGCTCAAGCGCGAGCTCAACCGCCGAACCGGCGAAGTCCGGCGGGGGATGCTGCGGCGGGTCATCGGCAGCACCCACTGCAGCCACCAAGGCGGGAGGAGGGTGCTGCGGCCCGGCGACGTTTTCGCCGGAGCAGCTCGCCGCGGCGATCGGGTATTCGCAGAGCGATCTGGCCGCCACACCCGAGAGCGCGAACATGGGCCTGTCGTGCGGGAACCCGACAGCCATCGCCGCGATCAAGGCGGGCGAGGTTGTGATCGACCTTGGCTCCGGCGGCGGGTTTGACTGCTTTGTCGCGGGACCGAAGGTGGGGGCGACCGGTCGTGTCATCGGCATCGACATGACGCCGGACATGCTGAGCAAGGCTCGGAAGAACATCGCTTCGTACACGAAGCAGTCCGGGCTGAGCAATGTCGAGTTTCGGCTGGGAGAGGTCGAGAACATCCCGGTGGCGGATGCCACGGCGGATGTGGTCATCAGCAACTGCGTGCTGAACCTGTCGCCGGACAAGCCGCGGGTGTGGAGGGAGATCGCGCGGGTGCTCAAGCCGGGCGGGCGCGTCGCTGTATCGGACCTCGCGCTCCTGCGGCCGCTGCCCGCGGCAGTGCGAGCGGATGTCGAAGCGCTGATCGGGTGCATCGCAGGGGCGGTGCTGGTGGAGGAGACACGTGCACAGATGATCGCGGCGGGACTCACGGACATCGTGCTCACGGCCAAGCCGAGCTATATCGACGCAATGACAGACTGGCAGGATCCCCTGTACCGGAAGATCATTGCGGCGCTTCCGACCGGTGCGAAGCCGGGCGACTACATCACGAGCCTGGACATCGCGGCACGGAAGCGCTGATCCCGCGACTCGGCTTGCGGCGGCTCCTTCTCGCACCCCGCGAGAGTTGATCACTGGCACCCTGACCTTTCTCCTTCGCCGCCGCGGCGAGCGACTGCTCGCTCCTCTTCGGTGCCACCATGGAACAGCCTCCACCGCCCGCCAAGCCCATGAACCTCTTCGAGCGGCACCTCACGATCTGGGTCGGGCTGTGCATCATCGGCGGCATCCTGCTGGGCAAGGTAGCGCCCGGAATCGCGAAGACCCTGGACGGGATGTCGGTGTATGTCGGAGATGCACCGGTCGTCTCCGTGCCCATCGCCGTTTGCCTTTTCTTCATGATGTACCCCATCATGGTGAAGATCGACTTCGCGAGCGTCGTGCGCGCTGGTCGCAGCGGCAAGCCGGTGCTGCTCACACTGTTCATCAACTGGGCCGTCAAGCCGTTCACGATGTACGCGATCGCGCTGCTCTTTCTGGGCGTGCTGCTGCGCGGGTTCATCGGCGTGGATGCCGTCGATTGGGTGAAGATGCCCTTTGGGCTCGATCTCCCGCTCGGCGCTGTGCACGGCGCGGGCACGGTCGTGGTTCACGAGGGCGTGAAGATGCTCGAGATCCCGCTGTGGAGGAGCTACCTGGCGGGGTGCATCCTGCTCGGCGTTGCGCCGTGCACGGCCATGGTGCTCGTCTGGGGGAATCTCTCCCGCGGCAACGATGCGCTGACGCTCGTCATGGTCGCCATCAACTCCCTCACGATGCTCGTGCTGTACGGACTTCTCGGCGGCTTCCTGCTGGGGATCGGCCGGTTGCCCGTGCCGTGGCAGGCGCTTCTGCTCTCGATCGGGATTTATGTCGCGCTGCCGCTGATCACGGGCTACTTCTCTCGCCGCTGGCTCATCGGCGCGAAGGGTGAGCGGTGGTTCAAGGAGCGGTTTCTGCGATTGCTCAACCCGATCCCGATCATCGCACTGCTGCTCACACTCATCCTGCTCTTCTCGCTCAAGGGCGAGGTCATCGCGGGCAACCCGCTCACCATCCTCTGGATCGCCATCCCGCTCATCCTGCAGACGATCCTGATCTTTGCGCTGGGCTACGGCCTCGCCAGAATGCTGAGGCTCTCATACAAAGACGCCGCGCCCGCCGCGCTCATCGGCGCCTCCAACCACTTTGAGGTCGCCATCGCGACCGCTGTCATGCTCTTCGGCCTGTCCTCGGGCGCTGCGCTCGCGACGGTCGTCGGCGTACTGATCGAGGTCCCGCTTATGCTGATGCTCGTCGGCTTCTGCAAGCGAACATCGCGTTGGTTCACGCCCCCGGCGTGATGCCGATTCCACCACTCGATCCGCGGAACAAACCGGCTACTCCGCATCAGCCGATTTGGTCTCCACCAGCCCGAGGTCGATGTATTGTCCGCCGCGGGTCTGGCGACAGTGCACGGCGATGGTGTTCTCGCCGATCCGCAGGAGCTTCGCGGCGTCCTTGCGGAGCGGCACGTAGATGTACCCGGTGGTGTAGTCCGTCCGCTTCAGGGCCAGCTCGCCGTTGATGTAGACCTCGCAGTCCTCATCGTGGTGGATGCTGAGGGCGGGGTTGGTGGGGAGTGTGTCGAGGTTCACGGTCCGGCGCAGCCAGATCTCCGGTGTGTTCCACTCCGTCTCGACGATCGCGCCGGGCGTGCCCTTGGTGCCGAAGCCGGATTTCCCTTCCTTCCACGCCGCGGCGTCGAAACCAGGCTGTTCCCATGCGTCCGCCGGTTTCACGAAGGTGTAGCGCCAAGTCTGGGGATGGGACTGCGCATCGGGGGCAATGGTCTCGATCCGAGGCACTCCCTGATACAGCGCCCGCGTCGCCTCCGCCGCCCTGTCGGGATCGATCTTCCACACCTCGCGGTCGTAGGTGAGCCAGCCGTTGACTTCGATTTCGACATCGGTGGTCTGCGTGTACACCGCCGCGGCCAAGCCGCGCGAGATATGAATCGGCAGCTGCTCGATGAGATCGAGGTACGCGTTTGTCAGCGACTCTTTGTCGCTGTAGCTCTTGTACCCCCAGTTGTTCTTGTCGAGCCATGTGTGCCCCTCGACCGGGAGGCCGAGCCCGCCAAACTCGCCGAGGACCATCGCGCGGTTTGCATCCCGCGGCAGCTCGGGCGTCGGCGTGGCGGGGCCGGGATAGACGTGGATGTCGTTGACATCGCCGTTGCCCATGTCGGTCCAGCCGCTGGCGTTGTTGACGAGTCGCGTGGGGTCGAGCTGCTTGCAGAGATCGACCATGGACTTCGACCACACGAGGTCGTTCTGCCCCCAGCCCTCGTTCCACGGTACCCACATGACGATCGATGGGTGTTGGTTGAACGCGCTCACGATCGCGCGCATCTCCTGCTCGAAGTTCTCCTTCCATTCGTCCCTCAACGGCGGGTTCCCGTGCGGGTTTTCGCTCTTCCCATCCCAGAAGAACGGGCTCGGGATGTCCTGCCACACCAAGATGCCGAGCTTGTCGCAGGCGTGGTAGAACCGCTGCGACTCCACCTTCACATGCTTGCGCAACATGTTCGCGCCCATCTTGTTCGCGGCGAGAATGTCGAACACCATCGCTTCTTCGGTGGGCGGGGTGTAGAGACCATCGGGCCAGAAGCCCTGGTCGAGCGGGCCGAACTGGAAAAGCGGCTCGCCGTTGAGGCGGATGCGGTTCGCGCCGTGCTGATCACGCGTGACATCGATATCGCGGAAGGCGAAGTAGGAAGTCACGGTGTCCTTGACACCCCCCGCAGTAATGCTCACACGAACTGTGTACAGGAATGGATCGTCGGTCGTCCATCGTCGCCAACTGGACATGGTCACTTTCGAGACGAATCTTTCAGCATTTGCTCTTCCACTGCTAATCTGCTTCTCACCCTCCAGGATTTCAACTTCTACAGAGATCTCCTGCGATCCGATCTCGAAATGGGGGCGGACTGCGACACTGTTCTCGACAAAGTCGATATCAACAGATATCGCACGAACATGCGATTCTGGCACCGGCTCCAGCCACACCGTCTGCCAGATGCCGCTCGTAGGTGTGTACCAGATGCCGTGCGGGCTCAGCCACTGCTTTCCGCGCGGCTGCCCGCCAGTGTCCGTCGGGTCTGTCACCGTCACGACGATCTCGTTCTCCGCGCCAGCTCGTAGCGCATCGGTGGTATCGAAGCTGAACGGGTCGAACCCGCCCGTATGCTCTCCGATCCTCTTCCCGTTCACGCTCACCACGCACTTCCAATCCACCGCGCCGAAGTGGAGCCAGATGCGGTCGCCCTGCCATCCTTCTGGAAGCACAAACATCCGACGGTAGTGCAGCGCCTGATCCGGCTTCAGCGCTCGCCCCACGCCCGACAACGCCGATTCCACCGGGTACGGCACGAGGATCTTCCCCTCCGCCTGCTCGGGCATCGGCGCATCCTTCGCCGTGATCGCGTAGTCCCATAAGCCGTTGAGGTTCATCCAGCGTTCGCGCTGCAGGAGCGGCCGCGGATACTCCGGCCACGGGTTGGCCGGATCGACATCCTTCGCCCAGCGCGTCATGAGCTTGCCGGGCACTGGCTTCCACGGCTCCGGTTCAGCACGACCACTTGAAGCGGTCGACAGCGGGGCGAACAGGACGCAGGCCAGAGCGAGAAGCAGCATGGGCGTCTCCGAGCGGGTGAGTGGGTCTCGGGGCCAGTGTAACGCCCAGCCGAGGCGGTCCGGGCTTGGGGATTGGCACGGGTCCCCCCGGGAGCGCGGGGAGTGCCGATCTTCCCGGGGCATCGGCCGCGGCTGTGAATCTGTGCCGTCAAGTCTGGCAATCTGGGCGTCGATAGACGGCTCGGCAATCTGTACCGCGCGGGCAAGCGTCGAAGGTCGGCGCGCATCTCGGCGGTCACGTCCTCGGGGAAGCTGCGCATGCCCGGCACAAACGGCCAACACACCACCAAAGAGTGGGCGAGCAAGCGGATCTTCACGACCGGCGAGGCCGCGGAGATCTGCAAGGTCTCTCAGCAGACCATCATCCGCTGCTTCGATGCGGGCCGCCTCGGCGGCTTCCGCGTTCCGGGCTCCAAGTTCCGCCGCATTCCGCGCGCTGAGCTGATCAAGTTCATGCGCTCCAACGACATCCCGGTCGGCGCGCTCGACCAGGGCGCAACGCGCATCCTTGTCGTGGACGATGATGCCCAGATCATCGAGATGTTCAAGGACCTGCTCGGCAAGAACGACCGCTACGACGTGAAGTTCTGCTCGACAGGGTACGACGCGGGCCTGCTGACCGAGCAGTTCCGGCCGAACCTGATCATCCTCGACTACATGCTTCCTGATGTCAACGGCAACGTGGTGTGCCAGCGCATCCGCGCCCACGAGGAGCTGAAAGACACCCGCATCATCTTCGTCTCCGGCGTGGTGAAGCCCGAGGACATTGATTCGCTCCGCGCGGCCGGCGCGGACGACTTCGTGCCCAAGCCCTTCGATGTGAGCAACCTGCTCAAGCGCATCGACGAGCTGACCGAGGCCGCCTGAGCGTCCGTCACCAATCGCGCACGGGTCCACATCCGTCCAACTTGCACCTCGCCGGGAGCACACACCGAACATGGCGCATCCGCGTCCAAGAAGCAGGGCTGAATCGTTCGGACCGGCCCGCGGGCGCGGTGCCGGGCCCGGTTTCCTCATGGACCCGCTCCTCTCCCGCCGCACCGAACTGGTTCTCCGCGAGCTTGCCGGCCTGCCCACCCTCCCCACCGTCGCGGCCCGGCTCCTGCAGCTCGGCGCTCAGGAAGAGCCTGACCTGCGCGAGATTGTTCGGCTCATCGAGTCCGACCCCACGCTGACCGCCCGCCTGCTCTCGCTCTGCCGGCGCGCGGCAAACCGAACACGGCACCCGATCACCACGGTCGAGATGGCGGTGGTCATGCTCGGGCTCGATGCGGTCCGGTCGCTGGTGCTCAGTGTCGCGATCTTCGATTGGACGGCCAACCTGCCCAAGAAGCCCGCCGCGACCGGTAAGTCGGGCTCCGCCGCCGCCACGAACACCGGCTTCAACCGCGTGGGCTTCTGGCAGCACTCCATCGCGGTGGCATGCGCGGCCGAACTGATCGCGCGGGAACTCCCCGAGCCGGACCTGCATCCCGAAGAGCTGTTCGTCTGCGGCCTCATCCACGACATCGGCAAGCTCGCGCTCGAGGTCGTGCTCCCGCGGGCGTATGCCAGGGTGATCGACCTGACCGAGACGCGCATGGGGAATATCGCGGACTTCGAGCGTCCGATCCTCGGGATGGATCATCATGCGGCGGGTGCGCACATCGCCAGGCTCTGGGGCCTGCCCGAGACGCTCCGCTCGGCAGTCGAGCTGCACGGCACACCCTACGACCAGTTGCCGGAGATCGAGTGCCGCCGCGTCGTGGGCATCGTCGGCGTTGCCGATGCTCTCTGCCGCCGCCTGGGCCTGGGCTGGTCGGGCAACATGGCCGCCAGCCCTGATGACCGCGAGCTTGCGGAGAAGATGGGGCTGGATGTTGAGCGGATCGACGGCATGGTCGCGCGGCTGTACGAAGCCACGAGCGCCCGATGCCGCGACCTTGGCCTCGGCGAGGAACCCAGCCAGCAACTGCTCATCGAGTCGATCCTGCGTGCGAATGCGCGGCTCGGTCGGCTGAATCAGGAGCTCGGCGAAGCCAACCGCGCCCTCGGCGAGGCGCAGCAGCAGCTCGCCGAGTCTCGCGCAATGGTCCGGCTGGGCGAGATGACCGCTGGCGCAGCCCATGAACTGAACAACCCGCTGACCGTGATCTCCGGCCGCGGACAGGCCCTGCTGTCGCGCCTCCGCGAGGACTATGACCGGCAGACCGCCCAGGCGATCGTCGATGCCGCCGGCAGGCTCAGTGACCTGGTCACCCGGCTTCACCGGATCGCCAATCCGCCGCGGCCCGACTGGCGGCCCACCAACCTCGCATCGGTGATGGACGAGGTCATCAAGCGTGCCAAGGTGCGCTGCGCCGGCAAGGCGGGACCCTCGGGCGTGCTGGGGGTGAAGCTGACGCTGGCTGAAGGACTGGATACCGCCCGTGTGGATTCGGGGATGCTGATCGACGCCATCACGGAGATTGTGGTGAACGCGATCGAAGCGTCGCCGCGCTCGCCGGTCGAGGTCCGCGTCCAGGAAGACCCGACCGAGCCCTCTCGGCTGTTGATTCAGATCGTGGATGACGGCGCGGGCATGAGCGAGCACGCGCTTGAGCATGCGGTCGATCCGTTCTTCTCCGAGAAGCCCGCGGGCAGACAGCCGGGGCTGGGGCTCGCGCTCGCGCACCGGCTCATCTCCCTGCACGGGGGCGAGATCCTGCTGGCAAGCAAGCACGGGCGGGGCACAAGCGTCACGGTCGTCCTCCCCGACTATCGCTGGGCGCGCGAGCCGGGTACATCACAACTCCTGCGCGATGTCGCGCCGGTCGTCGCCGCGGGCCAGGGCGTGCAGCGTGCAGCCTGATGCGGATCCACATACTCCCCACACACATACGAGGAGCAGCTCCATGACTCGAGCAACTCACCCGTCCGAAGACCCTGTCGGCAATCCATCCGCTCGCGGCCTTGCTGGCTCGCAGCTCGGAACGGTGGAGATCAAGCCCAGGCAGAGCTCGCCGGACCGGGAACTCCTCAAGGGCGAGCCCCGGGTGCTGGTCGTCACGGACAGCCCCGCACTCGCGGCCAAGGCGACACGCGCCCTGAGCGGGCGGGCAACATGCCTGCTCGCACGAGATGTGACGGAGGCCATCTCCATCATTGCCGGCAGCGAACGCGGCCAACGCCTTCGCATCCACGCCGCATTGATCGATCATGCGTCGTGCGCCGACGCATCGCTTCAACTGGTGGCCGAGCTCGCCAAGCGCGGAGCGGGTGTGGTTCTGGCGGCCAAGCGCGCGGACACAAACTTGGTCGCGCAGGCAGCCGCGAATGGCTGCCGCGACGTCATCGCGCGGAACTTGCGCGTCCATGAACTCTCGCGTTTTCTGCTGGGCGCAGCGGGTTTGCGTTCTTCGCACGTGGCGCGTGCGCGCGGAGGACGACGGATGCGAAGACTGGACCGTCTGTATGGTCGGGACATGCAGATGACCACACCCCGAGCACGACAGACACCCGGGAATTGCACCGATCAGGTTGGCGGCAACATGGAGTGCGCTGCCGCTATGAACCAGGTCACCACCGCAACCGAGTTCAAGACCCTGATCAAGCACGAGCTCGATATCGAGCAGTTGCTTCGGTCCACCCTCGAGTTCGTGCTCGCCCGTTCCGGGCCCACGAACGCGGCGGTGTTCCTCCCGACCACGAGCGGGGACTACTCCCTCGGCGCGTACGTCAACTATGACTGTCCGAAGGAAACGGTGGACATGCTCCTCGACCATATGGCCAACACCGTTGCGCCCAAGTTCGAGAAGACCGACTCCATCGTGCAGTTGCCCGATGCCCGTCGCCTTGAGGACTTCGCCGGCGGCGACTCGGCATGGCTGGGCGACTCCGGGGTGATCGGCTTTGCCTGCCGCCACGATACCGAGGTCCTGGCCATCGTCATGCTCTTCCGCGACCGGCTGTCCCCATTCGGGCCGCTGCTGGTTGATCAGCTCAAGACCATCGGCGAGCTCTTCGCCAGCCAACTCGCCCGCGTCATCCACGTCCACCACCGCCACCTGCCCAAGGACAAATGGGGCTGCATCGGCGACCCGCCGGAGTGTGATGACGAGGATCTGGCGGCCTGAGCCCGGAGTCCGGCGGACACGCCGACCTCACCCAAGCGCCGGTTCACAGTCCCCGCAACGACGATTGCCGCGTGTGCCCGCTTCTCGGCGGGGACACCGACCGTAAACTCCCCCGATGTCTGACCGCGGCACACCGCGACTGGTTCTGCTCTGCCTGTGCGCCATCGCCGCGCCGATGGCCTGCATGCCCATGAGCTGCGCCGGTGGCGGGCACACCGGCGGCAACGGTTCTTTGCCCGGCGGCGCCCTCAACCCGGAGCGATTGGCGATTCACCCCCTGACACGGATAGGCGTCGATGCCGCGGCGAATCCGGTGATCGTCTGCCACTTCGAGTTGCGCGATGCCTATGCCCAGCCGGTCCGAGCGCTGGGAATCGCCCGAGTCGAGCTCTTCCGACCGGGATCGGAGTTCGCCGACGGCTCTCAGATTCAGGACCTTGTGTGGCGGACGGATCTTTCATCGCCTGAGGAGAACGCGCGGCACTATGACGGCCTGGTCACGCGGACCTACACCCTTTCGCTGGGCGGGCTGCCGCGATGGCTGCTGGACTGGCGTGATGGTGAAGGCGGGGCCGGCACCGTGTCGCCGACGATCCGCGTGTCGTTCTTCACGGACAGAGAATCCGCGGAATCTGAGCTGAGCGACGTTTTCCGGCTGAGCCGCTGAGCCACTCAAGGGCACGGCAGCGCGAACGCTACCGCCTTGTACCGGCCGGCATAGCGCCATTGCCCTTCTTCATCCACGGCTTCCCCCCCCCGTTCCCGCCGCGGCCGTTCATCGTCTCGACGGTCACGCCCCCGACGACGCGGACGCATCCGTCGCCCAGCCGACGAGTCAACTCGGCAACCATCGACGCAGAAAGCCGGACACGCATGTGCGGCGAGGCCTCCAGCCGGATGCGCTGCTCCGGGAGATCGACCACGATGTCCATGGGGAACGCCGTCGCGCGGTCCTCGGCCGACAGCGTCGGCAACGGGCCCGCGGCCGCGAGTCGTTCGTCCCCGCCACCGAGCGATTCGCCTCGAACAATCGCGGCCAGTTCCTTCAGTGTCCGCGAGCCGTCGCCATTGAGTCTCTCGGCATCCAGGCGGACCCACAGCTTCCCCGGCATGAGCGGCACACCATCGATCGGAACAACACGATCCACGATCACCTGAACGCTGTTCTGCTGACCGCCTCCACCGCCCGGCCTCCCGCCGGATGAGCCGGGGTCATCGTCGCTCCCGCCGCCCAGTCCTCCCCCCGGTCCATCTGTGCTCGCGCCACCCGCGCGCGATCGATCCATGCGCCCCACCACAAACACCGGGTTCCCCGGCTGCACGGTCGCCTCAAACTGCGCGTACCGGTCCGCGAACAGCACGATCTCAACCGACCCGCCCTGATCCTCGAGCCGCACGATCGCCATCTTCTGCCCCGCGCTCCGCCCGGTCTTCACGATCAGCGTGCGAACGGAACTCACAAGCCCCGCCAGCACCACGCGCGAGTCGTGAGGAAGCGCCTTGGACGCATCGCATCCGGCGGTCACGAACACCTTGGTCCACGCGCTCCACTCTTCCAGCGGATGACTGGAGACATAGAACCCCAGGACTTCCTTCTCCTTGGCGAGCGTCTCGCTCTCGCTCCACGGCGTCGCCTTCGCCAAGAGCGAGCCTTCGCGCGGCGCCGCCTTCTCCGTTCCGCCTCCCATGAACAGCCCGCCCTGTCCCGCGGCCTTGTCCTGCGCGACCTTCTGGGCCGAGCCCATGGCGGATTCGAGACTGGCGGTCATGGCGGCGCGCAGCGAGCGGCCATCCGGCTCGTGCAGCGAGTCCATCGCTCCGCACTTGATGAGCGACTCGAGCGTCGTCTTGTTCAGCAGGTTCGCTGTCCCGCCGCTCCCCGTGCCATTGGCCGCCGAGGTCGCGGCCTGCGTGGCCAGTCTCGCCATGACGCGCTCGCAGAAATCAAAGAGCGAGCTGAACCGCTTCTTCCCGCTCTCACGTTCCTCCACGATGGCCGCGATCGCGCGGTCGCCCGCGCCCTTGATCGCCTTGAGGCCGAACCGCACGTGCCCGTGCAGCGCATCCTGCGGCTCGCCCGGGTCAAACACGACACCGAAGTCGGATTGAGAGAGGTTCACATCCGGCGGGCGCACCTCCACCCCGACCTTGCCGTTGAGGTAGCGGGTCGTCTTGCAATCCTCGACATACGGGATCCAGTCCGCAACCTTCTGCGCCTGGCTCTCGAAGGTCAGGAACGCCGCCATGTACTGGTTCGGAAAGTACGTCTTCAGATAGGCCGTCTGGTACGCGACGATCGCGTACCCGGTCGAGTGGCTCTTGTTGAAGCCGTAGCCGGCGAACTTGAGGATGAGCTCGAACAGCTCATCGGCCGACTGCTTCGTGAGGCCCTGCTTCTGCGCGCCCTCCACGAACTTCGGACGCTCCTTGTCGATCTTGTCGTACTTCTTCTTGCCGATGTTCTTGATGAGCGAGTACGCATCGCGCAGCTTGATGCCGCCCAGGCCGTGCACGATCTGCATGACCTGCTCCTGATACACCATGACGCCGTACGTCTCGGCGGTGTACTTGTCCACGATCGGGTGAACCTTGGGCACCTCCGCCTGGCCGTGCTTCCGCCGGTTGTAGTCGGGGATCAGGTCCATCGGGCCCGGACGGAACAACGCGTTGGCCGCGATCAGGTCCTCGAGCCTGTCGGGACGCATATCGACCAGCAACCGCCGCATGCCTCCCGACTCGAACTGGAACACGCCCGTCGTGTCCGCCCGCGCAAACAACTCGAACACCCTTGGGTCGTCGTACGTCAGCCGCTCCAGATCGAGCGGGTGCACAGAACCCATGGACTGCAATCCATTGGTTGTCGGACGGGTCTTCCCTACCGCCTTCCAGATCTCCTCCTCGCTCAGCGTCTCCCGGATCAGCTTCTTCGCCCGCTCGATCACGCTCAGCGTCCGCAGGCCGAGGAAGTCCATCTTCAGCAGGCCCACTTTCTCACAGGTAGGCCCGTCCCACTGCGTGACCACCTCATGAGCTTCCGCGCCGGACTGCTTGTACAGCGGCACGATCTCGTGCAGCGGCCGGGTCGCCACAATCACGCCCGCGGCGTGAACGCTCGCATGGCGAGCCTGCCCCTCGATCGTCCGCGCGTTCTCGATGAGCGCGCGGAGCGTGTCCGCCTCCGCACGCTGGCCCGGCGGAAGATTCAGGTGCAGCTTCTCGATCGCGCCCGAATCCCCCTCGTAGATCTTCCTGAGTTCCGGCTCCTGCTCCAGCGCATCGTCGAGCGTGATGTTGAGTTGCTCGGGCACCAGCTTTGCGATCCTGTCCGCGACCGGGAGCGGGATGGCCAGCACCCGCGCCACATCGCGGATCGCCGCACGGGCCTTAAGCGTCCCGAACGTGATGATCTGCGCCACATGGCCATACTTGCGGCGCACGAAATCAATAACCGATGCGCGCCCCTCCTGACACAGATCGATATCGATATCCGGATACTCGCTGCGGTCAGGATCGGTGAACCGCTCAAACAGCAGGCCGTACCGCACCGGGCACGCGTTGGACAACCCCAGCACATAGCCCACCATCGTGCCCACGCCCGAGCCACGGGCATTCGCGGGGATGCCGTGCTGCCGGCCCCAGTTCACAAAGTCCCACACGATCAGGAAGTACGCCGCGATGTTCTTGTCGCACAGGATCGTCAGCTCGCGGTCAAGCCGCGCGCGGATATCGCCGCGGCTCTCGCCATCCTCCTGCGGCCCATACCTCCACACCAGCCCGGCCTCCGAGAGCATCCGCAGCGCGCGGTCGCACTCCGCCTTCGCTTCCGTGTTGATCCGCGCCCGTTCATCGGCCGAGGCATCATCATCGATCCGCAGCGGAACCACTTCAAACTCGTTGCAGTACGCCTCGAACCACGCAGTCAGATCGCCCGCAAACCGCGGCTCATCCCACGCGGGCATATCCGCCCACTCGTCCGCCGCACCACCCTCCTTTGCCTTCTTCTTGTCTGCTGCTCTGCTGCTCTGCTGCTCTTCCGCTCTCTTTCTCTGCACCCGCACCATCGGCGCGTGATTCTGACCGATCGGCGGCTTCGCCCCGCCCAGCGCACACCGCGCCGCGATCTTCAGCGTGTTGTCCAGGGCTTCGTGCCCGATCTGCTGCCAATCCCCGCCGACATACTGCTCTTCAAAGATCTCCCGCATCTCCTGCGGCGACTTGACGTACAGCTCCTCCGGGTAGCGCAGCCGTTCCGAATCGTGCTTCACCTTCCCCATCGAGATGCAGATCAGCGTGTCGTGCGCATCGTGATCCTCCGCCTTCAGGAAGTGCGAATCGTTGTCGCACACCAGCGGAGCGCCGACCTCCCGCGCCAGCCGCACAAGGTGCTTGTTGATCGAGTTCTGCTCCGGCACATGGTGCTGGAGTTCGATGAAGAACCGCGGCGCGGCCGCATCAACACCAAAGGTGTCGCGGTGCCACACCGCGCTCTCAAGCGCCTTGTCCCACCATTTGCTGTCCCCCGTCCGCTCAAAGCTCAGCAGGTGGTCGCCGATCTCGCTCCCCAGGTGCCCGTTGATCGCGATCAACCCCGCGCTGTGCCTCCCCAGAATCTCCCGATCAATCCGAGGCTTGAAGTAAAAGCCCGTCAGATACGCCTCCGACGCCAGGTACACCAGGTTGTCCCAGCCCTCCTGCGTCTCGGCCAGCAGCACCAGGTGATACCCGCCATCGGAAACGCCCGTGTACGTCCGGTCCTGCCGCGTCCGCTCCGGCGGGGTCACATACGCCTCAACCCCGAGAATCGGGACGATCCCCGCTTCCTTCGCCGTCTGATAGAAGCTCGCCGCGCCGAACAGGTTGCCGTGATCGGTCACCGCGACCGACCACATCCCCAGTTCCTTGACGCGCTTCACCAGCTTGTCGACGCGGTTGCCCCCGTCCAGCAGCGAGTATTCGCTGTGCAGGTGCAGGTGCGCGAACCCCTTCCCCAAATCCTTTGGTGAGCCATCCGGGTTCAACCATGCGGCGAGCGGGCTCTCCGGCGGGACGCGTACGGCCGCCGCGGCAGCATCCGCCGCGGCCTTCCCCGCTTCTTTCCCTTTCGCCGCGCCCGCCATGTGCTCTCGTCCCTCCGGCTCCGCCGGGGTGAGTGTGATCGTGAATAGGCATCGTCGCCTTCGCGGGTGCCCGCGTCAAGGCTCCCCGCGCGACTGGCCCCAGATCCCCGTGTCACACCCCCCGGACGGGCGGTCTGGCAAACCAAGATACACTCTGCCCATGATCCAGCTCGGCGTGAACATCGACCACGTCGCCACCGTCCGCCAGGCCCGCTATCGCCACGGCGCACACGGCTCCTCCATCAACCTCGATGCCGGCGAGCCCGACCCCGTGCGCGCTGCCCACGAGGCCGAGCTCGGCGGGGCAGACGGCATCACCGTCCACCTCCGCGAAGACCGTCGCCACATCCAGGATCGCGATGTCGAGCTCCTCCGCCGCCTCGTCAAGGTCAAGCTCAACCTCGAAATGGCCGCCACCGACGAAATGGTCGAGATCGCCTGCCGACTCGCGCCCCACACCGCGATGCTCGTCCCCGAGGGCCGCCAGGAAGTCACGACCGAGGGCGGGCTGGATGTCGTCCGCAACCTGCCCCGGCTGACCGAGGTCGTGTCGAGGCTGCACGGCTCGGGCATGATCGTCTCGGCGTTCATCGATACCGATGAAGCCCAGATCACCGCCGCCATCCAGGCCGGATTCGATGTCTGCGAGATCCACACCGGCCCCTACGCCCACGCATTCGCTACCCACGGCGGCGACTTCCGCCGCGATGAACTCGCCGGCGAACTCGAAAAGGTCGCCGCGGCGGGCCGACGTGTCCGCGGCGCGGGTCTCCGCTTCAACGCCGGGCATGCCCTGAACTATCACAATGTCGGGCCGATCGCCTCGCAGCCCGGCATCGCCGAGCTGCACATCGGCCATGCCATCGTTTCCCGCGCCATCTTCACCGGCCTGCGACAAGCTGTCCGTGAGATGAAGGACCTCATGTCCGCGCACGCCAACCGCGCCTAGCCCACACGCCATAGGCTCACCCATGCCTGACTCCACGCCGACCCCCACGAATCCCGCCGTGTTCGACCAGTCGGACCCGCGTGCCGGATGGGTTGTCGATCAGCTCCTCCCCGATCCCCTTCCCGCCGATCCGTTCCCGCTCTTCGTGTCGTGGTTCGATCGCGCCCGCAACGAGCGCGTCCAGCCCAACCCCAACGCGATGAGCCTCGCAACCGTCGATCCCGATGGCACACCGTCCACGCGAATCGTCCTCTGTAAGGACATCGATGCCGCGGCCGGCGCATTCACCTTCCACACCAACTATCGGGGCCGCAAAGGCCGAGCCCTCGATGCCAACCCTCACGCCGCCGCGGCCTTCCACTGGGATGCCCTTGACCTCCAGGCCCGCTTCGAGGGACTCGTCGTCCGCGCCTCCCCCGCCGAAAGCGACGCCTACTTCGCCACGCGATCGTGGATGAGCCGCATCGGCGCCTGGTCCAGCGATCAGAGCGAACCCATCGCCTCCCGCGCCGCTATGCTCGCGAAGGTCGATGCCACCCTCCGCCGGTTTGGCATCGATCCCGCCAACCCCCCTGCGCCCCACGCGAAGATCGAGATCCCTCGCCCTCCTCACTGGGGCGGCTTTCGCTTCGTCCCGTCCTACGCGGAACTCTGGGTCGGCAGCAAGGTCCGCCTGCACGACCGCGCATGCTGGAAGCGTGCGCTCAACCACGTGCACGATGCGTCTGGCAGGCTGACCGATGCGACCGCGGCGGGCGGCTGGACCGCCACCCGGCTCCAGCCCTGACGTTATGGGACACGGCGAAGCCCGCAACCCGCGCAGGGTTCACCCTCGCCGCACGCTGGCGAGCAAGATCGCACCGAAAACGGTCGATCCCCTTCCATAGATGATGACCCGCTCCGCGATCACCTCTTGGGCGCGCTGGCTGTGCGCACGGCATGCGCTGTGGGTGTCGCCATGAAGCCGCGGCGCGATCTCTCAGCCGGAGAACTGGAGGCTCTGCACGAGCAGATCTCCCGCATGCTCGACAAGGTCGGGCTGGAGTCCCAGCCCAAGGTCGCGCTCCGCGTGCTCCAGCTCGCCCAGGATCCCAACACCCGTGTGCAGGATTGGGCCGACGCCGTCCGAACAGACTGGGCCCTGACCGTTCGGCTGCTCAAGCTGGCCAACTCCGCGTTCTATGCCCAGCGAGCGCCCGTCACCAAGCTCGAGCGCGCACTCGTGCTCCTCGGCACCGAGCGCGCCAAGGCCGTCTGCCTGGGGTTCTATCTCAGCCGCGCGGCAACGCCCCCCGGCGTCAAGGAGCTCACCCGCCGCATCTGGGGCCAGTCGGTGTACCGCGCGAGCCTGGCCGCCACGCTCGCCAAGGTCAGCAGCCCCGGCCTCGTCGGCGAGGCCTTCGTCGTCGGCCTCATGCTCGACTGCGCCGTCCCGCTGATGGCCCGCCTGATCGGCGAAGACTACCTCAAGCTCTACGACACGTGCGACTCCCCCGCAAAGCTCTTTGCCGTGGAGTTCGAGCGGCTGGAGTTCACCCACACCGATGTCGCCGCGACGCTGGCCCGACGCTGGCGGCTCCCGACGATCCTGGCGCGCCCAATCGTGTGGCACCATGCGCCGGCACCCGCGCAGCACGCTGGAGATTCCGTCGCCGCGCTCCAGCGCATCGCGCATTACTCAGGGTCCCTGCGACTGACCGCAGACGGACTCCCCCGGAGCGATGAGCCGCTCCCGGCGATCGCCGGCAAGCTGTTCGAGCTCCCACCCGGCGGCCTCATCGCCGTCATCAACGACGCCACCACCGAGTATCAGGCCACGCTGGAAGTCTTCTCTGGTATCGCCGACCGCCTCGAGGATGTGGACGCCATCGCCGACTCGGTCCAGATGCAACTCGTCGAGATGATGGATGTCGAGATCGAGCGGGCCATGCGCCTCGAGACCCGCGGCGGCCCCGAACGCATCACCCTCTCCGGCCAGACAATCGATGTCGAGCCCGGCAACAACGGCGAGGTCATCGCCTACATCGCCGGCGCCAAAGGCGAGCGGCTGCTGAGCTGCTGTGTCCGGCCGGAGAAGGAAACCTCCGACTCCATCCGCCGCAAGCTCGGGCTGGAGGATGTCCCCGATACCGAGATGCGACAACTCATGCGCGTCATCCAGGCGATGGCCGCGTAAACCCGGGGCCCGGTTCACACCGGAGTGAACCAGCTCTTCATGGTGGGAAATCTGTGCACGGAACCGCGCCCGCCGCGGTTGCGGTATACAACGTTCGGCGCGCCCAGCGCCCGGATCGCCGCCGCGCGGTTCGCCCACACCACCGGAGCCCAATCCATGGCAAAGAAGAAGTCGAAGGCCGCGAAGAAGGCCGCAAAGAAGCCCGCAAAGCGATCCCCCAAGAAGGCGGCCCCCCGCAAAGCCGGCGGCATGCCCAAGGACATCCGCAAAGCCGGAACCGGCAGCGGCGCAAGCGCGGGCGAGGTCGGCCGCGCACTGGTCGCCATGTTCAACAAGGGCCAGTTCCAGGAGATCGAGCAGAAGTTCTGGTCGCCGGCCATCGTCTCCTGCGAGGGCGAGGGCGTCGCGATGGAGTGGGTCGGACGAAAGGCCGTCGCCCGCAAGGGCGCGGACTGGTCCGCACAGAACCGCATCCATGGCGCAAGCGCGGAGGGGCCGTTCGTGGGTGCCACGGGCTTTGCCGTGAAGTTCAGGATGGATGTCGAGTGCCTGACCGACGGCAAGCGCAACGTCATGGAGGAAGTCGGCGTCTACACCATCCGGAACGGCAAGATCGTTCGGGAGGAGTTCATGTACGGCGGCCCCGCGCCCGCCGCGTGAACTTCATCCAGAAAAACCTGAACCGCTGGATCTATCCCAACGTATCACCTTACGAAGGCGGGTGATCGCAAGCGCCCGCCGGACGCAGAGAGTCTCCTCTTCATCTCTTCTTTTCTGTGGAACGCCCCCGGATTGCCTCCCAGGGGGCGTTCTCGTTTTTGCAGAGCGTGTGGGCATCCCGGCGGGCAACCCACTCTCCGCCCATTCCCGATAGACTCGCGCGCATCACGTGGAGGTTTCCTCTGCCGCAAGGGCAACGCAGCACACCTTCCCTTCGTGCCATGCTCTGGCGAATGAGCGGACGGTGGTATGCCACCCTCATCGTTCTCGCGCTCCTGTTCGCCAACAACCGCCTCTACCTCACCGAGGACCGCACCGGTAACTGGCCCGCCGGCGCGCCCGTCGGCGCCCTCGGCCAGCCTGTCCCGCCCTTTGCCGCCGCGGTTTGGCGCGATGGCGCGGTCGTCTGCATCGACCCTGAAATGGTGACCTCGACGGACCGGTTCATCTCCATCGTCACCTATGTCTACCGCGACCGCTCAACGAGCCTGGCAACGGCGACGATGACCACCGAAGATGTCGCCGGATACTCCGTCGGCGGCACGCCCGCCGACCCCACGGCCATCCGCGATGCCTACACCGCCTGGCTCGCCAACCACCCGGACAGGTACTGGAAGAACACCGCCGCACGGCTCCAAGGCCAGACCGTGACGGGACGCACCGTCCGCTGGCGGGCCCTGTTCCGACTCATCTCCAACATCCTCCTCGCCATCGCGTGTGTCCGCTCCCTCGTTTGGACCGTCCCGCTCTTCGACGCCCTCGGCCGCGGCCTGTCGGGCGCGACCATGACCCCCGCCGAGCGTGCCGCCATCCGACGAAAGAAGGCCCTGGCCGCCGGCCAGTGCCCCGCCTGCGAGTACGACATCCGCGGCCTGCCCGCCCGCGTCTGCCCCGAGTGCGCCCACCGCTGGAGCGAATCCGAGGCACGCACCATCCCGACGAAGTAACTCCCGCCAGCGCGCACATTACGTCCTCGCCATTATCAGGGGGGTACCGGCGCACGGTACTCACGTTTTACTCCCCACAACCGGCACGACCCTCAAGCGCGGCGGCCGCGGCGTCGATTGCTCTCCGTCCGCGCATGCTGCCACGCGCGGCCGATGGAGAGACCCCATGCGCCTGAGCCCGAAGACGACCAGCGAGAGCAAGAGCCGCATCAATGTCCGCCCCGTCGCCAAGCGGACCAGCCCCCGCGGCGCGCTCAAGCTCGAGCGTCGCTCAAGCGAGCGCGAAGCCTCCACGGGCTCGATCAGCGCGACCTACACCAACGGCAAGGACCGCTACGGACTCACGCACCTTCAGGTCGTGGACCGCTCCGATGGCGGGATTGGCGCGTTGACCCGCTCGGCAATCGAGCCCGGCATGCGCGTGACGATGTGCCCGGAGGGATCTCGAACGCCCTGGATGGGCGCGCTCTGCGTGCGGTGCGAGCCCGCCGGAAACAACGGCGAGCTCTTCCGTATCGGCCTTGCCTACACCCCCCGCCGCGCGGCGTGATTGCCTGACTCTCATTTGCTGATCTGCTGGTTTGCTGCTTTGCTGCTCTCGCCAGCTTCGAGCAATGTGCCCCACCGCGCGCTCACCCGCCCCCACGCAACCCGATACCGCTCCGCCATCTTCTCAAGCGAGACCGGGATCACGCGCACCTGCCCCACCACACTCATGAAGTTCACATCCCCGCCCCATCGCGGCACAAGATGCACGTGCAAGTGCCCCGGCACGCCCGCCCCCGCCGCGCGGCCCTGATTGATGCCGATGTTCACGCCCTGCGGCGCAAGCGCCTCCGTCACCAGGCCGCTCGCCGCATCCACCAGCCGCCACAGCGCAGCCCGCTGATCCGCGTCATAGTCGAGCAGTGTCGGCCGCGCCTCACCCAGCGCAACCAGCAGATGCCCGCCCGCGTATGGGAACTTGTTGAGCAGGATCATCCCGTGCCTCGCCCGCACGACCACATGGTTCTTCGCATCATCCCCCGGCGCAAGCCAGTAGTCCCGCAGGAAGCTGCCGGTTGACGCCGCGGCGGCGGCCTTCCCCGCGCCGGCCTTCTCCGTCGCATCGATCGTTTCCAGATACTCCTGCCGCCACGGGGCCTGGATCGCCGCGGGGTGAGTGGGCGGAGCCTCCGCTCGCTTCGTCGGGTCTTGTCGGTCCTTGGACATGCTGAAGAGTATCTGCCGCGCTCCAAGATTGACCCGCTGTTGCATGCAAGATTTCAGTGGAAAAGCCAGCTTTTTGTGCCATGAGGGAGGTCCGCCGCCAGATTATCGATTACTCTCGAATGAACTGTGTTCGGATCCGTGTTCTCCCCTTCATGCAGGAGCGAATCATGGCACTCTCATTCTTGCGCGAGGGAGCGACTGGACTTGTTGTGCTTACGGTCGCTGTCGGTCCCTGCCACGCTCTGCAAACGCGACCGAGCCACACCGCTGCTCTGCACACTCTCGCTGTACCCGCCGTCGATCCTGACGCGCAGGGCGATCATCCTCCCGGCACGCGAGGCACCTGCCTTCACTCAAGATCGCGTTCAGTATTCATGAACATCCCCGACTTCGCCGGTGGCCAGCCGGGCAAAGTTCAGGACGTCATGCAGACCGGTGGTGGCCCGCTCCAGAACGTCCGTGTCAAGCTGTGGATTTCCCACTCAGAGCAGGGCGACATTTCCGTCCAGATCCGGCACGATGCGAGCGGGGCGGTCCTGACTCTTATGGATCGGCCGGGTTTCCCGGATGCCGGTCCGCGAGGATTTACCGCCGCGTACATCGGCACAAGCCAATCTGACGGACGCTTCGTGCTTGACGATTCCGCCGACACCACATACGACAGTCCGCACGTCGCGCCTCCGGGCATCAGCAATGTCCGCGGGTTCTGGCGTCCCGACGACCCACTACATTCACTCGCGGACTTCAATGGCCTGACGGCCAACACAACGTGGACGCTCACGGTTGCCGACAACAACTCGAGTTTTACTGGAACACTCAGGTTCTGGGAGATCTGCACCGACAGCCTGCTCGGCGAGATCAATCCGATCGCCGCGGGTGAGGCCTTTCCCGTCAATGTTCAACTTGGCGCAAGCTCCCTGCTCCGTGCCCATGTCACCCCCGCCGCGTTTCCGCCCAGTACCGGGATTACCGTCACCGCCAACCTCGGCGCACTCGGCGGCGGAACAGCACAGCCCCTGTTCGATGATGGAACCAACGGCGACGAAGTAAGCGGCGACAACATCTTCTCGCTGACAGTGGCCGCCGGGCAGAATGTCGGATTGCACGCGATCCCCTTGTCGATCAGCGATGCGGAGGGCCGGCAAAGCACGGGGACCATATCGCTCCGCGTCCTCGCCGGCAACGATTCCTGCGTTGATGCCATTCCGCTGCAAGTCGGCGTTCCGACCCGCGGCGATACCGGTGCCATGACCGATGACCTTCTCCCCGCGTGCCCGACCGCCTGGCTCACCCGCGCCGTCTGGTTCCGGATCACCGGAACCGGGAACATCTTCAGCGCAACCACATGCGGAACCGTCGGGACTCTGCCCGCCCACACTGTTTCCGTCTTCAGTGGCTCCAGTTGCGGTGATCTGACCTGCGTCGGTAGCAGCACCACGGCTTTCCCAGCTTGTGCTCAGGCCAACGCCGCGACGATCGATTTCTGCTCCATCCCTGGCGAGACCTACTACATCGCCGTTTCCCGCGGCGGGCCATTCTCGATCACCGTCGACGAGGGGGGCCCGTGCCCCGTCAACGACACCTGCACCAGTGCCACTTTCATCCCCGTTGGCTCATCCATCAACACCTCGAACCTCGGTCTTACGAACGACACTCCATGCGGATCGACAGTGATCAACTCCGGGGCGTGGTTTTGGACCATCGGAAACGGCCGCGTCCTCAACTTCACCACCTGCGGTGCTGGCACGGGTGTCGACACCAATCTCAGGATCCTCCGAGGCGACTGTGCCTCCATGACGTGTCTCGGGACGAACCCAACTCCCGTGCCCGGCTGTGTCCCATCCAACGCCCAGGCCATTCGACTCTGCACCGAGCCGGATGTCCCGTACTTCATCGTCGTGGGCAGCGATGCAAGCCCACCTGTCCAGGGCTCGTTCCAGCTATCCGTCATTGACGAATCTCCCTGCCCGTCCAACGACACCTGCGAAACCGCTACGCCCGTGTCGATCGGAGAGTCTGTCATCGGGACCAATGTCGGAGCTGGATCGGACGCAGTTCCGTACTGCTTTGGACAGTCGTCGCTCACGCGCGCGGTCTGGTTCCGCTTTGCCGGCAATGGAAACCGGCTCCGGGTCAGCACTTGCGGAACAACCACGCTCACAGACACCCGGCTCCAGGTGTATGTTGGAACCTGCAACTCCCTCGTCTGCGTTTCCGGCAACAACGACACCTCGCCGGCCTGCTCTCCGTCCATCGCTTCGACGGTCGAGTTCTGTTCCGATCCGGAGCTCATGTACTACGCGGTCGTCGGCGCAACCGCGATGGCCGCGTTCGACTTCTCGGTCACTGACATTGGACCTACAGACTGCTTCATCGGCGGCTGCTGTCTGGGCGATTCCTGCAGCGCCCAGGTACCGGAAGACTGTGCAGCCCTCGGCGGAACATTCCTTGGGTATGGATCAAGCTGTACGCCCCTCGGCGTTCAGCGGACTTATACCAGCCATGCGACCGTGTACCTGAACAACTGCATCCAGACGAGCATGCATATCGATGACGACTACATCATCGGGGAGTTGGATGTTGTGGTGAACCACAGCTGCTGCCTCGATCACGGCACCTCAACTATCCGGCTCCGAGGGCCCGATGGACTGCTGCGACTTCTGTACGGCGGAAGCTGCAGCGGCCACTACGGGTCGATGAACGTCCGCTTCCACGCGACAGGCGAGCCAATCCACTGCTCCGGTCAGATCATCGGGCAATACAGATCCGCTTCTCTCTCCTCCTACGCCGGCCAGAACATCAACGGTACATGGACGCTTGATTTCTGCGAAGGCACGCCGATGCAGGTCGCCGCCATTACGTCGTGGTCACTGATCGTGAGAGAACGTGATCCGAATGGCTGTTCGGCACTTTGCACAGCGGACTGGTGCCGGGATGGGAGCGTCAGTGTCGTCGACATTTTCTGCTTCTTGTCCGACTGGTTCGCGGGCGAGCCAGCTGCGCGTGAGTTCGGCGGAACGCCAGGCGTGCCCGCCCTGTTCGCCTTCATCGGGCATTGGTTGTCTAACGGGAACGGACCCTGCTCCCCATAATCCCGCCGCATGAAAGAGGCTTTTCCCCTCACGCCCGCCTGATCACCCCCTCCCGCTCGCCCCCGTCAGCACCGCCGCGGCCTCACGCTATTCTCTCCAACCGGCAACGCAACTCCTCCAGCGGCACACGGATCTCGCCATCCGCAGGATGGAGTTCGTCATCAATCACCGCTTCTTGGAGCAGATTCTCCAGAACGAAATTGAACCGATTGAAGGTGAACTCCCGGCGCTCAAGCCCTGTCGGCGGTTTGTCTATCGCTGCGAGCAGGACAGTCCGCGCATGCGCATCGCAATCCTCCACCAGGAACACTTCAAGAAGTTCGTTCTTCATCGCAACAAGCCGGTCCCAACAACTCTGCTCCGCATCCTCTGATCAGCGTTCATCCGCGTTCATCTGCGGCAAACAGCCTCTCCCCCTCATGCCCTCCGGATCATCCCCTCCCGCTCCGCGCCCGTCAGCACCGCCGCGGCATCGTTCAGCCACCGCCAACCGTCCTGCCGATACCCCGCCGTCGGCTTCAGCTCCGGCAGCCGCGCGTTCCAGTACCGGTTGAAGCGGCCCATGAGTGTTTCGCGGACGAGCTTCGCTGTCATCGATGCCAGCGCAACCGGCATGTGGAAGCTCTCCGCCTCCGGCATGAACTGCACCACCATCGCCCGCTCGCGCGAGGCGACCTCATACCGGCAGCGCTCCGGCCGCTCTTCAAGCGTCGCGACCCGCGCCTCGGGGAATGCACGGCTCAGCATGCCGCCGTACTGCGTCCTGCCCCCCTGCCGGTCGCACACCACGCGCAGCGATGTCGCCCGCCCACTCCCCCCACCCTCCCCCGCGCCGCGCTCTTCTTCCTTCCGCTCGATCCCTTCCTCCCTTGCTCCCTCGATCCCTTCCCGCTTCCCCCACTGCTCCCACGCGTACCACAGGTGGCTCACCAGTGCCGCCTCCGTCGCCGCGGCCTTGGTTCCCGCCGCGTGCACCACCTCGTTGAACTCGCGCTCGCACATGGCGCGGCAGTTCATCGCCAGGCACGACACGCCCGCATCCGCCATCGCCCCGCGGAGCACATTCGTGCCGATGAGCAGTTCCCCGGCCGTGCACGCACATGGGCACGCGCTGGCATCGGGGTGATACCACTCCTGCGTGGGGATCTGGACGTTGAGCGCACGCAGCATCGCGGCATCGCTCGCCGGGAGATCGGGCCCATCCACGCCGTCTTTGCACAGAAGGAACGAAAGCACACCCCGCTCCAGGTGTGTCAGCGGGTGCCGCTTGCCATCGTTCGAGAGTTTCAGTTTCTTCGAATCGTCAACCAGGATCCGCCCGACACTCGCACGCTTCGCCGAGCTCTTCTTCTTTACCGCCGCCGTCGCGGCCGCAGGCACAGCCGTTCCCGCCCGCGCGACCGCCTTGCCCAGCAGCTTCCACAGGTCCGGCGCGCGGTCCCCCTCGTTCCAGTCCTCGATGCGCAGTGTGGCCATCGACACGCACAGCGGGCCAAGCAGCGGGCCGTATCCGGCCTCATCGATTCCACAGACGATCAGCGGCACGGCCCATGGTACCGCCGGGAGTTCCCCAGCCACCCGCTAAACTCCGTCCGTGAGCTATTCCCGCGATGCGAAGAAGCTCCTGCGCAGCGGCCTGCGGGCCCGGCTGGCCGCGGTCTCCACGGCGGATATCGCCACGTGGTCCGGTCAGATCGTGGCGAGGATCGAGACTCTCCCGGAGTATGCCGCTGCGCGCACGGTGCTCATGTTCGTGCCCATGGCCAACCGGCCGGAGGTGGATCTCCGTCCACTCATCCAATCCGCGCTGGCGGCCGGAAAGGCTGTCTGCCTGCCGCGGACCGATTGGGTCGCCCGAACCATGACCGCGCGGCGGGTGACCGATCTTGCCGATCTTGAGCCCGATGCCGCCGCGCCCTCCGCGGCGGGCCTGCAGCACCCGCGCGAATCCTGCCCGACCGTGCCTCCGCAGGAACTGGATCTCCTTTTCACACCCGGACTTGGGTTCGATCTCACCGGCGGCCGCATCGGCCACGGTGCAGGGTTCTATGATCGGTTCCTGGCTCAACCCTCGGTCAGGGGGGTCGTTTGCGGTGTGGGGCTGGAGGCTCAGCTTCTCGCGCCCGGAGAAGAGTTGCCTCGGGATCTTCACGACCGACCCGTGGAGATGCTCGTGACCGAGTCTCGGGTGATCCGGTATGACAGGTCCGGGGCGGGTGGACAGGCCGCACCGGGTTGACCGAAGTATGCAGACGCGGCCGAGACGGGATTGGTCTTGGTGACCTTCGGCGTCAGAACAACTTGATCTGCTCCCACGGGAAGAACGGAAGCTCTCCATGGCCCTTGCATCGCAGAACGCTCGCGGACAGCGCATCCCCAGCTCATCGGTGGCCGTGTATCGCGCCAAACGCCGGGCCCGAACCAGGGTGGTCGCGGGCGTCGCACTGCTGGTCGTCTTCGGCGGCGGGGGCCTGCTGTGGCTCCTCTGGAGCCGCGACAGCGGCAACGCCCTTGTCGGGCCGCAATCCGCGAACGCCCAGACCGCACCCGACCCACTCGCGCAGGCTCCGGCCCCGACTGAACTTGCGCCCGAAAGGCCGCGCCCCCAGCCCACCGAGTTCAGCATGAATGCGCCGCGGAACGCGGACCCCGCGCCGACGCTGTCGCGCCCGTTGCCGGCTTCGCTTCCGCCGGCACTGCCCGCCGCGGAGGAGTTGCAGCCCGAGACCGTTCGCGACCCGCTGGTCACCACGCCGCCGGGCGATGCCGCCTCCCCCCCGCCGCCCGCCGCCCGCACGGGGCTTCCGTCGGATTTGTCGGCGCTGGTCGATGCCGCCGAGAACGCGCAGCGCAGCGGCAAACTCGTCGAGTGCCGCACGCTGCTCAACCGCGTGCTGCTCGATTCGCGGACGCCCGAGAGCGAGCGGCCGGCGATCCGCCGGTGGATGAGCGAACTGAGCGAGGTGCTGGTGTTCTCCGCGACCGCCGCTCCTGGGGATCCGTTTTCGCAGGTCTACACGGTTGTCAGCGGAGACAGCCTGCCGGTCATCAACCGCAAACTCGGTCTGACGACGGACTACATGCTGATCGCGCGGCTGAACAAGCTGGCGGATCCCAGCCGCATCCGCATTGACCAGAAGCTCAAGGTCGCCAACGGACCGTTCCATGCCGTGGTCAGCAAGTCCGCGTACCGCATGGACATCTACATGGGCGACCCGCCGTCCCCCAGCGCGGTGGGCACATCCAATCTCGCGGGCGGGGCCGAACCCGGGTGGGTGTATGTCCGCTCGTTCATGGTGGGCCTTGGCGCAGAGGATGGCACACCGGTTGCCAACTTTGTCGTCCGCAACAACAGCAAGCTCATCAACCCCTCGTGGGTGAACCCTCGAACCGGTGAGCGTTTCGGCGCTGATGACCCCAAGAACCCGATCGGCGAGCGCTGGGTCGGGCTGGATGGCTTCGACGAGGGCAGCAAGGCGCACACCGGCTTTGGCGTCCACGGCACGATCGAGCCGGAATCCATCGGCCGCAGTATGTCGATGGGGTGCATCCGGCTGGGGAATCAGGATGTCGAGATCGTGTACGAGCTTCTGGCCCCGAAAGTCAGCGTGGTGAAGGTGGTCCCCTGAATCGGAAGGGTCGAGGGAAAGCCGGATCGAGGAACCAAGACGCAAGCGGCGGGCAACTCTTGTGTTGATTGTGTCGGTTGATCCTGTCGGTTGCGCGCTCCCGGCGTTGATCCGTTCTACCTTGGCGGTCCCATGAGTTCCTTCTCCGGCGGATCATCGGCCTCGCCCAACGACCCCAAGCAGCGCGACCAGCGCGGCAACTGGGGGCGCGGCGGCGCGCTAGAGCGCGTCCCGCTGGAGAAGATGTTCGAGAAGCCGCCGCCGCACTCGCCCGAGGCGGAGATGGCGCTGCTGGGCGCGATGATCCTGGACCCGTCGATCATCCACGATGTGGTGCCGATCATCCGGTCGCCGGATGCGTTTTATCTTGAATCGCACGCCGCGATCTATGACGCGATCGTCCGGCTGTATGACCACAAGCAGTCCGGTGACCTGCTGCTGCTGCACGAGGAGCTGCGGGACAAGGAGCAGCTTGCGGATATCGGCGGCGCGGCGTATCTGCAGAAGCTCGCGCAGGAGACGCCCGGCCCCGCCTCGGCCGCGCACTTTGCCAAGATCATCGCGGACAAGGCGAAGCTGCGCAAGCTGATCAACGCGGGCGGCAAGATCCTGTACGACGCGTACAACGCGGGGACGATGGGCCCGGATGGGGCTCGCGAGGTTGTGGATTCGGCCGAGTCGCTGATCTTCGAGATCGCGCAGCAGGAGGAGACCTCCGCGGCGGAGCGCCTGAACGTGCTGCTCGATCGCGAGGTCGAGCGGCTGGAATCGCTGCAGGGCAAGGGGATCTGCGGCATCGCGACGGGCTACCCCGATCTTGATGAGCTCATGAGCGGCCTGCAGCAGGGGGAGATGATCATCGTCGCGGCGCGGCCGTCGATGGGGAAGTGCCTTGCAGCGCAGGAAGAAATCGTGCTTGAGGACGGTTCGGTCGCGACGATCGAGGAGCTGTATCGCCGACGCGATGGACGGATCGCCACGCTCGGCGACGACTTCAAGCTCGGCTGGACAACTCCGAGCGATTTCATTGATGACGGGCACAAGCCGGTCTTCGAAGTGACCACGCGGCTGGGTCGCCGAATCCGCACCACACTCTCGCACCCATTCCTGACAATCAACGGATGGAGGCCGCTGGGTGAGCTGTGTGAAGGGGACCACGTTGCGGTGCCGCGGCGGCTTGAGGCGTTCGGCACCGCATCGATGCGCGAGTGCGAGGTCAAGCTCCTTGCGTACCTGATCGGCGATGGCGGTCTGACCGGCGCCGTGCCGCGGTTCACTTCGACCAACGCGGACATTGTGGCGGACTTCGAAAACTCGGTGCGCGAGTTCGGCAGCCTTCGCCTGACCCGTTCGGACAACCGTCCGCACACCGCGGCTTCGTGGCGCATCGTCAGCGATGAGGATGAGCGATTGACGCGCCGATCCGATTTCGCCGAACGGCTGGACTCTGCGCTGCGCTCCAAGGGGCGCACCCGTGCATGGCTCGCCGAAGCCGTCGGCGTGAGCAAGGGTTCGGTCACGCACTGGAGCGGTGCACAGACTGCGCCGGATGCTGAGACGTTCACCCGGATCTGCAACGTGCTGGAAGTCCGGGCTGATGATCTTGCGCCCGGAGGGCTCGAGCGCATCCGCAAGAACACGCCGAACGCGCTGACGCAATGGCTGACTGCGCTCGGCCTGATGGGCGCGGACTCGGGCACGAAGTTCATTCCCGCGGCGGTTTTCACGCTGCGGCGCGATCTGCTTGCGCTGTTCCTGAACCGTCTGTTCTCAACGGATGGATGGGCGACGGTGCTGGGCACCGGGCAGTCCCAGCTCGGGTATTCGAGCATCAGCGAGAAGCTCGCACGGCAGGTGCAGCATCTGCTGCTGCGGTTTGGCATCATCTCCTCGCTCCGCCAGCGCTGGGTGAAGTACCGCGATGCGCGACGCCCGAGCTGGCAGCTCGATATCACCGACCCGACCTCGATCCGCGCATTCATCGAGCAGATCGGCATCCACGGGAAGCAGAACGCGACGCGTCGCGTACTCGAAGCGGTGAACACCCGTCGCACGCAGACCAATCGCGACCTGATTCCGACCGGCGTGTGGCCCCGCATCGCCGCCGCCAAAGGACAGATGTCGTGGTCCGAGCTTGGCCGCCGAATCGGCGGATCAACGAACATGCATGTCGGCACACGGGCTCTGTCCCGCCCGAGGCTTGCGAAGATTGCCGCGGCCATCGGCGATCGAGACCTGGCGGCGCTTGCCGACAGCGACGTGTACTGGGACGAGGTGGTGTCGATCGAGCCTCTGGGGCCGATGCAGGTGTATGACCTCACGGTGCCCGAAACGCACAACTTCGTCGCGGGCGATGTGTGCGTACACAACACTGCCTTCGCCCTCAACCTCGCCGAGCAGGTCGCCATGGGCGGATCGGCGCACGGCCCGCGCGAGGGGAAGCAGGTCCCCGTCGCCTTTTTCTCCATGGAAATGAGCAAGAGCGCGATCGCCCAGCGCATGCTGTCGGCGCGGTCCGGCCTGTCGAGCCACGACATGCGTTCCGGCCGCCTCAACGAAGACGGCTACCGCAGGCTCGCCGATGCCGCGATCGAGCTTGAGCACGCGCCGATCTTCATCGATGACTCGCCGGGGCTGTCGGTGCTGGGGCTGCGCACGCGCGCCCGTCGCCTCGTCGCCCAGCACGGCGTCAAGGCCATCTTCATCGACTACCTCCAGCTCATGTCCGCCCCCGGCGCACAGAAGGACGGCCGCCAGAACGAAGTCGGTGCAATCAGCCGCGGCATCAAGGCCTTGGCGCGCGAGTTGAATGTGCCGGTCGTCTGTCTCGCCCAGCTCAACCGCGGCCCGGAGACTCGCGGCGAGAACCGGCCGCGGATGAGCGACCTGCGCGAATCGGGCTCGATCGAGCAGGATGCCGACGTTGTTGCGCTGCTGCACCGCGAGGCGTACTACCACGTCGGCGACCGCGACTGGGAAATGGAGAACGCCGACAAGCTGAACGTCGCCGAGATCATCATCGCCAAGCAGCGTAACGGGCCGACAGATGTCGTGAAGCTCGTGTGGGACGCCAAGAGCACGCGGTTCAAGAGCTACGGCGCGTACCCCGGCGGCACGGGCTTGCCGAGCGCGTACGCCGCTCCGCAGAGTTCGCACGGCGGACAGGCGGGGGTTGAGCCGCCGCCGTTTGATGACC
Source organism: Planctomycetota bacterium (assembly GCA_023432465.1). Taxonomy (GTDB): domain Bacteria; phylum Planctomycetota; class Phycisphaerae; order Phycisphaerales; family UBA1924; genus JAHBXL01. The sequence goes on along the minus strand of JAEYUO010000016.1, from coordinate 43,115 downwards.
CGTTCCGCGTACCGGTGGTGAGCTTTGTGCCGGGCAAGAAGACGGGCCCGGTGGGCAGCTTCCGCGATGGCGGCGGACCTGATAAGGATGATGACTTGCCGGTGTGAGCTCTCCCCGTGGCACGGGCATCCTGCCCGTGTTCTTCAAGACAGGTCCACAGAGGTCACCGAGGCGGACACAGAGGCCACCGAGTAAAGAGGGGAGAAGCGTTTAGCGCGAAAGTCGCGAAAAGCGCGAAGGCACACTGACGATCAGAGCCCCGAGCGCCAGCGACGGGTTGCGCGGCTGCGCGACGGAACAGGCACGCAGAGGTTCCCGCAGAACGCAGCCGAGTGCCGCAGAAACAATATCTGCTCTTGCGATTTCCCCCGCGGCAGGTCACAATCTGAACCGTGAAGATTCGCAGACCATTCCGCGCGGTGGTGTACGTGGCGGTGATCGTCGCATCGGTGGGGTATGTGGTGTTCAGTGCGGCACGACAGCCGGCCGTCACCAATCGCACTTTCGTCGGTGCAGCCTTTGCTCGATTGACCGGTCAGTCGGAACGAACACATTCGAACTATGGCAACGCCGTGTTTGTCGCTCCCTTCGCCGGTAGTTGGCAGGTCTTGAGTAGCTATGCAGACCACGCATCAAACTCCGACAACCTGGTCGTCGTTCGCTTTCTTCGGCCAACGCATCGAGTTGGTGTCTGGCATCAAGTCGTCGAGACTTCTCACGACTTGGTCACAATCGACTGCTGGCAGGACGCGGCAAAACAGCTCGACCGAGCGTCGCGACTGAGCATTCTCGCGGCAATCGGACAAGCGTATCCCACGCTTGTTCCCCAGCCCAAGATTGTCTTCTACGCCTCCGGCGGCGGCTCTACCAAGCGCATCCTCTGGCTCGGCGTCCTCGGCGATCTCTCCATCCTCGCGGCGCTTGCAGCGATCGTCTTCTCCCTCGTGAAGCTCCGCAGCGAGGTGCGGTGGCGCACGCCCGGCCACTGCGCCGAGTGCGACTACGACTTGGCCGGGCTTACTGCCGACAGGTGTCCTGAGTGCGGCGGGGCGGTGATTCTGCAACCCAGCACAAAGGTACATGACCCGTGAAGATCCGCAGGCCATTCCGCGCGGTGGTGTACGTGGCGGTGATCGTCGCGGCGTTGGGGTATGTCGTGCTCAGTGCGTCACAACTGCCTGCCTTCCGGGACGGAACGGTTGTCGGAACCGCAACAGCAGGCCTGTTCGGGAAGGCCCGACAAACCGGCATGCACTTTCCCGAGTTATTCGCCACTCAGACGAACGGTCAATGGAAGGTCGTCCGACAGAATGAACTTGATCCGGCAGACTGGACTGACGCCTCGCGCCGTGCGATATCCCTTTGGATGCTCAACAGCAAGCATCGTTGGGGGATGTGGCACTGCATCATCGAGACCCATCAAGACAAGGTCCGACTGTGGGAACTTGTCGGAATGCGTCCCATCAATGATCGGCTCAGCCGGCAGGAAATCTTGGCTGGTATCGATCAGGCGATCCCTGGCTCGTACATATCTGGCAAGGTGGGCTACTACGCCTCCGGCGGCGGCTCAACCCGCCGCATCCTCTGGCTCGGCGTCCTCGGCGACCTCTCCATCCTCGCCGCCTTCGCGGCCATCATCTTCTCCCTCGTGAAACTCCGCCGCGAGATCCGCTGGCGCAAGCCCGGCCACTGCGCCAAGTGCGACTATGACCTCGCGGGTCTGACCACGAACCAATGCCCCGAGTGCGGCGCGGCCGTCAATCCCAGCAAATCGATCTGACACTGTTCCATTCCGGATCTGCGTTCATCCGCGTTCATCCGCGGCCAACCTCTCCGCCATTCCCCCTCCAACACTCCCACTCCGCTGCCCTCTGCTTACTCCGCTTGCTCTGTGCTCCCTCCGGAACTCCGCAGCCGCTTCACCTCTTCCAGCCGCTCCTTGAGCAGCTTCTCCGCCCCAAACTCCGTCGGCTGGTAGTAGCTCTTGCTGACGCCAAGATAGTCCTGCGTTCCCACCATCCCCACACCCCGCTCGCCCGTGCGGATCCCATCGGTGTGCGCATAGGCATACGCCTCACCATCACGCTTCGAGCCCTCGGACTTCTGCCCCGCCTTCCGAACATTCCCATCCTTGATGTGCATCGGCACCGCGATCGTCCGCCCCTCCTTCACATCCGCCATCGCCGCGTTGATCGCGTTGTACGCCGCGTTGCTCTTGGGCGCAAGCGCCAGATACGTCGCGCACTGCGCCAGAATGATCCGCGCCTCGGGCATCCCCACCCGCTCCACCAGCTCCCAGCACGCCGCGGCCACCATAATGCCCCGCGGATCAGCGTTCCCGATGTCCTCGCTGGCGAGGATGGCGAGTCGGCGCGCGATGAAGCGGACATCTTCGCCGGCCTCGAGCATCATGGCGATCCAGTAGATGGCGGCGTCGGGGTCGCTGCCGCGGACGGACTTGATCATCGCGCTGGCGGCGTCGTAGTGCTGGTCGCCGGAGTGGTCGTAGACGGCGGCCTTCTGCTGGATGGAGTCTTCGGCGTCCTGGCGGGAGATCAGGATGGGGGAAGGTGCGTCGGGAGAAGGTGTCGAGGTTTCGGGGGAAGGCGTCGAGGTGTCGGGGTGCGCGGGTGTCGAGGAGAGCACGGCGACCTCCAGCGCGGTGAGGGCGCGGCGGGCATCGCCGTCGCATTTGATGGCCCAGACGCGGAGGGCGTCGTCGGTGACCTGGAGCGGGAGCTTGCCGTAGCCGCGGTCGGGGTCGGCGATCGCGCGGCGGAGGACGTCGATGATTTCTTCTTCGGTGAGGGACTCGAGGCGGAAGAGGGTGGAGCGCGAGACGAGGGCGGAGTTGACGGCGAAGAGGGGGTTCTCGGTGGTCGCGCCGATGAGGGTGAGCACGCCGCGTTCGACGTCGGCGAGCAAGACGTCCTGCTGGGCGCGGCTGAAGCGGTGGATCTCGTCGAGGAAGAGGACGGTGCGTTTGCCGTTCTCGAGGAGACGTTTGCGGGCGAGGTCGCTGATCTCGCGGATGCGGGCGACGCCGACGGAGGCGGCGTTCTCGCGCTCGAAGTGGCGGTTGGTGTGGCGGGCGATGAGCTCGGCGAGGGTGGTCTTGCCGGTGCCGGGCGGGCCGTGGAGGATAATGCTGGTCAGAGCTCCGCGGCCGGCGCCGGCTTTCTCGGCTTGGAGCATGCGCCAGAGGAGCTTGCCGGGGGCGAGGATGTGCTTCTGGCCGGCGAACTCGTCGATGGTGCGCGGGCGCATGCGGACGGCGAGGGGCTCGACGCCGCGGATGGCTTTCTCGCGTTTCTCGGCCCAGAGGTCGGTCACGGGGAAGGGTAGGGAAGGGGATGCTGAGTCCTGAGTCCTGAGTCCTGAGTCATGGGTCCTGAGTCCTGAGTCGTGGGTCCTGGGTCGTGGGTTCGATGCTCACGATCCATACGTCGGCCTCATCAGCACTCAGGACTTCGGGACCGAGGACTTCCCGCCTTCTTGCTTGTGCCCGCTAACATCCGGCCCGTGACGATTGCTTCGTCTGCCATTCTCGCCGCGATCGCCTGGCTCTTGTGGGCTGGGGCTGCGCATGCGCTTACGTATCGCTCGCCGCGGCCGCACGACATCAACGTCGCGCTGGCGATGCTGTTTGCGCGGGTGCATGCGCGGGTGATGCAGCGGGTGCGTGTTGAGGGGCGGGAGAATGTTCCCGCGATGCGCGAGCCGGGGCCGCTGGTGGTTGTTGCGAACCACACCTCGGGGCTTGACCCGATGCTGATTCAGACGGTGTGTCCGTTTGAGATCAAGTGGATGATGGCCAAGGACATGCAGCATCCGCGGTTTGCATGGCTGTGGGAACTGGCGGATGTCATCTCGGTGAGCCGTGTGGAAGTCGCGGGGGAGAACGGCGGGACGATCCATCGCGGCAATGATTCGGCGGCAGCGCGGGTGGCCATCAAGCACTTGAAGTCAGGCGGCGTGGTGGGCGTGTATCCGGAGGGGCGGATTGCGCCGCCGGGGCGGATCGTTGCGTTTGCGCCGGGCGTGGGGTTGCTGGTTTCGCGCGGGGCGGCGCGGGTTCTGCAGGTGGTGATCGAGGGGACTGCGCGGACGGAGTCGATCTCGGCGGCGCTAGTGGTGCCTGCGCGTGCGCGGCTGCGGTTCCTGCCGATGCGGGATTACGCGGGGATGTCGGCGGGGGAGATCTCGCGGGATCTGGAGCTGCGGCTGATCGCGGAGACGGGATGGAGGCTGGAAGCCGCGGGGGAAAGCAGTACGCCCCAGATCTCCACGGATGGGGACAGATAAGAAGGGGAGTGGCCCGGTCGCTACGACTGCGGCGGGCATCAGCTCTTGCCCGCGATGCGCTCGAGTTCGAAGGCCGCGGCGGATGCGCCGTCTTCGTTTCGAAGACGCGTACCGACTTCGGCGGCGCGGGCGGCGTAACGGGGAGTGTTGAGCACTTCGCGGAGGGCGGCTTCGAGTCGCGACGCGGTTGCGCGGGTTGCGTTGAGTGTGACGGAGCAACCGAGGCGCTTGGCGCGCAGGGCGTTGTCGAACTGGTCGTATGCGTGCGGCACGCAGACGGTCGGGCGGCCGCTGCGCCAGGCCTGGGCGGTGGTGCCGACGCCGCAGTGGTGGACGATGCACGCGGCTCGCGGGAAGAGCCAGCCGAAGGGGGCGTAGTCGAACGCGCGGATTCGGTCACTGAGCTCGCCAGCGGGTGGTGCGTACTCGGGCCGGTTGGTGAGCAGGACTGCGCGGCGGCCGAGCTTCTTCGCTGCGCGTGCGGCTTCGACATAGAAGTTGGTGCTTGCGTGGACGACGGCGGTGCCGAGGGTGAAGACGATGGGCGGTTCGCCCGCGCGCTCGCAATCGTCGATGAATCGCTCGAGCTCGCCGCTTGCGCTCTCGAAGCGCGCGAAGCGGTCGTGCCAGGCGAAGCCGCAGATGCGGGCGTTGGGCGGATCGCCGGGGAGCGGGCCGCGGATCGTCGGCGACCACAGACCGAGGGCGGCGTTCCCGGCGGCGGCCTCGCTGAAGACCATGTCCCGTGCGGGCGGGAGGCCGAGCTCGCGGCGGGTTGCGTTCAGCGGGCGATCAAACTGCCAGCGCATGATGAACTTGCCGAGCCACAGGCCAAAGCGGGAGAAGCGTTCGCTGGGGTTCTCCGGCGCCCAGGGGTGGTAACGTGCGGGGTCGCGCGGGTTGAACCACATCGCCGGGGAAAGCACGCCCGTGGCCCACGGCACACCGCGGCGGACGCAGGCCCAGGAGGTGCCGGTGCAGATGTGGTGAGAGAAGACGACATCGGGCTTGAAGGAGGTGATGAGCTCGTCGGTGCGGTGGTAGATGGTTTGGACGTGGGGGAACACCAGCTCGCGCAGGATGACGAGTGAGCCGCGGGTGGGGTGCACGGCGTTGGGGAGCTGGGCGAGGATGCGGAAGTCGATCTCCTCGCCGAGTGGTTCCATGGTGAGGCCGGCCTGGAGGACGGCGGACTCGAAGAAGGGATTGACGAGCATGCGGACTTCATGGCCGCGGGAAGCGAGCGCCCGCCCGACGGCGATGAAGGGGTTGACATCCCCGGAGGAGCCGACTGTGGCGATGAGGATGCGCATGGGGGAGCAGGATAGTGCGGAGCTGCGGGCTCCATGTCGCTGGGCGCCGATGCACTACGATCTGCTGCCGGAGTGCGATCTTCCGGCTTGTGATTCTCCACATGACCAGCACCCCGATCATCCTCGACCACAACGCGACGACACGGCCTGCGCCGGACGTGGTCGCGGCGATGCAGCAGATGCTGGGCGAGCTTTGGTACAACCCGTCGAGCATTCATCGGCCGGGGCAGCTTGCGCGGCAGAAGCTGGATCTGGCGCGGCGGGCCGCGGCGGAACTGATCGGGGCACGGCCGCGACACATCACGTTTGTTGGGAGCGGGACGGAGGCGATTGACCTGGCGATCCGAGGGCACCTGCTGGCGCGGGGGTTGGCGGGACGGGCGGCGGAGGCGGCGGGCAGGCCGCGGGCGACAATCATCATCTCGCCGGTTGAGCACATCGCGATCCGCGAGCTGGCGAGCGCGCTGGAGCGGGAGGAGCGGGTGCGGGTGCTGACGGCGGAGCTGGATGATGCGGGGCGGGTGAGCGCGGAATCGGTTGCGCGGCTGCTGGATGAGCATCACGCGCCCGAGGCGGGGCGCGAGGTCGCGCTGGTGAGTGTGCAGTGGGCCAACAACGAGACGGGGACGGTGCAGCCGGTGCATGAGATCGGCGAACTGTGCCGCGATCGCGGGGTGATGTATCACTGCGATGCGACGCAGTGGGCAGGGAAGATGCCGACGCGCGTGCAGGGCGAAGGGAGCGCGGGGGCGGAGGAACCAGATGAGGACGATTGGGCCGCGCGGCCGCTGGCGGTTGATCTGCTGACGTACTCGCCGCACAAGTTTCATGGGCCGAAGGGTGTGGGTGTGCTGTATTCGCGGCCGGGTGTGCGGACGGCGACGCTGGTGCACGGGGAACAGGAGCTTGGCCGGCGCGGCGGGACGGAGAACATCGCGGGAATCGTGGGCGCGGGGGTGGCGTGCCGGCTGGCGGAGGCGTGGCTGGCGGAGCCGGAGCGGCGGGCGGCGGCGGGCGGGCTGCGCGATTACTTTGAGCGCGAGCTGCTGGCGCGCGTGCCGGATGCGCGGGTGAACGGGCCGCGGGCGGGAGAGCGCGACCGCCTGTGGAACACGAGCAGCATCGGCTTCCCGCGGCTGGAGGCGGAGGCGTTGTTGCTGCTGCTGTCGGAGCGGGGCATCGCGTGCTCGGCGGGCGCGGCGTGCTCATCGGGCTCGCTGGAGGCCTCGCCGGTGCTGAAGGCGATGAAGATCGACCCGGTGTATGCGCACGGGACGCTGCGGTTCTCGATCTCACGCGAGACAACACGGGAAGAGATCGACCGGGCGGTGCCGATCATCGCGGAGTGCGTGGGGAGGCTGAAGCAATCGATGAGTCAGTTGTAGCTGCGTGTGTAAGTGGCGCGGGACCGACGTCGGATCGAGACAACGGCTGCAAAGACTCCGAACGCGATCGCTGAGCCCGGAGCTGGGATGCCACTCACAACCCACGCCCGCTGCGCCCCCTCATACAGCCCATACCCGGCGATTGATGTCCCGTCCGCATTCACGGTTGTCGCTTCGTTGAGGAGCCAGCCGGAGAGATCTACTCCGACCGATGGGAGCCACTCGTTCAAATCAACGAGCCCGATATCAGCATTGTGAAGAAAGGCTCTGCGTTCCCCCGCAAAATCACTGAAGCCCACCACGCTGCCCCCATCGCCGCTGATATCTGTTGCAATGGAACCAGTAGCGCCTTCAAGCAGGCCCACAGATGTCATTCCTGCATCCTCGGTCCACCGGAACCCGATCCAATCGCCGCCCCCGACACAGTAACCGACTACGGCTGAGCCATCACTGCTCAAGCTGAAGCCATAGGAGCGGATCCGATTCGGAAGAACTCCGAGGTTCTCGGCAATGCCGTCCGCTCCCCATCTGACGGCGCGATCATTCGCCACGCTGGGGTCGTAGCCCACAGTGAACCGACCATCCGGCGTGACCGCTTTCGCGAACGCTTGCGTACCGCCTGGCAATGGGGCGAGTACTTCTGTCTCACCGCCAACGTTCCACCGCTTGCCGGCAAATGGAAACGTGGCCCAACCTACCACGACTGATCCATCGCCGTTGACACCGTGGGCCTGACCACCCGCGCTCCCAGATACGAGTTCCTGCATTCCCGACTCGGCGGTCCAGCGGAATGCCAACTGTCCACCGCTGGGATTGCAGTATCCGACAACGACAGAGCCGTCAGCGTTGACATCCTCGGCGAATGACTCGACGTAGTCTGGCAACACACCGAGGTCTGTCATCGAGCCGCCGACTTCCCACCGAAACGCTCTCCTGCGGCCTCCGGGCATTGTGGCGAATCCGACAACCACTCGCCCATCTGCGCTTATCGACTCCGCCTTCGATACCCCGTACGAGACAGCGGGAACGATCGGATGCAAAGCGGGCTGCGCAGCTGCCGCCTGTCCCGAAAGCAGGATGACAACGCAACCCACACCAACTTGATTCCTGATGCCTTCTCGCATTGGGAGTCTATCGACGCACTCGCTGACGCAGCATCACCTCCAACTCACCGGGCCCCGCCGCCCGCATACTCCTCCACAAGCCCCCGCCACGCCGCGGCGAGCTTTCGGCCGATGGGCCCGACCGCTCCCTCATCACCCGCACCGACCGCGCTGCCCTCGATGCGCACCACCGGCAGCACGCCCCACGACGAGTTGGTCAGCAGCACCTCATCCGCCTCCAGCACATCCGCGACCGACAGCATTTGCCGCTTCACCGCCATCCCCTGATCCGCGGCCCAATCCAAGGCCCACGCGCGCACCACGCCCGGCAGCACCGGGCTGGGCAGATACCCGCCCTTGACCGTCGGCACGGGCACCGGCGGCGCATCGGGGTCATCCGCACCCGCATGCTGTTCGCCCGGCGCCCGGCCTCCGCCTTCTTCGCCGCGGGCGATGGGCGTCAGAATCTCATCGCCACTCACCAGCAGCACGTTGCTGACGCATCCGCCGACGAGGTGGTTGCTGACAGAGAGGACGAGGGCCTCGGCGGCGTTCTTCGCGCTGGCGGCCTGCAGCTCGCGCAGTCGCCACCAGTAGTTCAGCGTCTTGTGGCCCTCCATCGGGCTGAAGGGGTTCGCGCGGGCATCGGCGATACTAACGGCGACACCCCGCTCGAACATGCCCGCGGGGTAGTCGACGGCCTGCTGCGCGACGATCAGGATCGTCGGATCGTGCTCAACCTTTGCGCCGCCTCCCGCGCTCGCCCGCGTGAGCAGGTTCAGGTCCCCGCCCGACACCGTCAGCCGGATCCGCGCCCGCGCAAGGCCCGACTGCCGAACCGTCTCCGCGATCGCATCCGCCAGCGCGCCCGCCCGCAGCGTCTCGCTCAGCCCCAGTTCCTTCGCCGATGCCGCCAGCCGCGCCAGGTGCTCATCGATCCGCATGCACCAAACGGCCCCGTCACCATTCTCGCTGACGCCGCCGAGCATGGTCTCGAACAGGCCGACGCCGTGCTGGAAGCCGGCATCAAAGGGGGAGAGGGCTGCGCGCCGAGACTCGGGCGTCGCGGCATCGAGGGTGAAGAACTTGCCATCCAGAAAAACAGACGTGGGCATTCGATGCTTGACCTTTCCGCTTGACCTCTGCTCCCCTCTGCTTGCTCTGCTGGCTCCGTGTTCCTTCCCCGTCTTACTTGTCATCCTTCTTCTTCGGAATCAACCCCTCCAGCCCCTTCTTGGCCTCTTCGAGCGCGCTCTTGCCCTTCTCGACGGCATCTTCCACCGTCTTCTTCGCCTCATCGGCCTTCTTGGTCAGGTCTTCCACCGTCCCCTTCACATCGCCGAGCACCTTCATATCGAGCTTGCTCAGGTCGCCCAGCGAGGCGAGTTTCCCTTGCAGGTCGCCGAGGATGTCCGCGGGGATGAGGCCGCCGCCGTTTTCCACGGCCGCGGCAAGAACCGCCTGCACGATGATGTTCGCCAGCTCGCTCATCGTCACGCCCGTGCCCTTCACGCCCTCGCCCGTCTTTCCGACATTCTGCAGCTTGATCTCGTTGATCGGGATGGTCACCTTTGTCAGCGGGATGAGCGCAGCGCCCGGGCCGCCGGATTCCATCAGGTCCACGTGCACGGTCACCTTGGTGATCGACAGGTCATTGACGACAAACCGCTTCTCATCCTGCGTCGGCGCGGGCTGGGGAGCGGGCTTGTCGCTCCCCCCCCCTGCGCCACCGCTGACCTTCTTCAGGTTCTCGAGGATGATGCCGTAGTTCGTGCCGCCGTCCTTCTTTTCCAGCCGCACATCGATCGCGTCGAGCTTCAGGTGCGGCAGCACCACCGTTTCCTCGCGCAGCGTGTTGAACGCGACCGCGACCGAGCCGTCGCCCAGCGACAGAAAGTGCGGCCCCGGGAACCCCGCCACGTTGGCGACCTTGAGGTCGTTCATCGCAAAGCTGCCGCTCATGATGCCGACATCCGCCCCGCCGAGGGTGGTATCGACGCCCAGCGCGTACGTCCCGCCCTTCTCGACTGCGCGCTTGGCGATGGTGTCGACATAGGAGAACGCCGCGAATCCGGCGATCGCCACCAGCAGAACCAGCAGGACAACCAGCACCAGCAGCAGCTTGATGATCTTCATCGCAAACCCCTTGCAATCCCCGCCCGTGGTCACAGCCTGCCACATAGTAGTGGTCACGTCGCCCCACGACCCGGCCCACCTCTCACATCCGACTTCCTCTGCCTCCCTATCCTCGGGGCGTGACCACAACCCACACGCTTTCTCCGGCCCTCGCTTCCATGCAGCACGCCATGTCCGCCGCCGTTGCCGCGGCCTCATCCGTCTGCTCGTCCGTCCAGACCAGGCTTGACCAGCTCCGCGCCATCACCAAGGACGACAAGTCCCCCGTCACCATCGCCGACTTTGCCTCCCAGGCCGTGGTGGCCCGCGCCCTTCGCGCGGCCCTGGGAGATGACCTGCTCCTCGTCGGCGAAGAGTCCTCTGCCTTCCTTCGTGACCCCCAGCACGCCGCGCACCTCAGCGCAACCCTCGCCGTGCTGCGCGATGGCGACAACCCCGCCTGGCCCGATGTCTTCCCCGACTCCCTCTTCCACGCCATCGATGGCGGCGATGCCGACCCCCTGTCCCCGCGCGCTGTCGCCGAGGGCTTCTTCACCCTCGACCCGATCGATGGCACCAAGGGCTTCCTCCGCGGCGGGCAGTACGCGGTCGCGCTCGCGTTTGTCCGTGATGGCGTTCCTCAGCTCGCCGCGATGGGGTGCCCCAACCTCGCACCCGATCCGACCGCGAGCCCGGAAAACCCCGCGCCCACGGGCAGTCTCTTCACCACCGCGCGCGGATGCGGGTGCGTGACGCAGTCCCCGCTCCGCTCTTCGTGCGGCCGCGGCGGGGGAGAGCTTGCCGTGACTCCCGCCTCCCGCGCGGCGTTTGCGGGTGTGCGGCAGCATCCGGTCCTCGCCGAAAGCGTCGAGAGCGCCCACTCGGATCAGTCCGCATCCGCCATCATCATGCGCGAACTCGACCCCGAGTACACACTCCTCCGCCTTGACAGCCAGTGCAAGTACGCCGTGGTCGCCCGTGGCCAGGCGGATGTCTATCTCCGCCTGCCCAGCAGGAAGGGGTACATCGAGCGCATCTGGGACCACGCGGCGGGAGCCCTGATCGCCGAGGAGGCGGGCTGTATCGTGACCGACGTTCTCGGCAAGCCACTGGACTTCTCCTGCGGCCGCGGCCTTGAGATGAACAAGGGCATCGTCGTCGCGCCCACCGCGCTGCACCCGAAACTCATCGCCGCCATCGACGCGCACCGCCCGCGAGACTGATCGCTTCCCCTTCCTCCCGGAGACGCCGCGCATGTCCTGGCAGGCCTGGCTCACCGCCGCCGTCATCGCCGGTCTTCTGGCCGCCATGGCCTCCGGCCGCGCCGCGATGGATGCCGCGGTCCTCACCGCCGTGCTCGTGCTTGCGCTCGCGGGCGTGCTGGAGCCTGCCGAGGCGGTGCGCGGCTTTGCCAATCCGGGCGTGTTGACCGTCGGGTTTCTGTACGTTCTGGCCGCGGGGCTGAGCCAGACCGGCGCGCTCACGATGCTCACATCGCGCCTGCTCGGCAGGCCGCACAGCGCACTGGCCGCGCAGTCGCGCCTTGTCGCCCCCGTCGCGGTGGCCAGCGCGTTCATCAACAACACGCCGATTGTCGCCATGTTCCTGCCCGTGCTTGCCGGCTGGGCCAGGCGCACCGGCCTCTCCCCCTCGCGGCTGTATCTTCCGCTGTCCTACGCCGCGATCCTTGGCGGCGCGTGCACCCTCATCGGCACTTCGACGAACGTCGTCGTCGCGGGCCTCGCCCGCCAGCACGATGCCGCGAACCCGGGCGCGGGGATCGGCCACATCGGGATGTTCACCATCTCCGCCGTCGGCGTGCCCGTCGCGATCGTGGGCATCGTGTACATGTTGATCTTCGGCCGGCGCTTGCTTGCCGAGCACATCCCCGCCGAAGCCCCCGTCGGCGCGGGCGCAAACAGCGCTCGCATCTACACGACCGCCATGCGGGTCGATGTCGCTTCTCCGGTCATCGGCAAGACCGTCGAGCAGGCGGGCCTCCGCCGTCTGCCGGGCCTGTTTCTCTCCCGCATCGAGCGCCCGTCGGAATCCCTCATCGCCGTCTCCCCCACGCAGATCCTCCGCCCGGGAGATCTGCTCGTGTTCGTCGGCAACATCGACTCCGTCGTTGATCTCCAGCGCATCCGCGGCCTCACCCCCGCCGCGGATGAGAACGGCGGGCACACCACGCCCCGCCACGGTCGCAAACTCACGGAAGCGGTGATCTCCCCCGCCTCCCCGCTCGTCGGACGCTCTGTCCGCGACAGCGCGTTCCGCACGCGCTACGAAGCGGTCATCATCGCCATCAACCGTCACGGGCACCGCCTCACCGGCAAGATCGGGGACATCGTCCTCCGCCCCGGTGACACACTGCTGATCGAGGCCGAGCCCGACTTCGCCCGTCGCCATCGCGGCTCGCCGGACTTCTACCTCGTTTCCGAACTCGAGGGCGATGCCGCACCCCGGCATGACCGCGCATGGGCCGCGATCGGCATCCTTGGTCTTGTCGTGCTCATGCTCTCCTTCTCCGGCCGCATCATCCCCGGCCTGGGCATCGCGGTCCCATCGGAGATCGTCGCGGCCATGACCGGGGCCGCGCTCATGGTCCTGTTCCGCTGCTGCTCCGCCGCGCAGGCCCGCGATGCCGTCCACTGGCAGGTGCTGCTCGTGATTGCCGCTTCGATGGCTCTGGGCGTCGCCATGGACAAGTCCGGTCTTGCTGGGCACATCGCCTCTGCGATGGCGGGCGTGCTGAGCGCTGTCGGCGGCGAGAGTTCCACCGCCGCGGTGCTCGCCATCATCTACATCTCCACCTGGCTCTTCACGGCGATCATGAACAACAACTCCGCGGGGGTGCTGATGTTCCCCATCGCCATCCGCCTCGCCGAGCAGTCCGGGCTGAACCCGCTTCCGGCCGTCCTGTGTGTCATGGTCTCTGCCTCGTGCGAGTTCATCTCGCCGATCGGCTACCAGACCAACCTCATGGTCATGGGCCCGGGCGGGTACCGCCTCACAGACTATGTGCGTTTCGGCGGACCGCTCAACGTGCTGTGCGGGATCGTGTGTGTCGCGGCGTGCACGATGCTGAGTTGAAGCGCGCGCGGAGCACCATCAGTTTGATTCGGCCGCGTTCTTCGGGCTTGAGCCCGCCGTCGGCTTTGCCTTCGGTGGCGCATCCGGCTCCCGCAGTGTCACCGGATCGCTCGTCGGCACGGGCTCGCCCGGCGGACCCTTGAACACCAGGAAGCCCCACAGACACGCGGCCTGAAACAGCGTGACCACCGCGGCATACGCGATCGTCTGCCGCGTGCCGGCGCTCAGTCGCTCCGTGAAGTTTGCCAGCGGCACAAGCGGCGCGGCGGCGGCGCGGCCGATGCTCAGTCGGTCCTTCGCGGGCACGACCACCACCGGCGCGGCGATGGGCGCGGGTTCGGGCGCGGGCGCGACAGGCTTTGCGGGTGCCGCCGGAATGCTCGCGGCGACCGGCTCGGGCGAAACAACGGCCGGGGCCGGCTCCTCGCCGCGCTCGGAGGCGATGACCTGCTCCTGCACTTCGCTGTCGTCAACCACATCGCCGGTGCCGGCGCTCAGGTCTGATGCGTTTGCGGCAAGCCGTTCATCCAGCTTGCGGATGGCTTCCGGACTCGAGAACTCCTCGGCGGACATGCTCTCGGGTTCGGGCTCGGGTTCGCGTTCTGAGGCCGCGGCCTCAAGCTCAGCGGGCGGCGCGGGCTCCTCTGTCGCCCGAAGCTCCGCAGCGACTTCTTCCATCACATCCGCCGCGCTCTCAAACTCAGTGCTTTCGACGTCACCCTCGCCCGCGCCCCCAAAGACCTCGCCCCCCACTGGCTCGGCCGCCGTCTCGGCCTCGGTCTCGGCACGCGCAAGGTCCGCGTTCACTTCTTCAAGGACCGCCGCGGCATCTTCAAACTGCGACACATTCGCGTCTTCCGGCGGTGAGGGGATCGCCGCATCGATGCGCTCGGCGGTCTGCTCAACCTCGGACAACAGCTCATCGACGCGCTGGTCGAGAGCCTCGATCTCTTTGAGTTCTTCCGCTCGGTCAGGCATGGGCCGTCGGTCCGTAAACATGGACTATCGACGCCGTCTGCCGGACGCTGAAGCACGCATGGCCAAACACATCGCGCCCGGCGCATTGGTTATCACACCCAAAGCCCCCTTCCCCGGTTCCCAGGCGAGCTCACCCTCGCGAACGCGTGGCCTCGATACTCGGCGCGTGGCCCGGCAGCCGGCCGCCGAGCAGATCCTCGGCGTAGTTTGTCGCCGCCCGCCGCTCGGTGATCGGCCCGTCGGCATCGCCCCGAAGGAACTGCCGGATGAGCTGATGTTCCTCCGACAGCTGCGAGGTCTTCTCGGCGGGCATCTGCCGCAGGTTGTCAAACCAGGCGCGCTCCTCGATTGCCAGCACGCGCCCCTTGTCGAGCATCGCCATCCGGTCCGCGATCGTGAACGCCGAGTCCATCTCGTGCGTCACGACCACGCTCGTCACGCCGAGCTTGCGCGTCAGCCCGACGATCAGCCGGTCGATCTCCGCGCTCGTCACCGGGTCAAGCCCCGCGCTGGGCTCATCATAAAACAGGATCCGCGGATCCAGCGCCAGCGCCCGCGCAAGCCCCGCTCGCTTCTTCATCCCGCCGGAGATCTGCGCCGGAAACTTCGCCGCGTGCTCCCGCAGCCCCACCAGTTCCAGCTTGATCTTCACCTGGATGTCGATGATCTCCTGCCCGAGGTCGGTGTGCTCCTCCAGCGGAAGCGCGACGTTCTCCGCGACCGTCATCGAGTTGAACAGCGCGCCCGATTGAAACAGAATCCCGAACTTCTTGCGCACGTCATCAAGCTGGCTGTCGCTCAGCGTGTTGATCGGCTTGCCGAACAGCAGCACCTGCCCCTCTTCCGGGCGCAGAGAGCCGATCATCACCCGCAGCAGCGTGCTCTTCCCGCACCCCGAGCCCCCCATGATCACCATGGTCTCGCCCGGGTACACGTCGAGGTTGATCCCCTCGAGCACCGCTCGGCCGTCGAATCGCTTCACGACATCGCGGCAGGAAATGATGGGTTGCGGATTGCTCACGTGCGCCTATCGAAGTCGTCCCGGAAAACTCGCCGCCTTACTCCCCGCCCTCTTCGTTGCCGCCCGCCTCGTTGCCGCCGGCTTCATTGGCATCGGGCTCGGGCGCATCCGCCGCGTCGCCGTCCGCAGCGCGCGGCGCGGGCCCGCTCCCCGCCGCCGAGTTGTCCACGGGAACCAGCGTCCGCGGATCCAGCAACCACACTTCCTTGCCCGGCGCCACCAGCACGCCCAGGTTGTTCAGCCGCGGCATCACGCCGCCCGGCTGCGGCTGCGCGGCCCGCCCCTGCGGCATCCCCGCCAGCAGCACCATCATGCCCGCATCAAACTGCGCCGGCATCGGGAACTCATTCTGCCCGCGATAGTTCTGCATCAGGTTGCCGACCTGCCCGTACGCGCCGAGGAACTCCGAGATCGTCCCCGGAATGGTTTGGAACGAGCCCACCTCGGCCTGATACGCCGCGACAAACTCTCCGAGCTGCTTGTCCGTCACCGCGGTGTCCAGCGTCGGGTCGAAGTTCTGCCGCGCGCCGGCATAGTCGCCGCTCTCAAGGGCCTTCATCATGTTGCTCGTCGGTGCGACAAACGCGCCGCTGAACGCGGACATGAACTGCGATGCGCCGATGATGACAAACAGCCACAGCACCGTGGTCACCAGGCCGATGAGCACGCCCGCGATCGCCATCCCCAGCCCGCCCAGCCGCCCGCGCGAGCCCGAGATGAACATGATCGCCGCGCCGCCGAAGATGATCGCCAGCGCACCCGTCGGCGGGATGCACAGCAGCGAGAACACCAGCGCGAAGATCGCCAGCACGCTCGTGCGGGAAGCGGTGGGGAATCGGTCCATGCCATCCATGCCGCCCCGGTCACGCGGGTCGCCGCCGGGGCCGCCCGCGCCAAACGACGGGCTGCCGAACTGTGCATAAGGGTTCTGCGTCATGCCGTAAGGGTAACGCATCCGCGTCCGGCGTTCCCGGCTTCACGCTCTCCGCTTCCACAGCGTCACCGCATCCGGCTCCCGCGCATAGACCGGCACCAGCAACGCCGGATCGATCGCCCCCAGCCGCGCCGCCACTTCCAAACACGCCGCGGCCGAAAGAGCCGGAGCAACCACCGACACCCCACACCCGGCGCAGGCCTCCCGGATCGCCCCCGGAAGGTGCGCATCGGCAATCAACACGCTCACCCCCCGCTGCTTCAGCACCTCCCCCACCGTTGCCGCGTGGATGAACCTGGCCGCCGTCGCGTCCTCATCCCCCTCGACGAACACCCACGCCGAGTCGCTCTTGCTCGCCAGCGCAACCGCTGCCGGTCCTGCCGCGCCCGATCCCTGCCGGTATGCGTGCAGCGCGACAAGGGCCGTCGGCACGGGCACGCACGCCGCGCCCACCGCCTCCGCCAGGGTCTTCGCCGCAGCGCACGCCACCCGCAACCCCGTGTATCCGCCCGGCCCGACACTCACAGCCATCCGCCCGCCGCGAAGATCCTGCACCCCGATCCCCGCCTTTTCCAGCAGCCGCTGGATCGCGGGGAACAGATCATCCTCATCGCTACGGGGCGCGGCAGGGGCAACATGCTCGGTCGCGATGACCGTTCCGCCCCGGCCGAGCGCAAGGGATGACGCATCGGCAGCACCCGAAGTCGGGTTGCTCAGCTCGAAGGCCAGCGTCCAGGGCAGGGCCGGGCCGGACATGGAATCACCGTGTTTACGCGACCTGCAGCATCTTCATCGTCGCCTCGACGATGTCCTTGGATGTCAGGCCGCACATCTTGAGCAGCTCGGCCGGGGTCCGCGCGCTCTTGGGGATGCGGCGGACGAACATCTGCTGGAGGGTGAAGGCATCGCCGCTCTCGGTCAGGGCATCGGCCACCGCAGAACCCAGTCCGCCGCCGTAGTTGTCCTCGAGCGTGATGACGTAACCGCCGTTGGCGTTGGCCAGGTCGAGCAGCTTCTCGGTGTCGAACGGGATCGAGTAGGCATCGACGAGGGTGGCGGAGATGCCCGCCTTGTCGAGATCATTCAAAGCCTTGTTGGCCTCGTGGACCATGTAGCCGCACGCGACCAGCAGCACATCGCGGCCCTCGTTGAGGACCTCGAACCCGCCGAGATTGAACACCACATCATCGTTGTAGAGGAACTCGGTCTCGGGGCGGATGGTCCGCATGTAGCACGCGCCCTCATACTCGGCCATGACGCCGGTCAGGGCGTAGGCGGCGAAGGCATCGGCGGGCTGGAGGATGTAGCAGCCGGGGTTGCCGCGGTGGTCGCGCATCGTGGTGAACGAGCGGAACCAGGCGACATCCGGCAGCGACATCTGGCTCGGCCCGTCGCTCGCGAGGCTGATGCCCGCGTGCGAGCCGACCATCTTCAGGTTCGCGCCGGAGTTGATCGCCATCTCGATCTGGTCATAACCGCGCGTGACAAACTTGGCGAAGGTCGAGCAGAAGGGAACCTTGCCCGCGGCGGAAAGGCCCGCGGCGACGGAGAACATGTTCTGCTCGGCGATCTTGCACTCGATGAACCGGGACGCCAGTGCCGAGTCCTTGCGGAAGGTCTCGGCGAAGGTCGAGTTGGAGACATCGGCATCGAGCACGACGACGCTGTCGTTGGCGTGGCCCAGCGCACGCAGCGCGATGCCGTAGGCCTTCCGCGGGGCCATCTTCCCCGCGTGCAGCACGCTCTCCATGTCGTACTTCTTCATGACCTGCGAGAACGGCGGAAGCTCCGCGGCCTTGGGCGTGCGGTCCGCGGCCTCGGCCGGCGGCTGGATGGTGAACGCGTCGGAACTCGCCAGCGCGGTGGTCAGTTCCACGCGCCGCTCATCAAGCTCCGCGAGCGCTCGCTTGAGCTGCTCACCCTCGGCGGGCTTGCCGTGCCAGCCCGAGCCCACCATGGACGGCGCGCCCCAGCCCTTGACGGTCTTGGCGACAATCGCCATCGGCTTGTCATCCGTTGAAGCGGCACGCTTGGCGAACTCATCGAACGCCGCGCGGATCTGCGCGGGGTTGTGCCCGTCGATCATGCGCACCTCGAAGCCGTACGCCTCGAGCTTCGCCTTGATGCGCTCCGGGCTCTGCTGCGGGCTGACGCGGTCGGTCTGCCCGTACTCGTTGCAGTTGAAGATGGGCAGCACGCTGGTGAGCTTGCGGTCCACGATGAAGTCGAGCGCCTCGGCGATCTGTCCCTCGCGGGTCTCGCCGTCGCCGATGATGCAATAAATCCGCTTGTCGATGCCATCAAGCCGCGCGGCCTCGGCGAGGCCCGCCGCCACCGACAACCCCTGACCCAATGAGCCGGTCGCCGCATCGAAGAACGGGAAGCCCTCCATCGGGTTCGGGTGCCCGTCGAGCTCGGACTTCCAGTCACGAAGGCCCGCGGCATCCTCCGGACGCAGACGACGACGGTTCTCCGGGTCCTTGCCGACCATCACGCCGAGCTTGCACGCCGCGGCGTAGACGATGGGGACCGCGTGACCCTCAGACAGCACCAGCCGGTCAGAGGTGGGGTAGTCGGGGTAGTCCGGCGAGTAGCGCATCGACGAGAACATCAGCACCGTGACGATGTGGCCCAGCGAGAGGGCCGTGCTGGGGTGCCCCGAGCCGGCCGCGGCCGTCATCTCGAGCGCCATCCGGTTGAGTTCGATCGCCTGGGCATGAACAGCTGCTTCATAGGACATGAGGACCGCTCCCTCTTTGTCTGGGGTCTATTAGGTAACGTATCGCGACTGACGACCCGGCGAAAGCGGGAAGCCGACGCCGGGAAGGTGGACAATAGGCGAGAGGGTTGGGAGCGGAACGAGGGAAGACCGCAAAAACACGGTCCGAGGTGGTCGCCTCTTGCTTCGGCGCGCGGTTTGCACGTGGTGAGCACACCCGCTTGCGGGCATCAATGCCCGCCCCGACATCTCAACGGGCGCTTTCCCCACCGCCGCGTCGGATTCCATACCACGCTGAGCGGATGATGCCGGCGATCATGGCCAACGCCATGACCGTTGCCGCCGACTTCCAGATGCGGGGTGCTCCCACTCCGGGCAGGAACACCGTCAGGACAAGCGCGATCGCCGCGATGATCGCCGCGAGAACCAGCCCCGCGAGCGCGCCGACGATCGCCCCGCTCAACGCGCGAGCCCACCAAGGGGCAGGCGGTGACGACGGGGCGGCATCGGGTTGATCGAGTTCCGCGGGCATGTTTCTGAGCAATTCTTCCGTCTCGCCCCGCGACAGTTTCAAACTCCCAGCCGCGCGTGCGAGGACAATCATCTCATCTGGCGAACATCAGGCTCGGGGATTGCCCAAGGACCGGCCGTGAACAGACTCCTGATCAACATCCTCACCGACCTCCTCGCGGCCCTCGCGCTCACGGCCATGGTCGCCACCGGCATCGTGATCTGGTTCATCCTGCCGCCGGGAACGAACCGGACACACTGGCTGTGGGGGTTGCTCCGGCACGATTGGGGCACGATACATGCCGCGGCGAGCGCTGTGCTGCTGGTCGCCGTGACACTCCACATCGCCCTGCACTGGCGATGGCTGGTGACGAACCTCTGCAAACGCGCGGGCCTGGGAGGGTGGGCATCGCGGCACGAGCGCCTTGCCGGCGCAGCCGTCGTGGCGCTTCTGGTCGTTCCGCTGGGTGCCTTCACCCTTGCCGCCGCGTTCAGCGCCCGAGAGCTTCAGCAGCCCAGGCACGCCGCCGTCGGATCGCCCATGCCGACTCCCGGCAGTGAGTGGTCCAGCGCCGTGAAACAGGCAGCCGCATCGATCCTGACAGTGCGCTGCGCAGGATGTCACGGCGAATCACGTCCCGCGGGAGGGGTCAGGGCCTCGACTCTGGAGCAACTCACCGCACCGCAGCGAGGCATCCGCTGGCTGACCACGGGAGACCCCGATGCCAGTCGGCTCTTTGAGGTCGTCGGCTTGGGAGGGCCGGCAAGCCCGATCGCGCCCGTCCATCAACTGGAACTTGGCGAACTCGCCACCCTGCGCGAGTGGATACGGTCGCTGCCTGCCGAGTCCGATCAGACCGAATGATCGGGCCACCTCCGCCACCGGACCGCGCTCTGCGCGGTACAACCGAGTCGCACTGCGCAAGCTTCGCCGCGATGCCCCGACGATCGCCGGGAATCGCTAAACTTGCACCCGCGCAGGCAAACAGTCCGAACCGCGATTCATCGCGGCGACTTTGACGGATGGGTCCCGATCGACCCCATCTCCACACTCGCCGCGAAGATGGAATGCAAGACCACTTATTCAGGGTGGCGTGAACTTCAAGGAGATGGCATGAGCAGCAAACACGTATGGCGGACGATTTCCGCGGCGGTGGCGATTGCGCTTGGCGCAGGCGCGCTCGCCCAAGAAGGGGGCCCCGGGGGCGAACGCCCACGGCCGGAGTTCCCACCCTTTGCCGAAGTTTCCAAGGACTATGAGAAGATCGTGTCCACGGCGGACGGCTCCGAGAGCCTGTACACGATCTGGCGCCGCGCCAAGGACAACCAGCTTCTGGCGGAGTTGCCTCGCAACTTCAGCAGCCAGAAGCACTTCATCGCGATGACCGTCGCGGGCGGCGACATCTGGGCCGGCCTTCAGGGCGGCGACGGCGTCTTCTATTGGAAGCGCTACGACAAGAACATCGCCATGATTTCCCCCAACTTCGACACCCGCACAACGGGTGATGCGGAGTCCAAGGCGGGCGTCAGCCAGCAGTTCACCGACCGCGTGATGCTGGACATGCCCATCGTCACGATGGGCCCCTCCGGGCAGCCGGTGATCGACCTCGATGCGCTCCTGGTCGGCCAGGCGGGCCGGTTCTTCGACCGTCAGGCCGCGGGCGCGAATCCCCGGCTTGCCACGATCAAGCAGGTCAAGGCGTTCCCCGAGAACATCGAGGTCACGATCGAGATGCCGGTGGCGGGCGGACAGCTCCGCACGTTCCACTACTCGATCAGCCGGTTGCCGGAATCCACCGGCTACAAGCCGCGCGAGGCCGATGAGCGGATCGGGTACTTCACCACCAGCTACCGCGACCTGGGCAAGTACCGCGACGACCAGAAGTGGGTCCGCTACATCAATCGCTGGCACCTTGAGAAGCGCGAGCCGGGCCTGCGCCTCAGCCCGCCGAAGAAGCCGATCGTGTTCTATGTCGAGCACACCGTGCCCGTGCGCTACCGGCGCTACGTCCGCGACGGCGTTGAGTACTGGAACAAGGCGTTCGAGAAGGTCGGCATCCTGAACGCGATCGAGGTCGAGTATCAGGACAAGACGACCGGCAACCACATGGACAAGGACCCGGAGGACACGCGGTACAACTTCATCCGCTGGCTCTCCAACGACATGGGCACGGCCATCGGGCCCAGCCGCACCGACCCCCGCACCGGCCAGATTCTCGATGCCGACGTCGTGCTGACCGATGGCTGGATCCGTCACTTCTGGTTCCAGGCCAACCAACTCCTCCCCGAGATGGCGATGCAGGGCTTCAGCCCCGAGACGCTCGCCTTCCTCGACCGCAACCCCGAGTGGGACCCGCGCATCCGCCTGGCCGATCCGGGCGATCGCGACTATCTCCTGGCCATGCGCGCCAACCGCGGCGTGGTCCGCTACGGCGGTCACCCCGCCGGCAATGTCGATCCCACGCTCTACGGCGATGACGAGTTCGACGGGCTCGCCGGACGCACCAGCCAGATGAACGGGCTCTGCCTCGCGGCCCGCGGCAAGGCGTTCGACATGGCGATGATGCGCATGCACATCGAGCTCGAGCTCCTCACCGAGGAACTCGCCGCCGATGAACCCGAGGGCGATGCGCCCGCCGGAGAGGGCAAGAAGGACGACAAGCCCAAGAAGGAAGAGCCCGAACTGATCGACGGCATCCCCGAGTGGTTCGTCGGCCCGATGCTGACGGACCTGGTGGCGCACGAGGTCGGGCACACGCTCGGCCTGCGTCACAACTTCAAGGCCTCATCGATCTACACGCTCAGCGACATCAACTCGGATGTCATCAAGGGCAAGAAGCCGTTCACCGGATCGGTGATGGACTACACCCCGGTGAACATCAACCGAGAGGCCGGCCCCGTGCAGGGCGACTACACGATGATCGATATCGGGCCGTATGACTACTGGGTCATCGAGTATGGCTACGGCAACGATCCCAAGAAGGCGCTCTCCCGCGTCGCCGAGCCCGAGCTGGCGTTCCTCACCGATGAGGATGTCGGCGGACCCGACCCGCTCGCGCGGCAGTACGACTTCTCCGCCGATCCTCTCGACTACGCCAACAACCAGATCCGCCTCGTGCAGTACTACCGCGACCGGCTGCTGGCCAAGTTCGTCAAGGACGGCGAGAGCTGGTCCAAGGCGCGGCGCGGCTACAACCTCACCCTCAACCAGCAGCTCCAGGCCGTCAACATGATGTCCGCCTGGGTCGGCGGCGCACACGTCAACCGCGACCGCAAGGGCGACCCCAACGGCCGTCCGCCCATCCAGGTCGTCCCCGCACAGACACAGCGCGCTGCGCTGAAGTTCGTCATCGACAACTCGTTCCCGGATGCGGCCTTCGGCCTCACCCCCGAGATGCTCAAGCACATGACCGTGGACAAGTGGTGGGACGACGGCGGCCGCAACGAGATCATGGAGGATGCCACCTGGGCCGTGCACGACCGCATCCTGGGCGCCCAGGCCTCGGCCATCACCATGATCATGAACCCCACCGTGCTCAAGCGGGTCTACGACAACGAGTTCCGCGTTCCCGCCGATCAGGACATGCTGACCCTGCCGGAACTGATGAACTCGGTCACCGGCGCCATCTGGACGGAGATCGAGTCCGCGCCCGCCTCCACCTACACCAACCGCAAGCCCTACATCTCCAGCCTGCGGCGCAATCTGCAGCGTGAGCACCTGGACCGGCTCATCGACCTCTCCATGCCAGGCACCGTCCGCGGCGCGGCGGGCAAGCCGATCTCAAACCTGGCCACCGCCAAGCTCCGCGACATCCGCGACCGCATCAAGCGCATCACCGACACCGATGCCGCCGGGCGCGTGGATGACTACTCCAAGGCGCACCTCGCCGAGGCGGGCCTTCGCATCGACAAGGTGCTCGATGCGTCCTTCATCTACAACGCGAACAAGATCGGCGGCGGCGGCACGCCGTCGTTCTTCTTCGGCCAGCCCGCGCCGGCGGCTCCGGCCCCCGGCTTCGGCGCTGAGCCTGCCTACTACGACTCGATGTCCGAAGTTCCCCCGCGATAAACGGACAAACCCGCGCTTGTACCAAGGCCCCGGACACCACGTCCGGGGCCTTTTTCGTGGACGGAAAAGAAGCCTGATTGCACGAAATCCGATTCGTTGTAAACTGGGATCGTTCCCCGGATTCCCGGGCAGGGGTGGGCAGAGACGAGGCGATCCATAACCCGATCCCATCGACGTGCCGCCAAGGCGGCGTTCCTGGCTGTGGTGAGTTGTTTTCTTATTGTTCACTCCGCCGCGGCACAGTCCGATTCCTGCGCGGGCGCCACACCAATCTCACCGGGCAACTACCAGGGGACAATCGTCGGCGCAACCGTGGACGGCGCGACCTCGTGCGTCTCCAACGTCGGGCCTGATGTGTGGTACGCCCTGAATGTGACGGAGGCGTGTCTGCTGACGGTGGACACCTGCGGGAGCTCGTACGACACGGTTCTGTCGATCCACTCGGCCCTGTGCCCGGGGAGCAGCACGACGACCCTGGCGTGTAACGATGATGCCTGTGCACTGAGCTCGCGTGTACAACTTGCCGCCGTGGCAAACACGACTTACCTGATCCGCGTCTCAGGCTGGAACGGGGCTGTCGGGATGTACGCGCTGAACATCGTGTGCGAGGTTCCATCGGAACGGGACTCCTGCTCGCTCGCGACGCCGGTCCAGACCGGAAGTTACTCGGGCTCGACCGCACCGGCGACCAACGACGGGTCGGCGGCATGCGGGCAGGCCGCGGGCGGGCCGGATCACTGGTTCGTGCATACTCCGCAGAGTTCGTGCCTGCTCACGGTTGACACGTGCGGGAGCGGCTTCGACACGGTGCTGTCGATCCATACCGGGTGCCCGGGCACAACGGCGAATCAGATCGCCTGCAATGACGACTCGTGCGCGAACTTCGGCTCGCGTCTGTTCGTGGCGGCGCAGTCCGGGCAGAGCCTGTACATCCGCGTCGCAGGGTTCAACGGTGCGAGCGGCGCATACACGTTGAACGTGCAATGCGAGTCGGTTGCGCAGGCGGACTCGTGCGCAGAAGCCATCGACATCACCCCCGGCCTGCACCTGGCGGATACGACCGGTGCGACGCCGGACGGTTCGTCCTCATGCGCAGCGGGATCAAGCGCGGACGTGTGGTACCGCTACTCGCCGCTGGAGGATTGCACACTCGCGATCAACACCTGCGGGGGCGGCTTCGACACGGTGGTGAGCGTACACACCGGGTGTCCGGGGACGGCGGCCAACGAGATCGCGTGCAGCGACAACGACTGCGGCGCACAGTCGCTGCTTGCTTTGGCTGTTCAGAGCGGCGGGGTGTACTACATCCGCGTGGCCGGCGCAGGAGCCGCGACCGGCGCATGCTTCGTGAACATCGCCTGCACGCCCGGCGCGCCTGTTGGCGCCGATATCTACGTCGGCGAGTTGAACCAGATCGTCCAGGCCGGGCGCGAGGGGGACATCATCGGCTGCGCGATCGATGCGCCGCTGTGCAACTCGGGCACGGAACCGCTGGACTGGATCGTCAATCCCGATCCGCGCCACCCGTTCATGGTCTTCAACATGTACCGCCTGATGAACGGACGCTTCGAACAGATCGGCATGTCGTGGGCAAAGCACGGCTGGGCCGCAGCGCAGGGCAATGCCTGCGGCTTCGGCTGCACGCCCTATGTGAACAACTCGCGGCTGGGCGTGGGCTGCTCCGATACCTATTCGGCGGCGATCAACGCGCAACAATCCACCCTCGGGCCGCGGCACGAGATCAACCCATGGACAGGGTCATTCACCTACGCGGGGTCGCACTTCGCGACAACCCAACCGCCACACAACGGAATCAGCCATCGGCTGCAGATCCGCGATTCCGACCTGGACCCCGCGCGGAATCCAGGTGCCGTCTACTTCTGCGAGACATACATCTTGAGCCACGACGACGCCAATCGGCTCAACAGCGCATCGTTCGAGCAGGTTCAGGTCTCCGGCACGCCTGGCGGGGCGTGGACGCTGGACATCTCAGCACAGGCCGGCAGCAACGGCCCTGCGATCCTTGCTTGGGCCGGCGCATCGCGCACGGTAATCCCTGCGCAAACCGTCGATGACGGCAGGTGCATCCTCGCGGTTCGCGCCACGGACAACCGCGACGGCACATGGCGCTACGAGTACGCCCTGTACAATCTCGACATGGACCGCGGGGTCAGCGGCTTTGCGATCCCGCTCGATCCGGCGACGACGGTCACCAACATCGGCTTCAGCGCAGTCCGGTCGCACGATGAGCCGTATCACAACATCCCCTGGCAGGCGGTGCGCACACCGACGCAGCTTCTGTGGGCAACGAATCCGTACAGTTCGCACCCCGGCAGCAACCCGCTGCGGTGGGGCACGATGTACAACTTCCGGTTCGATGCCAATCGACCCCCCTCCACAGTCGAAGCCCTGCTTGCCCCTTACAAGCCCGGCGGGCCATCGCTCCTTTCCGGCATGACAACCGGGCCGCGACAGTGCCCGGCGGACTTCGACGGAAACGGCGCGGTCACCGTTCAGGACATCTTCACGTTCCTCGCGGCATGGTTCGCCTTCGATCCGCGGGCCGACAGTGACGGCAACGGGCTCATCGGCACGCCGGACATCTTCGCGTTCCTCGCGGCGTGGTTTGCGGGCAACTGCGCGTAAGCCCCCTCAAACCTCACCCGCCCCAGCGCATCAACCCCCTCCGCCCGACTTGTCGAGCGGCTTGCCGGTCGAGATATCCTGCCCGCGAAGGTTCCGCGTGACATCACGCATGAACCGCGTCACGCGGCCGCGCTGCTCCGGCCCGGCGATCTGCTCGGCATCCTTGCGCAGGAAGCCGATGAGGTTGCCCACGCGGTCCTGGTTCATCTGGCTCGGGGCGTTCTCCCGCGCAAACTCCTGGTCGCGCTTCGCCTGCCGCCGCAGCGCGGCGATGCGCTCATCCGGGTCCTCGGGAAGGCCGCTCCGCTCGCCGGAGAGATCCTCCATCATCTTCGTGAACTCGACGATCTTGTCATCGAGGAACTTGTCCGCCTCCTCCGGCGGCACGCCCTCGTAGTCGCGGGCATACTTGTCCATCACATCGACGGCGAGACGCTTGATGTTCTCCTCCATCTGGCGGCGCATCTCGCGCTCGATGCTCGCGGCGAACATCGCCAGCATCGCCGAGTCCTCGCCCGACATGGTCTTGACCCGCTCGATCAGGTCCTTGATCAGCGCGAGCCGCTTGTCGATGGGGAGGTTGTTGAACTCGTCGCTCAGCAGGACGTAATCCATCACGTCGTCCATCGGGTCCTGCGCGATGTTGGGGATCGGGCGCGGAATGAGCGCCAGCGCGCCAAACGCCCCGCCCACCAGCACGCCCAAACCGAGCGCAACCGCGCCGACACGCCGAACCCACTTCATGTCCTCATCGTGCCGCGCACGCGACATCAGCCGCGAGAGCGTGACGGATGCGGGCTCCTTGGCGGCCTTGGCGGGCGCCCTGGTTGTCGCCGCGGCCATGGTTGCCTCGTCGACCAGCGGCGAGAGCTCCTCGAAGCGCGGCTTGCCGGGGTTGTTGCTCATGGGGGACCTCCAGGAATGCCCGGCGGCTGTGTCTGGGAGCTGGGATCGAAGGTGAGCCAATCGGCCCGCCAGTCGCCAAAGTACAGCGCGTTCTGCGTGAAGCGACCGACAGGGTGCCACGGCTTGGCATCCGCGAGCACCGGGAAGCCGGGGGTCTGCTCGTAGTAACGAGTCACCGTCCCGGCCGGGTCGCGGTCCGCGGCGAAGAGCTCGCGCAGCAGCATCAGGCCGCCCGCCCAATACTCATAGCTGAACCCGGTCGCGCGGGCGGAGTCGTCATCAAAGTCCGACGGACACACATACGGCGCATACACGATCCACTTGCCGCTGTCGTCCCGCTGGTTCGGAGGCGGGACATCGATGTAGTCAACCAGCACATCCAGCAGCTGCGGATCGCCCGGCACCGTCGGCAGGTCGCCGTTATAGAACGGCATGACGTAGGGCAACCGCTCGCGATTCCCGTTCATGTAGAGCTGAAACGCGACACCGAACCCCTTGAGATTGGTCAGGCACTTGAGCCGGCGAGAGGTCTCGCGCGCCTTGCCGAGCGCGGGCAGCAGCAGGCCGATCAGCAGCGTGATGATCGAGATTACCACCAGCAGCTCGATCAGCGTAAATGCCGCGGATCGCCCGCCGCGTGTCCGTTTGATTCTGGTCAGCCTGCTCACCATGGCCCACTCCGACCCCCCCGCCGCCCCCGCCTCCGCCACCTCCCGATCAACTCCAGCGCATCAACCCCAAGACTGTGCTGTTCGGAACTCCCGTGCGTCTGGATTGTCCTACGCCCCCCGGGTTGGGCCGGTTACAGCCCGCCGAGCCGTCGGGCCATCGCGTGGTTCAGTGCATGTCCGGATCGCCAAGCCGTCACACGCCCCTGGATCGGGCGTGTGCCCCCGGTTGCGAGGGCAAGGTCCCCCAGCATGTCCAGCAACTTGTGCCGCGCAGGCTCGTCCGAGAACCGGTAGGCGTTCTCGACCGGACCATCGGGGCCGATCACGAGCATCTCCGCCGCGGTAAGGTGAGCAAACAAGCCCATTTTCCGCATCGCCACCGCTTCGTCGAGCGTCGAAAAGGTCCGAGCGGGTGCGATCGTTGTTCCGTAGTCATCCCCTCCGGGCATCGACCGGAAGCGGACGGTCTGCGGCGCGATGGGCGCACCCGAGCCATAGTCCAGGTGATACACAAGCTCGAGCCCCGGCCCATCGCCCGGCTCCGCAACCATCCGTCCCGCGGCGGGCCCCCGGGGGTCTTCGATCTCGATGCGATCGGTCACCACAATCGGCCGAAGCTTCTCCCCGACCAGTTCCTTCACTCCGGCATCAAGGATCGCCCGCACAAAGGGCTGGGCCGAGCCATCACCGATGGGGAGTTCCGGCCCCTCGACCTCCACCATCGCATCGGTAATGCCCAGACCGGCGAGCGCGCTCATCACGTGCTCAACCGTCTGCACAGAGACTCCCCCCCCACCGCCGGACGCCCCCGGATCAACCGCGAGCACGGTGCGACGAGCCTCCGCGACGACATGATCGACGCGCGCGGGAATGGGCAGATGTCCGCCCATGTCCGAACGCGAAAAGGCGATGCCCGCTCCCGCCGCGGCGGGCTTGATGGTCGCCCGAGACTGCACACCGGTAAACAGGGTGATGCCCCGAACCTCCGCCGCCTGAATCACCGTCCGTCGCTGCATTCGCATCCTTCCTCTCAGGACCGGAGCGTAGGTTTGAGGCGCGATGAACGCCCGCGCAGCAAGAAAGCCCCCGGGCATTCGCCCAGGGGCTTCGGTGAGAGGAGACCGAGAATCCCGCGGCGATTCGGCCCGCGGGAGAGGGATCAGATCGAAATCACGGGCACCCGACAAACCACGCCGACAGGAACGCAAAGATGTCCGCCACGCCGACCTCGCCATCGTTGTTGGCATCGGCCATGCACACCGGCGTGGTCAGGTCCTGATCTTCACCCGGACCGTCATCATCCTGCGGGATGGCATCTCGCGCCCGCACCGCGATCGTGAACGCAAAGTCCCGCGCGGGGTTCACATCCGCCCAAGGAGTCGCCGGTGGCCGCAGCGTGCGGTGCTGGCCCGGCGTGATGCGGAACGTGTCTGCGCCGTTGCACGGGTCGCACCCGTACTTGCTCCACGCAAAGAAGCTGTTGGCGCTGAAGTTGCCGGCGCTCTGCGCTCCGGCGCTGACCCAGTAGTTGTGCCCGGAGGCGAGCAGCAACGCCGGGTTCTTCACGCGCAGACGCCACAGGTGGAACGTCCGGCCGCCCATCACCAGCGTCTCATCGAATCGCTTCGAATCGATCTGGCCGCACTCATAGCGCACAAACGGCTCATCATCCAGCCGCGGCTCGCATCCAAGGTCCTCGTACAGCTCGATGAACCCGCAGATGGGATCAGCGCAGTTGGTCCAGATCCACGCCTCGATCATGCACACATCCGCCGCCTCGCACGTCTTGACGACGAAGCTGTCGGCGGTGCGGTCGTGGTACTGCATGTGAGCGCCCGACGGCGAGCCGCCGCGGTTCACCAGATCGACCTTCCCGTTGTCCCACAGGATCGGGCAGGCATACCCGTCGACACAGAAGTCCATGTTGACGCAGCCGATGCAGCAGTCCTCGATGCTCTCCCACGGTCCAAAGTCGCACGAGCCCCACGTCGAGCCCGGCGTGCCGGAACGTTTCACGGGGATGTTGCCGAGCATCGGGGCATACTCGCTCCCGGCGATCCAGTACGACAGATCGACCATGTCGATGTTGTCGGTCAGGCCGATGATGGAGACCCAGTAGGTCTTGCCGCCCTCCAGCCAGATGCACTGATCGCACAGGTCGAAGCGGTACGAGACGACGCTGAAGCCGTCCGCGGCGGGCACGGGCTCGCCGATCACCACCGATGGGATCGCGTCGCCGGTCGGGTTGTTGTAGTCAGCGGTGAAGAAGGGCTCATCGGCGGGCTTGCCGTTGCAGTCCTCGTAGAGTTCAAGCCGCGCACGCAGCAGATTGATGTTGGAGTTGGTCAGCAACCGGCCGCGGACCGCGGTGATGCGGTGGGCGCACCCGGGCTCAAGGTAGAAGTCGTCGGCCACCTTCTCCCCGCACTCCGTCCCGCCGCCGAGGTGGCTCAGCTGCGCGTTGACATCGGGCTGGGGAACCTCGGAGACCGTCGGCGACTGCGAGACATTGCACCAGTAGCACTCGCACTCATCCGGCACCCAATTGTCGTTGCAGTCGAGCGAGGTGCCGCTGCAGACATCGCAGGCATCGTCGTACCCGTTCTCATTGCAGTCGTTGCCCCGCACGATGATGGTGGCCGTGCAGGTGGCGGTGTTGCCGTGACAGTCAACGGCGGTCAGCATCACCGTGATCTCCGTGTTGAGCTCCGGGCACTCGATGAACTCCGGCGAGATGGAGATGCCGCAGGGCGTGGGCGTGGGTCCGCCGCCAAGGGCGGCGTCGCAGCAGTCAAGCGGGCAGTTGTCCGTGAACGACTCAACAAACTCCTGCGCATCGAGCACGACGTTCCCGCACTCACCGACGAAGACCTCGATTGTGCCGGGCCGGCACTCGAGCATGGGTTCTTCATCGTCCGTGACGGTGACTGTGAACGTGCAGCAGTCGATCGGCAGGCCGGGCTCGCCATCGCCGCCGAGGACGGGCGGGAAGCCGTCGAACACACAGCATTGAACAGTGTGCACGCCCACCGGGAAGGTGTACGGCGAGGTGATCTCCACGCCGTTGAGCGTGCAGATGATCTCGTAAGAGGTGGATCGATCGGGCTCGATGCACGGGAAGGTCAACTCGGGCTCAAACGACACGCTCGCGCTGCACATGCCGGTATCGGCGCTCACCTCGATGTCATCAGGACAGGTGATCGTCGGCTCGCCGACAGAGAAGATGAACACGTCAAAGGTGCACTCATCCAGCGACTCCCCGGTCGGAGCGAACAACTCGCAGGTGACCGTCGTCGATCCAACGGAGAACTCGTACGGAGACTCGATCTCGGTGTCATCGATCGAGCACACAACGACATATCCCTGCTCGATGCAGTCCTCATCAAGAAGCGGACCGAACGTGACCTCCGCGGTGCACGTCTCGGGATCGGCCGCCTGCGTGATGTCCTCCGGGCATTCAAGGATGCACGTTGCCACGCCCCGCTCCGTCACGGTCGGGGAGAACTCGGACGTGTTATAGATCTCCAGGATGTCCACGGGCTCGCCCCGGGCATCAAAGCACAGCGCTCCCTGGGCAGGCGTGCACGGAATGGCGGTCGAAGCGCCAAGGCTGGTTGCCGTGCCGGAGATGAACTCCTTCCCGGCGACCGGCGTGTACGCAACGCTGAAGACGGCATCGCCCAGGGCATCGGTGATGACATTCACCGACGCGACAAGCTGCTCGCCCTCGCCGTGCCCGCTCGGGTCCGCGGCGGTGTTGGCGAAGAACTCCAGCCGGAACTGCCAGTTGGGCAACGAGTTGATCGTCCCGTCGATGATGCCCGAATCGGCTGAGCTGATCACCGGGTAGTTCTGGCCGCGATTCGGACCCGTGTCGGCGTCGAGAGCATCGTTCGTGTTCGGACCGGAGGGCACGAAGCAGATGCCCAGCGCCCCGTTGTTGTAGATGCTGTTCGAGACGAACGAGTTGCGGATCGAAGCATCGCCCGCGCCGACCATGCTGATGCCGTCGCCGGCGTTGTTGGCGATGATGTTGCCCTCCACAGGGTTGGGGTTGCAGGCCTGCGCGCCGATGCGGTTGTTGGGCGTGTTGGGCGCAAAGCCGACGCCGGGGTGATTCATGTTCGTGCCGTTGCCCAGCGGCAGAACCCCATCGGCGCCGACGCCGATGAAGTTGCCCGCGACAACATTGCCCGATGCCGTGCTTAGCCCCACGCCGCCGGTGGCATTGCCGCTGATGACGTTCCGCTCAAGGACGTCGGCAAAGCCGTCGCCATCGGTGCCGATGCGGTTACACCGGGCAAACAACAGACCGAAGCCGACCATCGCAACACCAGCGCGATCATTGCCGAGCGCAGCATCGCCCGCGGCGTTCGTCCCGATGCGATTCCCTGCCACGACGTTGAAGTCGGTGCCGATGAACACGCCGTCGCGCCCGTTGCCCGAGATCAGGTTCCCCTGACACGCCGAGGCCTCGGTCTTGCTCTCAACGCCGATGTGGTTCCGCATCGATCCGTTGTCGATGCACACGCCGTCGCGGCCGTTATCGATGAGGAAGCACGACTGCACCTTGTTCCCGTTGCCGAGGGTGAACTGCACCCCGTCCATGCCGAAGTTCTGGATCCGCAGGCCGCGGACGGTCGAGCCGCCGCCGACGATGCTCAGCCCGTTTGCTCCGCCGCCGGCGCTTGTGCCGTCGAGGATGATGCTGAGCGTCGGGGGCCATGTGCCATCGCAGACCGAGCCGGTCTGCGACAGACCATCGATGACAACCGGCTGGGTGATCGCGGGCAACGAGGCCATGCCCGCGCCCGGCGAGATCGTGTGCGGCCCCGCGCCCGGGATGTTGAAGCAGATGAAGCTCAGATCCGCGTTCGCGTTCGCATCGATGATCGCCTGGCGAAGCGACCCAGCACCCGAGGTGTTGGTGTTCGTCACCTCGATCCCGGTGGTAACGTTCAGCGACCAGCCGCTGGCGATCTCGCCGAAGTCGCCGCCGGCATTGTCCTCGATGTACAATCGCCATGTGCCGTTAGCGCTGGTGCCGTCGA
The DNA here is from genome assembly GCA_023432465.1 of Planctomycetota bacterium. Lineage (GTDB taxonomy): Bacteria > Planctomycetota > Phycisphaerae > Phycisphaerales > UBA1924 > JAHBXL01. Next base: position 10,296 of record JAEYUO010000016.1, on the reverse strand, counting down.
AGATGCCCAGCGCGGTCGAGTAGGGACCGGCGGGCGCGGGAGGGGACAGGTCGTCGGAGAGGAAGACGGTGGGGCGGTAGGTGCCGCCTGCGACCGGCTCTGAAATCGGCGGACCGAGGTCGTCGAACGTGACGGTGGCATTCTCCCAGTCAGAACCGCCGCCGACGCGTCCCATGAGCATGCACCGCTGGCCTCCTGGACCGACGAGCAGCATGGTGAGATCGAACGAGAAGCTGTGGGAGAAGTCGTGCAACGTCACCGTGACTTTGCACAGTGGTCCGGCAACGCCTGCAACCACGATCTCGGAGGGGTATGGACCTGAGACACCGGAGCTCAGGCCCGGGGCGCCAGCGGGGATCAAGATCGGCGTGTTGTTCGAGAATGTCTGAGCCGAAGCCGACGCACACACCGTCAACAGCGCCGACAGCACGAGCGAACACTTGAACATCTCACGGACCATGGACATGCCTCCGAGCACACCGGCTTGCGGGCTGGCACCCGTACTCCCTCCCTAAGTACTGGATAACCACCTTTTTAGGTGTTTCGGAACGTATTGAACCAAAAAGATATCCCCTATTCAAGTGATTTCTTGGTCATCGCACGCATTGCTCTCGCCCGACCCACTTCCCGCGCGCCAAAAACAACAGACCGCCCCAAGACGGGGCGGTCTGCGATTGCGTACATCTGTCAATCTGGGCAACTTACGGGCAGTTGCCCGCAAACCACTCGGTCAGGAACAGGAAGATGTCCGGCACGGCGTAGGTGCCGTCGGAGTCCATGTCCGCCGGGCAGTCGGGCTCCGCCGCGGGCACCGTCCCGGGAGCCGTTCCGGGCACGCCGTTGGAGGGCAAAGGCTCAACCGCCAGTCGGAACGCCAGGTCGCGGCGTTCATTCAGCGGGGCATTGGACCACTCGGTCGAGATCGCGCTGACGCGTCGTTGCTGTGGTGCGTTCAACATGAAGTCGCATGGCATCGGGCAACGGTTGGCGAAGGCGAACAAGCTGCGCGTGCCAAACGAGCCGCTCAACGCGGCACCCGCGCTGACCCAATATGTGCGGCCCGGGTTCAGCACCCAGCCCGGTTCGACCAGCCGCATGCAGTACAGCCGAAGGGGTTCCCCCACACCGGGAATGGTCAGCGTTTCGCCGGTGTCGAGCACAAGCGTCGGCGAGGCGGGGCCGAAGATCGGCGGCAGGGCGGCCTCGGTCAGCCCCGGCGTGCCGTCCTTGGGCGCGCACGGGTCGTCGCTGTAGATCTCGATGAATCCGTGCATCGGGTCGCAGTTTGCCCACACCCAGACGTCCAGCACACAGACTCGTCGATCCTCGCACATGCGGATGACGAAGTCGTCGCGCGCCCGCCACACCGCGGAAGTGTACGGGCCGGACTTGATGCCGCCCTTGGTCGCCATCCGCGTATCCGGGCGGCCGTTGTCGTGGATGATGGGGCAGGAGTAGCCGTCGAGGTCGAACACCATGTTGACGCAATCCGGGCAGCTCGTGCACAGCGGAGACCACGGGCCGTACTGATAGTCCATGAAGGCGACTTTCTCGCCCTCGGCCGTCACGGGGAGCTTGGAGATCAGCGAGTCATCGCCGGGGATGGTGAACGCCCAGCTCGACAGGTCCTGCGTGACGCCATCGGTCTCGCCGATGAGGGCGAACCAGTACCCCTTCCCGCCCAGAAGCCACAGGTTGTCCTCGCACAGGTCGAAGCGGTACTCCACGACATAGAACAGATCCGCCCGGATGCCCAGCTCCGTGACATCGAAGTTGCGCGAGGTGAAGAACGGCTCATCGGCGGGCTGGCCGTTGCAGTCCTCGAAGATCTCCAGCCGTGCGCGGCGGGCGGGGGCGAGGGAGTTGGTCAGCATCAGGCCGCGGAACGCCATGATGCGATGCAGATAGCCGGGGGGAAGGATGACATCGTCGGCGACGCGGAGGGCATCAAGGCCCATGCCCATCGAACCGCCCCCGGTGTGGGAGATCTGTCCGTTGATCTCCTCGAGGTCGGTCGGGGCCTCGCCGTTGTCCCAGACGCACTCGCAGTCGTCGGGGATGCCGTTGAGATTGCAGTCGAGCGAGATGCCCAGAAGAATATCGTCGGCATCATCCTGCCCGTTGCCGTTGCAGTCGGCTTGCGCGAGGGCGGGAAGAGCGAGCAGAAGCAGGGACAAGGCAGCGGCGACGTAGCGCATAACCGGCTCCACGAATCAGGGGTGCGCGGCAAACTCGGATCGATGTCGCGAAGCTACCGGGATTTGGCGGGAGCAACAATCCCCGCAATCGGCACAACTTGAATGCCTGGTTTTGGTGGATGATCCCCAAGTTCCGAAGTGATCAGGACTTGGGAGCTCTTTGCGAGGCCGAACTGCTCAGAAGTTTTTTCATCGCACGCAGAAGTTCGGGGAGTTCACGCACAGCCGACCACGTGCGGAGCTGCGCGCGGGCGGGCTGGGCCGGATATCCCAGCCAGGTTTCGCCCGCCGGCAGGTCGTGCATGAGCCCGCTGTTCCCGCCAAGGGTCGCCCGGGCGCCGATCTTGAGCGCATCGCCGATGCCGCAGGAGCCGCCGATCGTCACGCCGTCGCCGATCTTGACCGACCCGGCGATGCCCGTAACGCCGCAGATCACGCAGCCGCGACCGACAATGCAGTTGTGGGCGATCTGCACAAGGTTGTCGATCTTGGTTCCGTCGCCGATCACCGTCGCATCAAACTTGGCGCGATCGACGCAGGAGTTCGCGCCGATCTCGACGCCCGCGCCGATCCGGACAATCCCGGCGTGCACAACCTTGGCGACCCCGCCCGTGGCAGGGTCAGGGACGAAGCCGAATCCGTCGGCCCCGATGACCGTGTTGGCGTGCAGGATGCTCCGCGGCCCGATCTCGCAGCGGTCATAGATGACCACGCCCGGGAAGAGCTCCACACCCGCCCCGATCTTCGCCCCCGCACCGATGGTCACCCGGGGGTGGACGATCGCGCCCGCCTCGATGACGGCGCCGGGGCCGATGCAGCAGAGCGCGCCGATGCACGCCTCCGGCGAGATCTTCGCGCCGGGGTCCACGACCGCGGACGGGTGGATGCCCGGCGCGGGGCGGACAGGCCGCGGCGCAAGACGCTCGAGCAGCGCGGCCATGGCAAGGTCCGCGCTGGGGACGGTGATGAGCGCCCGCGTTGCGGGATCGTGGCCCGGGACCGATACGCCCTGCGTCACCAGCGCCGCGCCGGCGCGCGAGGCGGGCCACGCCGCGGCGAACTGTGCGGAGCGGATGAAGGTGAGGTCCGATGGCCCCGCGGCCTCGATGCCGCGGGCGCCGGTGATGCGGACGGAGGGAGACCCGGTGAGCTGGCCGCCGAGCAAGGCCGCGAGTTCGGCGCTGGTGATGGAGATCGCACCCGTCGGAGCGGCGGGGGCTGGGGAGACTGGAGGCGTGGGTGGATTGGGGCTGGTGGCCATGCGCGGTCATTCTAACGACCTGACCACGGCGGGTGGGCCGGGAGGAACAGAGCCTGTCCCGGAGCGGATGGGGGATTCCACTGGCCAAACCGGAGCGCGGTGGCCAGAGGGGGGCGCGCTGCCCTGGCCGATTCGGGGAGGCGGCGCGTCCGAGAGCGTGCGGATGGGGAATCCGGGCCGGTGGGCCCAGTGGCACGGGGCTTGCAAACAAGACCGGCGAGCTTTCTTGCGGCTGGCGTCGAGATGTTCAGACGCCGCCGATTGCAGAGAACCCGGCCTGTGAGGCCCAGAGCCTCGGCCGGAAACAATCGGGACACGTGTGCAGTGTGTACACGTGCGCCGCCCAACCTGTCACGGACCAGGTTGGGCGGTGTTCTTTTTGGGGCGCGCGGGGGGAAGCGGTGTTCCAAAAATAGAAAGAGCCCCCGTCCGGAGACGGGGGCTCTTTGGAATCTGTAGAGGCCAGTCCCGGTCAGAGACCGGGATCAGGCATTACGGGACGCAGGGGCCGTTCGGGGTGGCGAACCACACCGCGAGCCATGCGAAGATCGCCTGGACCGGGGTCGCCGCGCCACCGTAGGTGCGGGCATCCGGATCGAGGGCGAACCAGTCGGCCAGGAAGCAGAAGATGTCCGCGACCGACTTGGAGCCATCCTGGCACCAGTCCGCATCGCAGAACGCCGGGCCGCTGCACGGGTTGTCGATCGTCGGATTGACGTTGATCGACCACGAGTTGAGCGCACCGGTGTCACCACCCGCGTTGTCGGTGATGGTGAGGGTCCAATCGCTGTTGGCGTCGAGCCCGTTGAAGGCGGACAGAGGTCCGAGGTCGGGCTTCCAGGTACCCGAGACGTTGAGGATGCCGGGGGCGGCAATCTGCGGCGTGTCGTAGGTCTGGGCCGCGCCATCGAAGAGGATGAAGGGGTTGCCCGAGGAGCCGTAGTTGTTCTCGGAGAAGCCGAAGCCCTGGCCGGGGCCGGGGGTGCCGGGCTGATCCACCAGCGTGACGGTCGTGCCGGAGTTCACGTGGGTCAGCTCAACGCGGAGGTCGCCCTGCCACGTGTGAGCGATCTCGAGAGAAACCAGCAGATTCGAGATGGTGCCGCCCGAGCCCGTGAGGGTGTCGGTGAGGCTGCCAAAGGTCGAGTCCGGGATCGCCGCGAACGGGCTGCTGGAGGAGACGGTACCGCCGGTGATGCCGCCATCACAGTTGGTGCCATCGCCCTGGTAGGAGCCGCTGTTGGCGAGGCAGTCGGCCTCGGTCTCAACGGTGCAGGCGTTGCCGACGCAGCAGGCGCCGGTCGGGATCGGCGGAGCGGAGATGTCCAGCACGAAGGTGCCGGCCGCGCCGTTGTAGCCCGAGACGCGGATGTAGTAGGTCTCGCCGCTGGTCAGGTCGAGGGTGACCTGGGACTGGAGGCCGCAGAAGTCGTCGTTGCAGGCGAGCTCGGTGACGGGCGGGCAATCACCCCAGACCGACAGAGCCGTGTCGTACACGCTGCCGCACAGGCTGATGGTGTAGGAGCCGGTGACGGGAGCGGTGAGCTGGTACCAGCCATCGATGGCGTCACCCGTGGTGCAGGACGTGATGTCCGAACCCGTCAGACCGACCGTCGAGCCGTTGGTGGTCGAGGGGGCGGTCACGACGCCGGCCATGTCGCACTCATCGGCCGGGGGCGGGGGCGGGACGCAGGGAACGCCGGAGAGGGTGGCGACGTAGTCGGCGCCATCGGTGAGGCCGCAACCCGCGCAGGCGGCGTTGCCCGCGTCGAAGTTGGCGCCGATGAAGAAGCGGTAGGTGCCCGGGGCGAAGCAGAAGCTGACGCTGCCGGGCGTACAGGCCGGAACCGTGACCACGCCGGAGATGAGGCTGGTCGGGCAGCTGGTGTTCATGAAGAAGATGTCCGCGGTGAACTCAGCGGTGAGGCTGAGGGTCACCTCGGTGTCAGCGCCGACGCTGAACTCGTACCAGTCGGTGTCGCGGGTCGCTCCGTCGAACGCACCGCTGCCGAAGATGATGTCGCCGACGTTCACGGACTGAACCGCGAGGCTGGGGGAGTTGCAGCCGCCGTTGACGTTGTCGCCGCCGGCGATGCCGCAGTTGGCCTCGTTCTCAACGAACGTCGCGCCGGTTCCGTCCACGCACACCGGGGGGGGCGTGGGGGCCGGGGAATCGGTGACGGTCAGCGTGAAGGAACCCGCAGCGCCGTTCCAACCGGCAACGCGGATGTAGATCTCCTGGTTGGCGGCGAGCTGGAGGCCGCTCACCTGGGACTGCAGACCGCAGAAGTCGTCGTTGCAGCCGAGGAGGTTGATGAACTGATCCGCGGGGCAGCCGCTGAAGATCGAGAGGTTGGTGTCGTAGCCCGAACCACAGAGGGAGACGTCGTAGCAGCCGGCCGCGGGCGCGGTGAAGCGGTAGAAGAGGTCGTTGGTGGAAGGAGCGCCGCCGAAGGTACAGGGACCATCGACGATGACGTCGCTCGCGGTGCCGGTGGTGTCACCGAACTCGGGGGTATTGAGGAAGACTTCGGGGTTCGCGATGTCGCAGTTCTCGTTGGTCGCCGGGGGCGGGGCCACCTCGACCTGGACCTGGAACGCGCCCTGGGGGCCGCCGGCGTAGCTGGAGACGCGGACGTAGACCGTCTGGCCAGTGGTCAGGGGGATGTCCACCGAGGACTGGACGCCACAGAAGTCGTCGTTGCAGCCGAGGAAGTTGATGAACTCGTCCGCGGGGCAGCCGCCGAACACCGCGATCACGGTGTCGAGGGTGGAGCCGCAGGTGCTGAAGCGGTAGGTCTCATCGGCGCCAGCGGTGAACTGGTAGAAGAGGTCCGCCTCGCCACCGGAGCCGATGAACGGCCCGCAGATGTCGCTGAGGAAGGTGTCGGTCGTCGCGCCGGAGTTGTCGCCGAACGCGGGGACGCCGAGGGTCAGGACGGGGTTGGAGACATCGCACGCCTCGTTGGTCGCCGGGGGCGCAACGGAGATGCCGACGCTGCCCGCGTGGGTGCCGCCGTTGAAGTCGGCGACGCGGACCCAGTAGGAGCTGCCGGAGGTCACGGGGAAGCTGACCGTGGACTGCGCGCCGCAGGCATCGTCGCTGCAGCCGATCTCGGGGCCGCCGCACCCGGCGAGGACCGCCAGAACGGTGTCAGACCCGGCGAGGCCGCAGGTGGTGACGGTGGCGTTGCCGGTCTGGGTGGCCTGGTACTCGAACCAGACGTCCTCGGCCGCCGTGGATGCGCCGCAGGAGCCGGCCCAGTCGTTGGTCGCGCCGAAGAGGTCGTAGGCGTGGGTGCCCTCGTTGACGACGGTTGCGGAATTGCAGTTGTCGTTGGCGGGGCCGCCGCCGCCGGAGACGGAGATCGTCGCGGTGCCGGCGGGGGTGGTGTTGTTGTAGCCGGCAACGCGGACCCAGTAGGTGCCGCCGTTGGTCACGGGGAAGTTGATGGTCGAGAGCAGACCGCAGGCGTCATCGTTGCAGGCGATCTGCGAGCCGCCGCATCCGGAGAATGCGGAGAGGCTGGTATCGCCCGTGCCACCGCAGGTGGAGACCGTCGCGATTCCATCGGAAGTGGCCGTGTACTGCCACCAGCCGTCGGCGGTGTCGCTGAAGGTGCAGGATGTGATATCCGTACCGGTGAAGCCGAAAAGATCGAAGCCGAACGAGCCTTCGTTGACAATCGGGGCAAGCGCGCAGTCGTCAGCAGCGAGGCTGGGGCCGCGGACGATCGTCATGCCGCCGCCGGCCTGAGCGACCTGGTTGTTCGACTTGTTGCCCTTGTTCGCGCCGGTCACGGAAGCCTGAGGTGCCTTGTTGGCGTTCTCGGAGGGCTTCTGCTGCTCGGCGAGCTTCTTCTGAACTTCGGGGGCCAGCGGCTTGCGGGTCTGCTGGGCGGTCGCGAGCGACGCCAACAGTCCCACCGTCCCGCAGGCCACAAGCGTGGCCCGCACGACATTACAGGAACGAGTTCTCATGCATACACCTCTTCTTCTTTCGACTACTCGAAACCACGGACGAACTTCCGTGAACGAACGCCAGGCCCCGAACGGGGCCCGCACCGCAACGCGCGGAGCATTTGGGTATCTTCAATCTAAACGAGAAGCTGGGGAACTGCAACCAAAAACCCTGCCCGGACGACCGTTTCGTCCGAGGGTCGGCCAAACTCACGACTCGCCCGTGCTCATCGGCGGCGACTGGGGGGGTGATTGATCGGCTTTGGGCATCAGGGTCTGCGAAATCGCGGCTTTCATTGAACGCGCAGTTTTCACACGCCCCATCATGCGCTTGTTTGGCATGCCCTTTGGGATGACTCCTCCCGGGAATCGGGTGGTGTCTGCGTCCGCGGGGCTTGGGCTGGAGATGTGCCCGATCGCCGCGGGGCCGGTGGTCGCGAAGCGGTTGTACTGCTTGGCGACCTGCAGGCGCTTCTCATCGAGCGCCTTGCTCTGGAGCACTCCGGCGGGGACGGGGCCGGGGGTGAAGTCCGGGTATTCGAGCTTGGGGATCTCGGCGTTGATGAACAGCTCGATGGTGGTCAGCAGCGGACCCTGCTCGGGCGTGACGAGGGACCACGCGATGCCATCCTTGCCCGCGCGGGCCGTGCGGCCGATGCGGTGGACGTAGATCTCCGGATCTTCCGGGAGGTCGTAGTTGATGACGTGGGTGATGCCGTCAACATCGAGGCCGCGGGACGCGAGGTCCGAGGCGATGAGCACGGAGAGCTCGCCGGAGCGGAGCTGGTCGATGACCTTGTTGCGCTTGGCCTGGTACATGTCGCCGTGGATGGCGTGGGCGACGACGCCCTTGCGGGCGAGGTAGACGACCAGCTCATCCACGGTCCGCTTCATGCGGCAGAAGACCACCGTGAGGGCGGGTTCCTCGTGGGAGAGCAGGTGCGCGAGCAGGGCCCGCTTGTCCCACGGCTGGACCGCGAGGTAGAACTGCTTGACGAGCTTGACGGTGAGGGAGCCTTCCGCCGCGACGATCTTCTCGGCATCCCGTGCGTGGGCGCGGGCGAGGGATTCGATCTCGTGGGAGATGGTCGCGGAGACAAAGACGGTCTGCCGCTCGACCGGGCACATCTTGAGGATGCGGCGGATGTCATCGCGGAAGCCGATGTCGAGCATGCGATCGACTTCGTCGAGGACCGCCATCTTCACATTGCCGTAGTGGAGATAGCCGCGTTCGACCATGTCCATGATGCGGCCGGGGGTGGCGACGATGATCTCCGGGCCGCGGGAGAGGTACTTGGCCTGGGTGGCGATGTTCTGCCCGCCGTAGACGGGGAGGATCGACAGGTCTGAGTATCTGCCGAGTTCGGCGAGGTCCGCCGCGACCTGCAGCGCGAGCTCGCGCGTGGGGACCAGCACGATCGCCTGGAAGGGCGTGCCCTTGGTGATCCGGGAGAGGAGGGGGAGGCCGAAGGCGGCGGTCTTGCCGGTGCCGGTCTTGGCCTGGCCGAGGACATCGCGGCCGCTGAGGATCAGCGGGATGATGCGGGCCTGGATGTAGGTCGGGAAGAAGTAGCCGGCCTCGGTGATGCCGCGGAGGACATCTTCGCGTAAACCCAGATCCGCAAACTGCTTGGATCGGTCGAAGATGTCGTCCTTGCCATCCTTGGGCGGGGGCGGGGGCGCTTCGGCACGAACGCGGCTGAGGCGATTTCCGGCGGCAAGCCCGGCGCCCGAGCCGCCGCCATCGTGATGCTGGCTCTCGCGCGAGGGACCGCCCCCCCCACCCCCCCCACCGCCACCACCGCCGGGCTGGCCGCCGCCACCACCTCGGCGTCGGCGTCGTCGCTTGCGCGGCTGGCCATCGCCGGGCGAGCCGGAACCTTCGGGACGGTGATCTGGAGCGGACGGCTGGTCTGTGTCTGACATCATGCGTGTGCGGAAGATCGCGTTTTTGAGGAATGCCCTGCGGCGTAGGATCAAGCCCGCCGCGGCACGTGTGACCGCTGGTGATCGTAGGGAATCCGACGGGTCGATACAAGGACAGCGGGAATCGCGGCCTTTGGGGCATGGGCGAGCCGCGGGAGCAGGTGTGTCCACAAGCCGACTAGAGATCGACCTTGGAGCGATTGAACGCAACCTTGCCCGGGTGCAGCGGGTGGTGGGTCCTGGGCCGGATCGGACGATCGGCGGGGCGGGGGTGTGCGCGGTTCTGAAGCAGGACGCGTACGGGATGGGTGCTGCGCGGATCGCCAAGCGGCTTGCGGTCGCCGGGGCGAAGATGTTCGCGGTGTACAACCTGGATGAGGCGAGGGCGCTGTTTGAATCGGTGCACGACTCGCCGATCCTGGTGCTCATGCCCGTGGCGGGGGTGGATCGCAACGACCCGCTGTACCGGGCCGCGGCGGGCGGACGGCTGCACCTGGTGATTCACGATCTGGACCAACTGGTTGCGGTGAGCGAGCTTGCCGGGCGCGTGGGCGTGAGCGTGCCGGTGCATGTGCAACTGGATACGGGTTTGTCGCGCGGCGGGGAGCGCGCCGAGGATGCGGAGAAGATCGTTGAGCGGGTGCTGACCTCCGGGCGGGTGCGGCTGGCGGGGTTGATGACGCACTTCTCCGCGCCGGGGGATGACCCGTCGCACACGGCGGAGCAGTGGTCGATGTTCCGCGGGTTTGTGGATCGTGTGAGCCCGATGCTCAAGGCCGCGGCGGCGAGCGGGCACAACCCGGCGATCATCGGGCCGCGGGGAACGGTGGTAGCTGGGGGGATTGCGGAGCTTGAGGTGCACGCCTCGAACTCGTGCGGCGCGTTCCGTTCGCGCGCGTATCACGGGACGATGGTGCGGATCGGCGAGGCGCTGTTTGGAATGGTGGGGGG
>JAEYUO010000126.1 GCA_023432465.1 Planctomycetota bacterium | reverse complement strand
GGCACGGGGGCACGGGGGCACGGGGGCACGGGGGCACGGGGGCAGTGCACTGAATCCACGGTCTGCGCACCGCTGCGCGGTCCTGGACCGTGGCTACAACCCGACGCCCCGTTGGGGCGTGGAAGGCGGCTCTTATGGCAGGGCCGGATTATCGCCTCCCCCCCGCCGACCGGGAGGTCGATGGCACGGAGAGGATGGATTCACTCCACCGTCACGCTCTTGGCCAAGTTCCGCGGCTTATCGACATCATGCCCCCGCAAGACCGCGGCGTGATACGCCATCAGTTGCAGCGGGATGACCGTCAGCATTGGCGACAGCGGCTCGGCGATATCCGGGACGTAGAACACATCGTGGGCGTGCTTGCCGATCTGCGTATCGCCCTCGGTGGCGACGGCGATCACGTGTCCGCCGCGGGCCTTGACCTCGGAGATGTTGCTCATCACCTTGTCGTACTGACGGCCGCGGTTGGCGATGAAGACGGCGGGCATGCCCTCGTTGATGAGGGCGATCGGCCCGTGCTTCATTTCCGCCGCGGGCATGCCCTCGGCGTGGATGTACGAGATTTCCTTGAGCTTGAGCGCGCCTTCGAGGGCGGTCGGGTAGTTGTACCCGCGGCCGAGGAACAGCCAGTTCTCTCGCTCGATGTACTTCTCGGTGACCTTCTTGATGAGTTGGTCCTGCTCCAGGATCCGCTCGATCTTCGCCGGAACGGTCTCGAGCTCTTTGAGCAGTTCGCCGCACTGGTCGGCGGACATCTGCCGCCGCCGCGCAAGCCACAGGGTGAGGAGCGTGAGCACCGCCACCTGCCCCACAAACGCCTTGGTGCTCGCGACGCCGATCTCCGGGCCGACGCGCAGGTACACACCCGCATCGGTCTCGCGCGCGATCGTTGAGCCGACGACGTTGATCGCGCCCAGCGCGAGCGCGCCGCGTTCCTTGGCCTCCATCAGCGCGGCGAGGGTGTCGGCGGTTTCGCCCGATTGCGACACGGCGATTGCGACGGAGCCATCCTCGATGATGGGGTTGCGGTAGCGGAACTCGCTGGCGTACTCCGCGACCGCGCTGACCTTCGCCAGGTCCTCGAGCATGTATTCGCCGATCATCGATGCGTGCAGGGCCGTGCCCTGCCCCAGCAGGATCACCCGCTTGGTCTTGGTCAGTTCCTTCGCGAGCGCCGAGACGCCGCCAAGCACGACCTTGCCGTCTCGCGAGTCGATACGGCCGCGGAAAGTGTTCGCCAGCGCCTTGGGCTGCTCGAAGATCTCCTTCTGCATGAAGTGCGTGAACGCACCCAGCTCGATCTCTTCAAGCTCGATCTCAAGCTGCTGCACCTTCGGCGTCACCGGGATGTTGTGGATCGTGCTGGTCCGGAACCCCTTCGGCGTCACCTTGACGACCTGGTAATCCTCCAGCGTGAACGCCTGCGATGTGTGCGAAACGATCGCCGCGCCATCGGAGGCGATAATGAACTCCCCATCGCCCACACCGACCATCAGCGGGCTGCCCTTGCGCGCGGCCACAAGCGTGTCAGGCTCATTCTCGCACATGACGACGATGCCGTACGCCCCCGTCACCTCGCGCAGCGCGGCCTGCACCGCCGCCTCCAGATCGCCGTCATACAGCTCGCCGATCAGCATCGCGAGCACCTCGGTGTCCGTCTCGCTGGTGAACTTGTGCCCCTTCTCCTGCAAATAGGTCTTCAGGGAGGCGTAGTTCTCGATGATGCCGTTGTGGATGAGGCAGATACCCGCCTTGTCGTCGGTGTGCGGGTGGGCGTTGGGGTCGGTCACGCCGCCGTGCGTCGCCCATCGCGTGTGGCACATGCCGATGGTGCCGCGAACCCCGCCGACCTCCTCCAGTTTTTCCTCGAGATTCGTCACCCGGCCGATCGTCTTGACCACACGGATCCGCCCGCCCTCGATCGTGGCGATCCCCGCTGAGTCATACCCGCGATACTCCAGCCGCTTCAGGCCCTCGAGCATCAGACTCTGGCAGTTCTTCGAGCCCGTGTAGGCGACGATTCCGCACATCTTGTTGAACTCCGAGAGGTCAGACCGGAACAATCGGAGGTGCGGCGTATGTTCGGCACGCTCTCTCCGCCTCCGATGGGCATCGTAAAGGTAGGGCCCCCAGTTGAGCCCAACACCTCCCGGGCGGAGAACACGATGCCTACCGGACCCTGCACGGCCGGAACAGATCGGCCGCGTGGCATCTACGAACCCGCTGCAGCGGTGTTCGCGCCAAGTCAATCCGGCTTCCGGGCGTTCTCCAGAATCCACCCGCCAACAAGTTCCAGCACCGCGGGATCGATCGTCGTTTCGATCTTCTCGTACTCATCCACCCCGCCTGTCTCGCACTGCTGGAAGAGGTGATTCGCCCCGGGAATGACTTTGACCGTGACGCGCGTGTTGCCCGCCGCCTTGAGCGCGGCCCGGACAGGCTCCTCGTTCTGCGAGGGCACCACCTGCACATCCTTCTCCCCAAACAAAGCAAGCACCGGCACCTTCACCTTGCGGAGGTCCGCCGCCGGGTCGTGCCGGATGAACTCCCGAAACCAGGGCTGCTCCAGCCCCGCCGCCGCCTGCGCAACGGCCTGCTCCATCGTCGCATCCGCCTCCGCGTTGCCCGTCTGCGCCTTGACCAGTTCAAGCATCTTGCCGCGCACAGCCTGCGGCTCCGCGCCCGCCGCCAGCGCTTCAAACACCTCTCGGGCCGCGGCCGCAATCTGGTCGCACTGCTCGGCCGAAGCGCCCGATGCGCGAGCCAGCGCACGGTTCTGCTCGATCAAGACCTCCGCCCCGCTGACACCCGTCCCCGCGAGCATCACGATGAACGCCACATCCGGGTTCCTCGCGGCGACCATCGGGGCGATGATCCCCCCCTCACTGTGGCCCATGATGCCGACAGACTGCACATCCGGTCGCTTCTTCAGGCAACCCACCCAGGCCTCCGCATCGCCCGCGAGAATGGTGCTCGTCGCCTCGGCGTGGTTGCCCGACGATTCGCCCACGCCCCGGTCGTCGTAGCGCAGCACCATGATGCCATTGCGGCTGAGGTAGTCTGCCCACACCGCGAACGGCCGGTGCTCGAAGATCTCCTCATCGCGGTTCTGTGGTCCGCTGCCGCTGACGAGGATCACCGCGGGGAACGGCCCCTTGCCCTCGGGGATGGTCAGCGTTCCGGCGAGTGTGACATCGCCGCGCGTGACCTTCATCTGCTCTTCGGCGTATGGAAACGGAGGGACCGGGTTCTGCGGTCGTTTGGCCTTGACGGGCTCGCCGCGCGCAAGCTCGAACGGGAATGTCTGGCCACCTTGAAAGAAATCACCGGCGATCGTGTCCGCCCCTTCGCGCCTGCCCCGAAACGTCGGCTCGCCCGGAATGGTCGCGATCTGGAACGAAACCGACTCCCCCTCAACCGTGATCTCCTGAAGCGCCAGCCCCTTGGCTCCCTGCTGCGGGATATCGATCGTGCCGGTCCACGCGCCCTCGGCGACCGCCAGCACGACATGAATCTTCAGCTCCACGCCGGGAAGCTTGATCCCCCCGGCCCACGAGCCCGCTGCGGAAACGTCCGTCGCGTCAGCCGCCGCGGCGGGCGGCTGCTCATGCACGATCGAGCAGATTGATGCAGATCCCGCGCTAATCAGGCACGCTGCGACAAGCGAAACAAGCATCGGTGATTCTCCCGGTTCGAACTGCTCCGGCATGTTATTGGGCTCAATGCACCCGGACTTTCGCGCGCATCAACCGATGAAGATCTGTCGCGGAGCGCCATTGGGCGGAAGGGATACGCTTCGCCAGCGATCCGGAAACGGTTGGAGCATCGCGGTTGTTCATCGTTCAGGCTCACTCCTTCACCCAGCAGGCCAGGCTCGCGATCACGCTGGCCTGGGTGGCGGGCTATACGAACATCGTCGCGCTCCTGACCTGCGGCCACGTCACCTCCCACGTTTCGGGAACCGCTTCGGACGTCGGCCGCGGCATCGCAACAGGCACATGGGGCCTCGTCGGGTTCTCTCTCTGGCTCCTGCTCACCTTCTTCCTCGGGGCGGCGCTCTCAGGGCTGTCGACCGAGTTTGGCCGCCGGCGCCACTGGGAGTCCATTTACGTCCTGCCCATGGCGCTGGAAGCCTCGCTCCTGGCCCTCTTCGCGGTGGGCGTGGAGCTGCACGAGTTCGGCACGACCGAGCGCGGACTGCCGCTCTACCTGATGACCGGAACCGCCTCACTGGCCATGGGCCTGCAGAACGCGACAATCACCCGGATCTCCAACGGCGTCGTGCGCACCACCCATGTCACCGGAGTGCTGACCGATCTCGGCCTCGAGACCGCGCAGTTCCTGCTGTGGATCAAGGACCGGCGCCGCAACGTCCCGCCGGGCTCGGCGGAATCCCTCGTCCACAGCGCGCAGCACCACCCCACCGCCATGCGCCTGGTACTGCTCCTGTCCATCGTCGGGTCCTTCGCGCTCGGGGCCGGGCTCGGGACAGCCGGATACACGCTCGAACCCCGCCTGGCGATGGTGCCCCCCGTGCTCTTCCTCGCGTGGATCATCTTCCAGGATGTCCGTCGCCCGATCGCCGAGATCGAGCCCTCCACCCTGATGGGCAACGGCGGGCTTGACCTGGACCCGCGCCTGGCGGTCTTTCACCTGCGACGCGATGCAGCACGCCAGGGCCCCGTGCACCGGATGCCCAACCTGCTGGCATGGGTGGAGCGGCTCCCGCCCACCGCGGATGTCGTCGTGCTCGACCTCGAACAGGTGAGCCAGATCGATGCCAACTCGGTGATGGAACTGCGGGCCGTGCTCGGTCGCATGCGGGCACAGAACCGCCACCTGATCCTCGCCGGGCTCAGCCACGAGCAGGTCGAGCAGCTCCGGCGGGCAGGCACGGGCGAGGCGCTGGACCCGCGGGATGTCTGCCCGGACCTTGAGCTGGCCATCGCCAAGGGGCTCAACCTGCTGCATGGCCGCCGGTAGCTCGAACCGCTTGTCCGGATTTCCGGAAGTGGGTCAGGATTCGCGCTATTCTTCCGGAGTTTGCGCCCACTGTCCCCCTCGCACACATCGCCGCCCATCGCGGCGATGCTCAAAGGCTCGCCGCGGAGCGACGCGCCGGGTGGCAGATCAGCGCAAGCGGGGAGAGCCGGCCGCGATGCCCAAACGCACGGATATCAAGACCATCCTGATCATCGGTTCCGGCCCCATTGTCATCGGACAGGGGTGCGAGTTCGACTATTCCGGCACGCAGGCCTGCAAAACACTGCGCGCTGAGGGCTACCGGGTCATCCTGGTGAACTCCAACCCGGCGACCATCATGACGGACCCGGAGTTTTCCGACCGAACCTACATCGAGCCCATCACCCCCGAATCCGTCCGCAAGATCATCGCCGAACAGAAGCGCATTGGCGACCCCATCCACGCCCTCCTGCCCACCCTCGGCGGACAGACCGCCCTCAACTGCGCCTGCGCCCTCTTCGACAACGGCACGCTCAAGGAGTTCGACGTCGAGATGATCGGCGCGAACCGCCACGTCATCCACCGCGCAGAAGACCGCAAGGCCTTCATGGAAGTCGTCAAGAACTGCGGCCTCAAAATGCCGCTCTGCCTCACCGTCAAGACCCTCGACGAAGCCCACGCCTTCCTCGAGCAGATCGGCCTCCCCGCCATCATCCGCCCCGCGTTCACCCTCGGCGGCTCCGGCGGCGGTATCGCCTACAACCGCGAGGAGTTCGACGACATCGTCACCCGCGGCCTCCGCGCCAGCATGATCGGACAGGTCCAGCTCGATCAGTCCGTCCTGGGCTGGAAGGAATACGAACTCGAAGTCGTCCGCGACAAGAAGGACAACTGCATCATCGTCTGCTCGATCGAGAACATCGATCCGATGGGCGTGCACACCGGCGATTCGGTAACCATCGCCCCCGCGCTGACGCTGACCGACAAGGAGTATCAGGCGATGCGCGATGCCGCGTTCGCCATCATGCGCGAAGTCGGCGTCGAATGCGGCGGATCCAACGTGCAGTTCGCCGTCAATCCGAACCCGACGCCGGGGCCGGACGGGAAGAAGCCGTTCGAGATGGTCGTCGTCGAGATGAACCCGCGTGTCTCGCGATCGTCCGCGCTCGCGTCCAAGGCGACCGGCTTCCCGATCGCGAAGATCGCCGCGAAGCTGGCGGTCGGGTACACGCTGGATGAACTGCGAAACGACATCACCGGCACCACCAGCGCGTGCTTCGAGCCCGCGATCGACTACATCGTCACCAAGATCCCGCGCTGGACCTTCGAGAAGTTCCCCGAAGCGGATGAGACGCTGACGACACAGATGAAGTCCGTCGGCGAGGGCATGGCGATCGGCCGCACCTTCGCCGAGAGCTTCCAGAAGGCGATCCGCTCGATGGAGGTGAAGCGATTCGGCTTCGGCCTTGACCGCAACGACGCCTGGCTGGCATGGAAGCAGGCGGGCGAGCGCGTCGAGCCGGGCACCAAGCTGGCGGACTCGTCGGAGCTCGAGTGGCCGATCCCCGAGGAGAAGCTCGCCCGCAAGCTCGCCGTCCCCAGCCAGGGTCGCCTGTGGTACATCCGCTACGCCATGAAGATGGGCTGGTCGGATTCCAAGATCTTCGACCTCTGCAAGATCGACCCCTTCTTCCTGGATCAGTTCCGTCGGCTCGTCGAGTTTGAGGATGTGCTCTGCTCCTACAAGAAGCTGGAAGACATGCCGCGGGAGGTGCTCTTCCGCGCCAAGCAGCTCGGCTATTCCGATGCCCAGTTCGCGATGCTCTACCTCGGCACCATCACGCCCGCGTCGATCCTGCACGTCCGCGCGTTCCGCAAGGGCCAGGGCATCGAGCCCGTCTACAAGCTCGTTGACACCTGCGCGGCCGAGTTCGAAGCGGTTACGCCGTACTACTACAGCACGTACGAGACATCAGCGGTCGTCACCGACTCCTCCAATCCGCAATCCAAAATCCAAAATCCAAAATCTGCTGAGGATGAGATCCGCGTCTCCGACAAGCAGAAGGTCATCATCCTCGGCGGCGGCCCCAACCGCATCGGCCAGGGAATCGAGTTCGACTACTGCTGCGTGCACGCGAGCTTCGCCGCACGCGAACTCGGCTACGAGTCGGTGATGATCAACTCGAACCCCGAGACGGTCTCGACCGACTACGACACCAGCGACCTGCTTTTCTTCGAACCCCTCACGCTCGAAGATGTTCTGAACGTCGTCGAACGACTCGGCTCTCCCGCATCTGACATCCCACATCCCACATCCCACATTTCTCGCTCCGTTCTCGGCCTCATCGTCCAGTTCGGCGGCCAGACGCCCCTCAACCTCGCCAAGGGCCTCGTCACCGCCGGCGCGCCCATCATCGGCACGAGCGTCGATTCCATCGACCTTGCCGAGGACCGCGACCGGTTCGATGCCCTCCTCAACAAGCTCGGTCTGCACAAGCCGCCCAGCGGCATCGCCCGCTCCCTCGAGCAGGCCGTGCAGATCGCCGGCGCGATCGGCTATCCGGTGCTCGTCCGCCCGTCCTACGTCCTCGGCGGCCGCGGCATGGAAATCTGCCCCGACGAGAAGGCCCTCCGCCACTACATGGCGACGGCGGTGAACATCTCCGAGCTCGACGGCGCGCCCGTCCTCATCGACCGCTTCCTCGACGACGCGACCGAGGTCGATGTCGATGTCATCGCGGACTTTGACCCGACGGGCCAGACCGATACCGGTGAGGCCCTGGTCTGCGGCGTCATGGAGCACATCGAGCAGGCCGGCATCCACTCCGGTGACTCTGCGTGCACCATCCCCCCCTGGTCGCTCGCCCCCGCGACGGTCAAGGAGATCCGCCGCATCAGCCGCGAGCTTGCGAGGGCGCTCAAGGTCCGCGGCCTGATGAACGTGCAGATGGCCGTCGTGCGTGAGAACAGCAACGGCGAGGGCGACAAGATCTACATCCTCGAGGTGAACCCGCGTGCGTCACGCACCGCGCCGTTCGTCGGCAAGGCGACACACGTCCCCTGGCCGCGGCTGGCGGCGAAGCTGATGATGGGCAAGTCGCTCGGCGAGCTCGGCGCGGCCGAGGTCGCCGACACCGGTGCCTACGCCGTGAAGGAATGTGTCTTCCCCTTCAGCAAGTTCCCCGGCGTGGACGTCATCCTCGGCCCGGAGAT
The DNA here is from genome assembly GCA_023432465.1 of Planctomycetota bacterium. Lineage (GTDB taxonomy): Bacteria > Planctomycetota > Phycisphaerae > Phycisphaerales > UBA1924 > JAHBXL01. The sequence continues at coordinate 592 of JAEYUO010000126.1, read as the reverse complement.
GCGCTCGACCGGCGAGGTCATGGGGATCGATTCGTCGTTCCCGATCGCCTTCGCCAAGAGCCAGATGGCCGCGGGCATCACGCTGCCGACCAGCGGCGCGGTGTTCATCTCCGTCCGCGCGGCGGACCGGGCAAAGGTCGTCGGCCCGGCGAAGCTCATGCGCGATGCGGGCTTTGCGATCTACTCGACCGAGGGCACGGGCGGACACCTCCGCGCCGCCGGGGTTGAAGTCACCATCATTCAGAAGATCGACTCGGGCGTACGTCCCAACGTCATCGACCTGATGACCGACGGGAAGATCAACCTCGTCATCAACACCCCGACGCGTACGGGATGGAAGACCGACGAGGGCCGGATCCGAGCCCAGACCGTCCGGCTCGGGGTGCCGCTGATCACCACCATCACCGGCGCGATCGCGGCGGCCAAGGCCATCAGTGCGCTGCAGCAGGGCGACTGGGGCGTCAAGGCGATTCAGGACCACCGCCTCGCGGCACAAGCTCGCGAGGCAGACGAGCCCAAGCTCTCTGCTTCCATCAAGTCCGGCAAGCCGGCGCGGGTGTAACTGGAGCCTGGTCATCGCCTTGAGGGAGGG
>JAEYUO010000124.1 GCA_023432465.1 Planctomycetota bacterium | reverse complement strand
CCCTCCCTCCGTTACGATCTCCTCACAATGTCCCCCCCGCCCCTCACCGCCTTTCCGCCCGAGGTCATCGAGAAGCTCAAGACCTACGTCTACCGCCTCATCGACCCGCGCAACGGCGAAACCTTCTATGTCGGCAAGGGCCGAGGCAACCGCGTCTTCGCCCACATTCATGGCGAGCAGGGCATCGAAGGCGATGACCTCGACAACAAGATGAAACGCATCCGTGAGATCCGCCTCGCAGGCTTCGAGGTCGCCCACGTCATCCACCGCCACGGCATGGACGACTCAACCGCCTTCGAAGTCGAATCCGCGCTCATGGATGCCTACCCCGGCCTGACCAACGAAGCCGGCGGCGTCGGCGGCAACGAGTTCGGCGCAATGCACGCCCTCGAGATCATCCGCGAATACGCCGCCGAGCCCGCTGTCTTCCGCCACAACGCCATCCTCATCAGCGTCAACCGCAGTGCATTCGCCGAGACTTCGCTCTACGAAGCCACGCGTTACGCCTGGAAGATCAGCGCGGCCAAGGCCCGCAAGGCCGACATCGTCCTCGCGACCATGCACGGCGTCATCAAGGGCGCGTTCATTGCCGACGAATGGCTCGAAGCCACCGCTGCGAACTTCCCCGGCAGGCAAGATGCCCCCGGCCGCTACGCCTTCAACGGCCGCGAAGCCCCCGAGGCCATCCAGCGCGAGTACGTCGGCAAGCGCATCCCCGACGAATACCGCAAACGCGGCGCGGCCAACCCGATCAAGTATGCCCAGAAGACGTAGAGCCCAAAGACCCGCCCCGCTCATCACCGAGTCCGGTCCTCCGTCGCCCTCCCCGGGGTTGGAGGTGCCGGAGGAAGGGGCCGCCCCTTCCTCTGGCATCAGCGGACTTCAACTCGTACCACTGACCGCCTCAGCGAGAAGTCCGAGTGGACCCGGCGCGTCGTCGATGCGAATGGCGGCCTTGGCGACGGCCCGCGCGGAGCCGCCTGAGAAAGCGTCGCGATTGCAATAGCACGGGAATCCTCGTCCTTGACCGTACGGCGAAACTCTGTCAACCGAATTGCTTCCCGGTGCTTGCGATACAGCCGCCTGCCGATTCCGAAAGTCGTGATCTCGCTGATCCTGTACACTTACAAAGTGTTGCCCGAGGCCACGTCGCCGCCTTGACTCGATCTTGACTCGCTCAGCAGCGCCGCGACATCCACCGGCGATGCAAGGGGATGCCGTGGGGCAATTCGCGATGTATCATTCGGGACGAAGTTCTGCCAAGGTGACCACACGAATGAGCCTGATCTTGAACATCTCAGACGACGCGGCCAAGGCGTTCCGCGACGCATGGGGCGGTGCGTTGGACCAAGCCGCGTTCGAGGCGTTGGTGATCGAGGGCTACCGATCCGGCAAGTTCGGCGAGGCCACGGTGAAGCACCTGCTCAAGCACGAATCGCGGTGGGATACCCAGCGTTGGCTGGCCGACCGCGGCGTTCACGCCAACTACACGATCGACGACCTCGAAGCCGATCGCCGGACACTGGATCGGCTGCTGCCCAAGAGCGAGTGACGGAACTGCGTGCTGGCAACACATCGACAACTCCGCGAGTCAGCGACAGTTCGGGATATAGGATTGGCGCATGTTACCAGCCGAGCTTGAGACACGTCAATCGCAGCGAAGCGGCTTTGGTCGCTGGAGTCGGCGATTGCTGCTGATTGGAGCTGTCGCGTGCTTACTTCTTAGCTGGGCGTCGGGTCAGCTACCAAAGCGTCTGGTGTCGTATCCGTCAACGTGGGATCTCGCGAGTTTCGACGCCGCGCGGCTTGAAGTCGACGCAGCTGATCAGAACCGCTCGGCCACGCCGACTCGTCTCGCCGAATTGGTTCCATTGCGCATCGAGTCTCGGGAGGAACGCCTGCAGCGAGAGGCACCGAGGCGGGAGGCTGACCGCGGCTTGCTTCTTGCGACTGTTGCGTGGATGCGATTTGAGTGGGTCAATCTCGGTGGCATGCGAGTGACCCAGACATCCACAGCAATAGATCCCACATTCTTGCTTGATGGAGAGACTTTCGATGCGCTCGTTGAGGGTATTCCGATGCCGTGGTGGAATTGCTTCGTGAACGCATCGAGCAAAGCCCACGCCTTGGAAATTCGGGGTCGGCTGTTGGCTATGCAACCGACTCTTGATCAATTGCATGTGGTGGAATGGAAGCATGTTTCCCGGTGGCTACTTTGCACTTCGATTGGCTGCGCCACTGTGTGGATTGGGCTTTCTCTGATCGGTCCGATTCGCCGTGCGTATCGACCTGCAGCGGTGAGGGCAATCAAGGGCGCAATGGCAGCCCGATCGCACTTGGATTCGCTAGTGAGTGAAGCGACGCGTGAAACCGAGGATGCGGGCAAGCCGAAGGCGTGACCCTTGACTGGCGTAGTGCCGGACGAGCCTCTGAGCAGCGACGCGGGAAGAGCGGTCTACTACGGTCGGGGCTTGCTGGCCGACCGCGGCGTCCACGGCGGGTGGCACGCCTCATCTCGCCTTTGCCTTGAAGTGCCACTGGCCACGCCTGCTCTAAGGCGTGGCCAGTGCTGTTCTCGCCATGGCTTTATCCAGCCCCCACCCCCAGCCCAATCCGCGTCCTCCTCCTCCGCCCCTCCCGCCCCTTCCCGCTCGCGCTCCTCTCCACCCGACCCGTCATGTCCAGGTTCGCCAGCGAGTTCCGCACCTGCGCCCGTGAGCCGCCCGCCGACCGAGCGAGCTTGAACTCGCTCTCGCCCGCATCCGCATCATGCCACAACGCGGCCAGGATCGATGCCCGCAGATCACCGCGGAAGCCGCCCCATGTGATCTTATCATAATCCGTACTCGGTCCTTGACAGATCGGTATCCGTACGCCATACTGTTCCCGATCATGCCCGCCGCCGCGGTCATCCCCGCTCACCGTCCGCCCAGCCCCACTGGCCGGCCGGGGTCCTCTCCAACCATCGCCGAGACAAGCACTTACCCAGCTGAAAGTGCCCCGTCCTCCCCTACATCCGACATTGTGGGGGGGCGACATCCCACATCCGACCTCCTCTCCGCCATCGCCTCCGGCCAGCAATCCCTCACCGCCATCGCCGCGGCACACAACATCCCCTTCCCCCAGTTCACCCTCTGGCTCCTCGAGCCCGAAACCCAGGAACAACTCGCCGCGCTTTCCGCGGCCGTCGCCTCTGCGACCCGCCTCGCCGCCACCAGCGCACTCCCCGAGGTCGTCTCCTCCCTCAAGCGAACCCTCATCGAGGTCTCCACCCCGGAACCGCCGCAGAGCAACGCCCCATTCCCCACCGAAGCCGGCGACCACCCCGACCCACTCCGCGGCCAGCTTTACCGCCTCCGCCGCCAGCGCATCGCCCTCTCCGCCTCCTGGCTCTTCCTGCGCCTCGCCCGCTTCACGCCGGTCAACACAACCAGCCCGCCGCGGCCGCAGTCAACGTCGTCCAAGAGTGGCGTGTGTAGTGGCGCAGCCTGCTCCCCCGACCCCGACGGGGGAGCTGTCGAGCAAGCGAAGCGCCGCGAGACTGAGGGGGCAAACTCCGTCCGGATGTTCGCGCTGGAGTCTCTCCCTCGTCTGAGTGACTTCGACCACCCCGATGACTCTCCGAGTCCAACCTCCCCCAGGGGGGAGGCGCCGAATGGGGGGGCGCAGCGGGCGGTGAGGGCACCTGTCTTTTCTACCGGCTCTTCTTCCCACCCTCTGTCTTCGCCTGCCACATCCGACTTCCGACATCCCACATCCGACATCCCTTCTCGTCCCCCGCTCACCCCGTCACCTTCTCCCCCTCCCGAACCCTCGACACAAGACCCGGCCGAACCCGCCGACTTCGAGGAAGCCATCCGCTGCCTCCAGCATGCGTGCGACCTCACCGACGAACAGGTCGCCCAGCTCCGCGCCGATCCCGAAACCTGGATCCGCGAGCACCTGCCCGAGTTCGTCGATGAGCCCGCCCTCGCCTCCGCCCACGCCGCGGGCGACGGCTGATTCCCCGTCTTTGGCCATTTGGCCATTTGCGATTTGCCATTTGGCCGGATCCCTATGATCCGGCCCCATGCCCTCCCGCTCCGTCTATCTCGAGACCTTCGGCTGCCAGATGAACGAGCTCGATTCCGAGCTTGTCGCCGGGCAGCTGCGCGCCATGGGCTACCGCTTTGTCTCCGAACCGGAGACGGCGGATGTCATCCTTTACAACACCTGCTCCGTCCGCGAGCACGCCGAGCAGAAGGTCTGGTCGCGACTCGGCCTCGACCGCCTCCGCAAGCAGCGCGAGCCGCACATCGTCGTCGGCGTCCTGGGCTGCATGGCCGAGCGCGATGGCGAAGACCTGATCAAGCGGATGCCGGTCGTGGACATCATGTGCGGGCCGGGCGAACTCGACAAGCTCCCCGGCCTGCTCGATAACGCCGTCCGCACGCGGGATTCGCTGCTGGCGGATGAACCAGGACGGAATACGCGGGAAACAGAGCAAGACGAGATGAGCGGAGGGGATTCGCATGGACTCGCCTCTTCTTCGAATCGATCCTCCTCCTCTCTGAGTCCCTCTGCTCTCTCCGCTTCCTCTGAGTTCCTCCCGGACCTTCGTCGAACCGCCGCCGCAACCTCCGCCCGTCAGGTCGCCCTCCAGGGCAGCACCTCCCGCCGCTCCGGAACCCTCGCCGCGGCACAGGACACGCTGGAAATGCTGGACCTGTCCCGGGCCGTGTCTCCGAATGCGGAGCACAAGGGGACGGCGTACGTCCGCATCACCCGCGGGTGCAACAAGTTCTGCACCTACTGCGTCGTGCCGTTCACGCGCGGGGCCGAAGTCCACCGCCCGCCCGAGCACATCATCGACGAGTGCAAGAAACTCGCCGATGCCGGCGTCATCGAGATCACCCTCCTCGGCCAGACCGTCAACCACTACCGCTTCGAGCACAGCGCCGCCGTCACCGTCAACGGCATCATCCAGCCCCAGAAGGGCCGGTCATACGCCGGCGGCCACCGTGCCGATCCGTTCCGCGGCAGCGGCGTCACCACCTTCGCCGACCTGCTCGCCCGCATCCACGATGAAGTCCCCGCCATCCAGCGGCTCCGCTTCGTCACCAGCTACCCGCGCGACTTCGGCGATGATGTCCTGCAGGTCATCCGCGACCACCCGCGGATCTGCCGCTACCTGCACGTGCCCGCCCAGTCAGGCTCCAACAGCCAGCTCAAGGCGATGAACCGCGGCTACACCGTCGAGGAATACCTCGAGTTCCTCGACCGCGCCCGGTCATTCCTGCACCAGCCGGAGATCGGCCGCCCCCTCGCCGTCGCCGGCGACATCATCGTCGGCTTCCCCGGCGAGACCGATGACGATTTCGAGGCCACCGCACGCCTGCTCGAACGCGCCCGCTACAAGAACTGCTTCATCTTCAAGTACTCGCCGCGGCCGGGCACCGTCGCCTACGACAAGCTGCCCGACGATGTGCCCGAGGCCGTGAAGCGCCGCCGGAACAACGAGCTGCTCGCGCTCCAGACCCGCATCAGCACAGAGGTCGGCGCGGAGTATGTGGGGATGGAACTCGCTGTGTTCATCGAGGGGTTGTCGCGGCGGGAGGAAAAGCGTGCGGCCCGCGCTGCGGCCCAGCCGGGCGGCATCGCCCTGACCATCGGCGGTCGCCCGCTCGGCTCGAGCGAAGCCGTCCACGAAACCCCGACCGCCTGCGCCATGCCGCCCCTGTCAGAAGATGAAGCCCCGGCGGCCGATGCCGCGCCACGGGGCGTGCAGCTCTCGGCCCGGACCGATGGGGACCTGATCGTGCACATCGACCTGCCGCCGGCGCAGGCCGGGAAGGCGGAGATGCTGGTCGGCCGCGTCGCCCGCTGCCGGATCACCGACAGTCGCCAGCTCTCGCTGATGGGCGACCTGATTTCGGTATGATGTCGGCGTGTCAAAGCCCTCACCCTCGTCACGCATCGCCGAGCTCCGCCAACTCCTCGAACGCGCCAATGTCGCGTACTACACGCACGCCGCGCCGATCATGTCGGATGTCGAGTTCGACCGGCTGCTGGTGGAGCTTGCACAGCTGGAACGGGAGCACCCAGAGCTGGATGACCCCGATTCGCCGACGCATCGCGTCGGCGGCGAGCCGATCGACGGCTTCACGACGGTGAAGCACGCCGTGCCGATGCTGAGCATCGAGAACACCTACAGCCTGGGGCACGAAGACAACCGCGGCCTGCTGGACTGGTTCGAGCGCGTGCAGGAGGGGTTGGGCGGCGGGAGCAAGGGCGGCCTGTTCGGCGGGGACGGTGG
>JAEYUO010000123.1 GCA_023432465.1 Planctomycetota bacterium | reverse complement strand
TGGCTTGCTCGGCGGCAAGGCGAGCCGAGTGTTGCGCGAAAGCGACAACCAGGGACGGATCTCGGCCCCGCGAAGATCGCTCCATCAAGCGACCGCAATTCGGCGTCCAGTGTCGAACCTGAAAATTCGGACCACGGACCACACAGGCAGATTCGTCGACCATGGCGATGGAAGCTCCACGGCATCCAGTTTCCATTGGACGACATTTTTAGCGATAGCCCGCCAGCAATAAGATCACCTCGATATCGGTATCAGTAGTGCCTTCTCGCTCGACCTTCATCCGCCGCGCCCTCATCTGCCTTCTGACGGCGTTCGCGCCCGCCGCCCAGGCCACGCCGTCGCTCCTCGTCGACGCGGTGAGTCTCGAAGTCCTTCGCGCGAAGGAAGCCGGGCGCGCCTGGTATCCGGCTTCGACCACGAAGCTGATGACCGCCTACGTCACCTTCGAGCAGCTGCAAGCGGGGCGTGTCGCGCTCGGCCAGGATGTCTCCTTTTCGCAGAAGGCCCTCGCCCGGGAAGCCGTTAAGTCGGGGCTTGTGCCGGGCAGCGTCATGTCGCTCGAGGACGCGCTCTACGCGATGCTCGGCGTATCGGCCAACGAAGCAGCGGCAGCGATCGCCGAGACGGTCGCGGGCAGCGAGGGCGGCTTCGTCGCCATGATGAACGACGCCGCCCGGCGGCTGGGCATGACCGGCACGCATTTCGTCAATCCGGACGGCCTCTTCGACAGGCGACAGGTCACGACGGCGAGGGACCTGGCCCTCCTCGGCGTCGCTATCGACCGCAATTTCCCCGAGTATCTCCGCTTCTTCGATCGCTCCCAGGTCAGCATCAACGGGCGCGTCCTGAAGTCGAGCGACGAGGTCATCACCCGTTTCCCCGGCGCGATCGGGCTCAAGACGGGCTTCGTCTGCGCATCCGGGCGCAATCTCGTCTCGCTCGCCGCACGCGGCGACAGGCGCCTGATCGCAGTGGTGCTCGGCGCTACCACGGAGCGGGAGCGCAGCGAGCGCATTGCGCAGCTCCTGCAGCAAGGTTTTGCGAAGCCGGCTGACGGCAGGGGCTCCGAGCTGCAGGCGCTGCGGAACGAGAAGGCCTCCAAGCCCGAGGACCTGCGCACCAGGCTCTGCGGCCCGCAGGCGACGGCCTATGAAAGGCGGCAAAGGAAGCTCTACCCGATGGGACTTGCCGGCCATGCGAGTTTCCTGGGCGCTCCAACCGCTCCGAGGACCTGGGAAATCCGCACGCGGAACGCAGCCGTGGCGACGCGCGCACCGTCCCCGCCCCCGACCCCGGTGCCGCGCCCCGCCGGTCTGCGCCAGCCCTGAAACGGCGCAAGCCGGCGATCATTCGACGATGCGCTGCGCCGGCCTCCGCCGCCAGCGAGCCTCTCCGCGCGCTCGGAGATCTCGCGAGAGCGTCTATGTGAAATAATGCCCATATATTCTCGAATACATTTCAAAATTGCGCCGTATTCCATCGACAATAAGCACGAATCATGCGCTTTGTTCTTCGATTCTTCGCCGGAAGCTTCTCTTTCATCTTCATGTCATGGATCATAGCTTCAGGATTTATTTGGATTGCCATATGGAATTATTCAAAAGAATTACCAGATTTTGAACAACTTCATGACTATGAACTTCCGGTCACCTCACGGGTTCACGCCGGCGATGGCAGCCTCATCGCGGAATTCGCTCGCGAATGGCGGCTCCATCTGCCGATTTCCGCCGTGCCCCGGAGCGTGATCGAGGCCTACATCTCGGCCGAGGACAAGAATTTCTATGGGCATGCAGGCATCGACGCCGCCGGCCTCGTGCGGGCGGCGCTCTCGAACCTGCGCAATCTCGGCACCGGGCGAAGGCCGCAGGGAGCCTCGACGATCACGCAGCAGGTCGCGAAGAACTTCCTAGTGGGCACGGAAACCAGCCTGGACCGCAAGATCCGGGAGGCGCTCGTCGCCCTGCGGATCGAGAGCGCCTACTCCAAGGACAAGATCCTGGAGCTCTACCTGAACGCGATCTATCTCGGCGCGCCGACGCCGGGTCGCGGCAGCTATGGGATCGCCGCAGCCGCGCTGAACTACTTCAGGAAATCGGTGCACGAGCTCGATCTTCACGAGGCCGCCTATCTCGCCGCCCTGCCGAAGGCGCCGACGGACCTGCACCCTTTCCGCAACCCCGAGCGAGCGATCGAGCGCCGCAACTACGTCATCGATCGCATGGTGGAGAACGGCTATGTCGGGCGCCTGGCCGGAGAGCAGGCCAAGCGGCGACCTCTCGGCGTGACCCCCTATGCGGTTTCACCGAACAGGATCGCGGCCGGCTACTTCGTCGAGGAGATCCGGCGCGAACTCCAGGATCGCTACGGCGAGAGGAAAGTGCTCGAAGGCGGCCTCTCGATCCGGTCCACCGTCGATCCCGAGCTCCAGCTGATGGCTCGGAGGGCCCTCGTGGACGGGCTGGTGCGCTACGACCAGACGAGAGGATGGCGCGGGCCGGTTCAGAAGCTTGATCTCGACGGACGCGATTGGGGGGAGATCCTGGGCGGGCTCAAGGCTCTCGGCGACATCGCCCCATGGCGGCTGGGCGTCGTGCTGAAAGTCGCCGGCGATTCGGCCCGCATCGGGCTTCATCCTCTCCTCGACGCCGTCGGGAACCTGCGCGAGGAGCGTCGCGTCGCGATCCTCGCCAGGGACGGGATCCGCTGGACCGGGCGCACGCAGGTTTCGCAGCTGCTGTCGGTCGGCGACGTCGTCTATGTCGAGCCCATCGTGAGCGACTCCGCCCGCGTCCGGCTGCGGCAGATCCCGCAGATCAACGGCGCAATCGTGGCGATGGACCCGTTCTCCGGTCGGGTTCTCGCGATGGTCGGCGGGTTTTCCCACGACCAATCCGAGTTCAACCGGGCAACCCAGGCCCTTCGCCAGCCGGGCTCCGTATTCAAGCCTTTCGTCTACGCGGCGGCGCTCGACAACGGCTACACGCCCACGAGCCTCATTCCGGACGAACCCGTCGCGATCGACCAGGGTGGCGGCCTCGGCACCTGGCGGCCGCGGAATGCCGGACGGGCCGGCGGCACCGGGCCGCAGACGCTGCGAAACGGCATCCAGCGTTCCAAGAACTTCATGACGGTGCGCCTCGCCAGGGACGTCGGCATGCCGCTGGTCGGCGAGTATGCGCGACGCTTCGGCGTCTACGACGACATGCCATACATGCTTTCGGCCTCCCTCGGCG
>JAEYUO010000067.1 GCA_023432465.1 Planctomycetota bacterium | reverse complement strand
CATCGAGCGCGTCACCAAGGTCATCAACCTCATCCGCCCCGCCGTCCAGGCCGATGGCGGCGATGTCGAACTCGTCGGGATCACCCCCGACCAGATCGTCCGCATCCGCCTCCACGGTGCATGCGTCGGCTGCCCCTCCTCAACCGTCACCCTCCAGATGGGCATCGAACGCAACCTGAAGGAACACGTCCCTCAGATCCGCGGCGTCGAATCCGTCGATTGACCCCCGTCCCGCGCTCCCGAGATCCGGTAAGTCGTCCCGCCCCACGCGGGACCCTGCCGCGCCGCTTGTCGCCCTTGGATTCAAAACTCCCCAATACTGGGTAGGCCGTAACACCTCTATCGGACGTTCTTGCCCTCTGCTCCCTTCGAATCCGAACGCAGACCTTGGCCACATGTTGTAAACCGGTGGAGCACCGAACCTTCCGGCGGTTTTTTGCTTTGCACCGCCGTCGAACTTGGTATAGTGCACGTCGCTCGACCCGGCCGTCACAGCGGTAGGCATCGGGGACTGGAGGTCCAGAATGCTGGTCATCACGCGCCGGGAGGGGGAAGAAGTCGTCATCGGCAACCCGAGCAGTCCTATTGGGATTGTCCGGATCGCGTCCATCAAGGGCGACCGCGTCCGCATCGCCTTCGACTTCCCGCGTCACGTCGATGTGCACCGCCGCGAAGTCGCCAACCAGATCATCGAAGATCAGCCCCAGGTCATCGGCGCCATCAAGAACGGCGTCGCCTCTCCCCGCTGATCCGTCCCTTGCCTCGCTGCCTTTGCTCCTCACAGCCAAAACAGCAAAAAGCCCAAGGCGTTCACCTTGGGCTTCTGTGTTTTTGGATTTCCGCTTCTTGGTGGGCCGGCACTCCGTGCCGGTCTGTGTGATCGATCGACCGGTTTTGCGGCGGTCGGCGCATGCGCTGTATCTTCGTGGGGCAGCACTCCTCGCCAGCTCACAGCTTCCAATCTGCTGCTCTGTTGATTTGCTGCTTTGCTGATTTCGCCGCCGCGGCGGTTACTCCGCCTTCCCGCCGCTCATGTCATACACCCACGCATCCCCCGAGCGGCTCCAGTTCAACACCTCGCCCGCGCCGAAGAACAGCTTCAGCTCGCGTTCCGCGGCCTCCGGGCTATCAGACCCGTGAATCAGGTTGAAGCTGTTCGACACGCCGAAGTCGCCTCGGATCGTCCCCGGGTTCGCCTTCGAGCCGAACGTCGCGCCCATCATGTTCCGCGCGATCGTGATCGCCCCGTTCCCCTTGATCGCCAGCACCAGCACCGGCGAGCTGGTCATGAACTTCACCAGGCCCGGGTAGAACGGCCGCTCCTTGTGCGCCTCGTAGTGCGTCGCCGCGAGCTGCTGGCTGATCTGCATCAGCTTGCACCCGACGATCTGCAGGCCCTTCTCCTCGAACCGCGAAATGATCCGGCCCATGAGCCCGCGCTGCACGGCATCCGGCTTCAGAATGATCAGTGTCGTCTCCATCGTCTTTGCACTCCTTTGGGGGGTCAAGCGTATGCCCATCCTTGCAGTCGAGGCGGACACTTGGTCTCAGCCCGCGAAGCGGGCCTCGTGACGAGCCTGGGGTGAAGCATCGCGCAGCGATGCGGAACCCCAGACAAGAACCCATTCACCCAAAGCCCCGAAGGGGCGCAACTCCCGATCGAGTCCGCCTCATTCGCCTCCGTGCCGCCGGTCCCGCTGCTCTGCTCTGATTGCAGCCGGTGCATCGTGCCATCGAGATGAACATGCGACCCCCTGGTGCGTATCCAGACCCGAACCTCGGCTGATGGCACACCCGACCGCTCTCTGCCTTGACGTGCCACTGGACAAAGCGGAACGCAGTGACGCGTGGCCAGTGCTCCAAAGTTCAACGCTCGGCCGAGCGAAGCCCATCCACGCTCCTTCGCGGCACCACGCTTCGGCTTGATAACGTGACAACACCGCATGCTCCGTCACCCATCTCGCTCCACCCTGTGCCGCGGCTCTGTCATCTCGGTGCCAGTTCAGACCTTCGACCCTCCCGTCAACATCTCCACCACTTTGGCCGTACATTCCTTCATCGACCAGTTGATCGGAATCACGCCCGTCCCCTGAACGGCCTTCGAGCTTCACCCCCACTCCCACATGACACCGCACCCCCAACGATGGATCGGCGACTACTGCTCAACCGGCAAGGTGGACTGGCCCGCCGACCTGCGTGACGCACTGGCCGTCAATCGGCGCCGCGTCCGACGCTCATTGTTGAAATGGGCCGCGACACCGCCCGCGCTCTTCCTGCTCATCGTCGCGATCGGCTTCGCCTGCGAGCCTTTCCTCTCGCGGCCAACGCCCACACCGGTGCTGGTCACCATCGCGATAGTCTTCCTGCTGGTGCTCATCGTGACGATCCTGTGCGTGAACGACTTGCGCAAAGTCCTCTCCAACATCCATGCCGCCGAACGCGGCGAGCAACTCGAACGCTTCGCACTCGGCAACCACGTGCTGGAAGATGTTGCCGCGGCCAACGCGCTCGGGCTTTCCGCTTCCCTCGAGGGCATCGCCCAAACGCTCTATGTCGAGCCCCGCTCCTCCCTGTTGCTGCAAACGGACGACACACCACTCGCGGCACCGCAACCCGTCACAATCACGGAGCCCGCAGCCTCCCACGCCCCCGCTCAATCGCAGCAACATCAGGCCACTATCCCGCCGATCGGCGGCACACAACCGCTGACCGCTGCCGAACTGGATGAACTGCGTCGCTACCTGAAGGCCGCCGCACGCCGACAGAGTGTGTTCTGGCTGATCTACCTCGCACTGAGCACCGGAGTCGGCGTGACAGGCTACCGAGTCGCCATGGGACTCCCTATCCGGGAGGACCTTGGCTTTGCGATTCTCGTGACCGTGTTCTGGGTGTTCGCGAACGTCGCGCTCTTCCGCCAGGTCTTGCCGGAACGCCGCAGACTCCGGCTGCTCCGCAAGGACATGCATGACGGGATATCCGAGGTCGTCGCCGGGCACAAGGCCATCGCCGATTGGCACAACGCTCACGCACTCGACGCCACTGCTGTCCAGATCAACCCCGAAGTCGTTCGACGCCTTCCGAACTCGGGCGTGTGGTGGGAAGTCGACGGCGTTCCTGCCACGTGGCGCCGAGTGTAGTTGAGGCCGTTGTACGCCAACCCGCCAGGCATCCCCGCTCAAACCAACCGCTCCGGAAACGCCTTCTGATCTGCGTCATCTGCGTTGATCTGCGGCCCCTCTCCCGGTCACCCACGGCTGATGGCACACCCGACCGCTCTCTGCCTTGAAGTGCCACTGACCACACCGAGTCTTCGAGGCGTGGTCAGTGCGATACTCAGGCTACGGGGATTCAAGCTTCGCTCTTACGGACATTCACCGCCGCCATGTTCTCAATGACAATCGCGCGCACACGGTCATAACCCACGCCCGCCTCTGTCAGCGCCCTTCTCACGGCAACGTCCGCAGACTGCTTGCACAACGCCAGCAGCAGATGCTCCGTGCCGACCCACTGGTGACCCAGCCCAAACGCATCATCTATCGCGGCCTCGATGATGCGCACCGACGTTGGCGAAAGGGAGAGACGCGTATCTTCCGGAAAGGATCGACGCGCGAATCGCGGTATCCGCGAAACGAGCGCGTCGCGCAGTCGTGCAGGCTCAGCCCCGCAACTCAACAGCGCGTGATGTCCCACGCCGTGTGGACCGTTGAGTATGCCCAAGAGCACGTGACGCGGCCAGATCGCTGACTCCTCGACCGATCGCGGCAGCCACCATCTCGCCTCCCGCAGGAGCGGATCGCCCTTGCTATAGAGCACCACCGCTTGCCGGTTTGCCTCAACCATGACCGCCCGTGCCCGATCGGTGAACCGCATGACCGGCCTACCGCACTCCGGGCACACGCCCGTGACATTGCCGGCAAGGTCATAGCCGCAGAGTGTGCAGCCCGTGTGTGATTGTGCCATGTGGAAATCGCCCCCTCCATCCTCCCCCCCCGAATCCGCGTCCATCCGCGTGAATCGGCGGCCAGATCCTGCCTTCCTCACTGCCTCCGGTTTCCTGCGCCCGGCCGCCTGCGGATCTGCGCAATCTGCGTTGATCTGCGGCCCCTCTCCCCACCCTCCTCCGTCTTCGCGCCCCGCCAAGCCTCCTCGTGACGCCTCCTCTCCCCATCCGCGGCTCCCCCCTCCGTGCGCCCCAGTGCGCCTCCGTGTTTCTACTTCCGCTTCTGCGTGCTCCGCGCCTCTCGCGGTGAACCTACTCCTGAGCATCCAAGTCTACCACCCGCTCAACGCCATACGTCCCCACGACCGTCTCAAAATCAAACGCCTTGTCATTCACCCCCTCGTTCTTCGCCCCGCCCAGCGACACACGGATCGTCGCATCCGTCCCCACCGCATAGATCGACACGCTCTTGGGGATCCACGGCGACCCGCCCCTCGTCGAGCCCGCGGCGACTTCCACACGCTCATCTCCTTCGCAGTGCGCAATCACGCTCGGCTTCCCGGCGGCGTCATACAGCTCAACCTTGATCGGCCGATAGTTCGCCGGGTCCACCCACACGCGCTGCCGGCCGCCCCCATCCATGCCCGTCGTAATGCCCAGCCGCGCGCCATCATCCGACCACTGCGTCGCGCCCCACGCCTCCGCATCCAGCGGCGTCAGGCACAGCACGCGGATCAGGCTCAGCGGCGCGAGGCTGATCCCCAGCCGCCGCGCAGCGCGATCGGTGAACGCATCGTGCTCGCCCGTGAACGCCACCGGCTCATCCATCATGTCCAGCCACCAATACCGCTCGCTATCGCTCCCCAGCCAGAACTTCACCTGACCCAGCTTCCCCAGCGTCAGCGCAAGCTTGTCCGGCCGGACGATCTGGATCGTGCCCTCCGGCTGCTCGATGCGTTCCTTCCCGTCCTTGTCAACATACCGGAACTGCACAGTCGCCTGCGCACGAAAGCGCCCCAACGCCTCCACACGTTGGTTGTACGCCGCCGCGGCCTCGCGATAGCTCGGCGCGGGCGCACGCACCACTGCGCCGTCATCCCCGCCCCCCCCGTCCTTCCCCTGCCCGTTCGGGCACCCGCCCAGCGCCAGCACGGAAACCGCAAGCATCACCATAGCCGCCGCATGACCAGTCTTCATGTTCCCGCCCCTGAGGTGTTCCCCGGCTGCGAGCCTTCCCCTGCACCGGGTTCGATCAACACCGTCTGCAACTGCTCCACCGCAATCGCCACATCTTCATCCCGCATTCCCGGGTCTACAACCTCGATCAGCGCGGGCCCCTCCGGCGGCTTCGGCACACCCTTGGGCCGCACCAGCATCACGCTGGTTGTCCCATCCCCCCACGTGCTCTTCTCGCACACCAGCAGCCGCTTGCGGATCAGGATCAACGCAAGCACAAACCGGAAGACCTCCCGCCGCCGGTTCGCCGCCGCATCGCTCCCGGGCGCGGGCTCGCCCGTCTGCTCGAACAGGTCGAGCATCGATCCCTCATCCAGCAGCAGCTTCTTCTTCTCATTCGGATCAGGCACCAGCGCACGCCACGTGCCGATCAGTTCCAGCGGCGCAACCGGCCGCGAACCGCCCTCCCACGCTTCAACGCTGTAATCCAGCCGGCGGAACTCCTCCGTCTGCACATCCTGGCACAGCGCGCCGACAAACGGCTGCCCCGTGCTCAGCGGCACTCCCGTCCCCGCACACTGCCGCGTCGGCGAACTCAGCGAATACGTATTGGCAAGTCGACTCATGCTCGCAGTGTACTCAGCCGCGGCACGAAACCTCGAAGAACCGCCGACTCGTCCCGCCCTCGCCGATCGGGAATCGCACGCACTGAGCGCACCTGGGGCACCGCCCCACATACGCCCTGCCGTCCGCCGTCTTGTTCGCCCGCGAATACTGCCCCGAGCACGAAAAATACAACCCCAGGAACGGCCGCGGCGTTCCGGCAGCCGCCTTTCCGCCCCCAACCCTCACCCTGTCCCGGCTCTCTTCCATACCCATCCATCGGCCAGCCACAATCCACCGCCCGCAATCCTCACTGGCGAAGGGGGGCTCTGGCCGATATCCTCGTATCTTCACGGGTTCTCCACAATGAGCACCCGGGCAGACAGGAGTTCACGCAAGTCCAATGGCCGCAACGACTTGCCGCAGATAGATGGCCGGTACTCTCGCGATCCTGCCCGATCCCCCCCCGCCGCCGACGCCCATCGGGCTCATCGCCGGCGGAGGTCGCCTGCCCATTCTCATCGCCGAGGGACTCCGCTCCATGGGCCACCCGGTCCACGGTCTGGGCCTCGGAAACCACTTCGATGAGGTCCTCCCGTCCCTCTGCACCAGCTTCCGCCGCGTCGGCGTCCTTCGCGTCGGCACCTGGGGCCGCCAGCTCCGCCGCACCGGCGTCCGCCACGCCATTATGGTCGGCCGCGTCGAAAAGAACATGATGCATGACCCCTGGGGTATCATGCAGCTTGTCCCCGACTGGCGCACCGTCGTCGCCTGGTACAAGCACCTCCGCCACGATCGCCGGTCCCACAAGGTCCTCGCGGCCATCGCCGATGAACTCGGCCGCAACGGAGTCGCCCTGCTGGACTCAACCGCACCCATCACCGACTCCCTCGCCGAAGCCGGCGTCATGACCCGCCGTCAGCCCACCGCCGACCAGCGCGCCGACATCGCCTTCGCCTGGCCCCTCCTCTCCCAGACTCTCCGCCTCGACATCGGCCAGTCGATCGCCGTCCGCGACCGCGACGTCATCGCCGTCGAAGCCGTAGAAGGCACCGACCGCATGATCGACCGCGTCGGCGTCCTCTGCCGCGCGGGTGGCTGGACGCTCTGCAAGGGCGCACGCGCCGGGCACGACCGCCGGTCCGATGTCCCAACCGTCGGCGTCCGCACCATCGAGAACATGCACAAGAACGGCGGCCGCTGCCTCGCCCTCGCCGCCGGCGATGTCATCATGGTCGACAAGATCGAACTCCTCGACCTCGCCGATCAACTCGGCGTCGCCGTCATCGGCATCCCCTCCGCACAGGCGTGACCGCCCCCGTCCCATCCCATTCCTTCGCCTCCCGCGGCGGGCTCAAGCTGCAGCACGCGCTCAGCACCTTCAACTTCTCCCCCGCCGGGCTCACCTGCGCCGACCTCGGCGCAAACATCGGCGGCTTCACCGACTGCCTCCTGCAGTCCGGCGCGGCCAAGGTCTACGCCGTCGATACCGGCTACGGCACGCTCGCCTGGAAGCTCCGCTCCGATCCCCGCGTCATTACCCTCGAGCGCAGCAACGCCCTCCACCTCCCCCCGCCCGAACTCGTAGACCTTGTCGTCCTGGACATGGGCTGGACGCCCCAGCGCCTCTGCATCCCCGCCGCGCTGCGCTGGCTCAAGCCGGCCCCCACCTCCCGCATCATCACGCTCATCAAGCCCCACTACGAGCAGGCCCCCGCGCCCCACGAATCGCGCGAGACCGTCCTCTCCCCCGAGCACGCCACCGACATCACCGCCCGCGTCCTCGCCGACATGGCCGCCCTCGGCGCATCCGTCCTCGCCAGTACGCCCTCGCCCATCCGCGGCGGCGCATCCCGCGGTAACAAGCCCGGCAACACCGAGTGGCTCGCCCTGCTCAGCCCCGCCGCCCCGCATACTTGAACTTCCCCCGCATCACCCACCCCGCCACCACCAGCGCGACCAGCCCCAGCACCGGCACCCACCACACAAACCACGCGACCGGGTCCCTCCCCGGGTTCGGCAGCGCATCCACCACGCCGCGCACGCCCTCCGCAACACCATCGCCGACCTGATACGCCGTGATCGCCGCGACCGTCAGCCCGCCCGCGCCCGCGACCTGCTTCCACCGGCGCGAAACCCACATCAAGAAGTCATCCCCGCCGCGCGCGATCCCGTCCAAAAAGGCAGACCGCACAGGCCCCTCCGCCTTCTCCATCACCGGCGTCATCGCGCGCAGGTGCGCCTGCGCCTCCGGCCCCAGCGACTTCCCCCACTTCGCCAGGCTCGCTCCCGCAAACTCAAGCATCTTCGCGCCCGCCTCCGGGCCCTGATCCGCCAGGATCCGCACCGCCTCATCCCCATACTTCGCAAACAGCCCCACCGACGCCTTCCCACCCTGCTGCACCACCAGCGTCCCGCGCGGCCCATGCCCCGCGATCAGCCGCACACCATCCGCCGCGAGTTCATCCAGCCCCCGCACCGCCGCGACCGCGCCCGGCCCGCCGCGACGAACCATCTGCTCCACACTCTCCCGCCCCGCCACCTTCGCAAGGTCCTCCACCGCTTCCCGCGCCCCCGTCCGCCCGCCCAGCTTCGCGACTTCATCCGCGTGCGCCCCGCCCTGCCGCAGCATCCACTCCACCAGTTCCTCCGCCGCCTCCTTCGCGATCGGGACCACCTGCGCCGAAGCGGCAAACGGCCACGCGCACATCAACGCCAACAACATTATCACGCATGCACGCATGTCTTTCCTCGATCCGTCCTGAGTCCTCACGTCCTGTGTCCTATCTCCTCAGGACTCCGGACCCAGCACTCAGGACGGCCTTTCTTTCTACTCCATCCCCTCCACCAGCAACCGATCCAGCAGCCCCATCCGCTGCTTGTCCAGCTCTTCCCCATACGCCCGGAACAACTCATCCAGCGTCCCCCGCGTCTCCGCGTGCATCGACCTCACCGCATCCGTCAGCCGCGCCTTCGCCTTGCTCTCAAAGTACGAATCCGCAGCCAGATACACCAGCGTCCCCGCAACCCCGCCCACGATCACCCCCGCCACAGTCCCCGCAACCGGCACGCCCGACCCCACCGCGCCACCCGCCGCCGCGC
>JAEYUO010000137.1 GCA_023432465.1 Planctomycetota bacterium | reverse complement strand
CGCTCCCCCTCCCCCCGCTGCACTCCCGCACGCTGGCTCCCGCACCAGATAGAAGATACATTGATCCTGTATCCTCCCTCACGACCGGTAGTTGCGAATGAATCTCAACAAACCTACCCTCCCGCATCATCCCGCCACGAGCCTCGTTGTGCTCCCGTCCACCGGCGCGCCCAACCCGGATCACACCCACCATGACCACCTCCATGCTCTCAGTTCCCATGACGGCCGCGGCGGATGTTCCGGGGGGGGGCGGTGCGAATCCTGCCGGAGCGCCGGCAGTGGGGGGGCCCAGCGTCCCGCTCACCAGTCTCTCCCGCGGCCAGCGGGCGATCATCCGCGAAGCCCGGATGCCGACCGATGATGCCGCCCTCCTCCGCGCCATGGGCCTCTGCGACTGCGCGCTCCTCACCGTCGCACGCACCGGCGAACCCTGCGTCATCACCATCACCGGCGTCGATGGCGCCGACTGCAAGTGCCATCGCGCTGGAGGATGCCGCATCGGCCTCTCCCGCGCCATGGCCGAGCGCATCTTCGTCTCGGTCCTGCCCTGAACCTCTCCATCTCCCCGCGCTGCGGCTCCACGCTCTTCCCCTCTTCCGCGAGAACATGACGAGTCATGGCGACACCGCTCCCCGCACACGCTTCCCCGTCCCCCGGCGCCGCGACGACCACCCCCGCCGCGCCCTCCGATGCCCGCATCATCGCGCTCGTCGGGAATCCCAACACCGGCAAGACCACGCTCTTCAACCGCATCAGCGGCCTCAACCACAAGACCAGCAACTTCGCCGGCACCACGCTCGAAGCCCGCATCGCCCGCGTCCGCGCCGGCATGGAAGGCGGCCGCGATGGCGACCTGATCGACCTCCCCGGCATCTACTCGATCGAGCTTGATGCCCTCGAATCCCGCGTCGCGCGCGAAGTCCTCGCGGGCCAGCTCGCGCCCAAGGGCCACGCCATCGGCGTCCCCGAAGTCTGCGTCATCGTCGTCGATGCGACGAACCTCGCCCGCAACCTCACGCTCGTCGGCGAGGTCATCCGCCGCCGCCTGCCCACGCTCATCGTCCTCAACATGATCGACCTCGCCCAGCGACAGGGCCTGACCATCGATCCGCACAAACTCAGCGAGGCCCTCGGCTGCGGCGTCGTCACCTCCAACGCCCGCACCGGCGAAGGCATCGACCAGATCCGCATCGGCATCCGCGAAGCACGCATCCCCGCGCCCGTACGCCCCGTCCCCGGCGATGGCCCGCAGGCCGCGGCGGCTGGTGCTGTCTTGGGAGGGGGGGCGGGCGGAGGTTCGACCGCGCTGCGCGTGTGGGCGGAAGAGGTTTTTGCGCTCGCCGCGGCGGAGAACACCGGCCATTGCACCAAGTGCGGGTATGACCTGACGGGTCTTCCCGGCCGCAAGGGCAAGTGCCCCGAGTGCGGCACACCCTACATCCGCACCGACATCAGCGCGAGCGAGGCGACCACGGACCGCATCGACCGCGTCCTCATGCACCCCGTGCTCGGCGTCCTCATCTTCGCGGCGGTCATGACCGGCCTCTTCTGGTCCCTCTTCTCCCTCGCGTCCTACCCGATGGACTGGATCGACGGCATCTTCGGCTGGACCACCGGCCTCCTGCACGGCGTTCTGCCCGAGGGCAGCATCCTCGCCGACCTGCTGACCGACGGCGTCGTCGCGGGCATCGGCGCAACCGTGATCTTCCTCCCGCAGATCTGCCTCCTCTTCTTCCTGATCTCCCTGCTCGAAGACACCGGCTACCTCGCCCGCGCGGCCCTGCTCATGGACCGCGTGCTCCGCCCCTTCGGCCTCCCCGGCCACGCGTTCGTGCCGCTCCTGTCGAGCCATGCCTGCGCACTCCCGGGCATCATGGCGACGCGTGCGATCCCCGACCGCAAGGAACGCCTCGCCACGATCCTCGTCGCCCCCTTCGTCACCTGCTCCGCCCGCCTGCCCGTCTACGTCCTGCTCACGGGTCTGCTCTTCACCGGTCAGCCCGCGATGGCCGCGCTCGCGTTCGTCGGCTGCTACGCGCTCGGCATCGCCGCGGCGGTGTTCAGCGCGCTCATCGCCCGCCGAACCATCCTCCGCGGCAAGGGCCGCCCGATGGTGATGGAACTGCCGAGCTACAAACTGCCGAGCCTGCGGACCGCGCTCATCACCACCTACCACCGCGGCTGGGTCTTCCTGAAGAACGCGGGCACGAACATCCTGATGATCTGCATCGCGCTGTGGTGGTTGAGCAGCTATCCGAAGGTGGAGCCGCCGGCGGAGCTCGTTCAGATACGAGCGGGAATACCGGCGCTACGGGCGCAGGCTGTGCCGGGTCCGTCAACTGAGCAACGCCGGATTGCTCAAGGGTTGATGTGCATCGACGGTCCCGTTACAACAACGGATGTTGACGAGCTTGAGTCAACTTTCGATCACCTCGAAGCCCGCTATCAGGCCGCGGGTTCCTTCGCAGGCCGTCTCGGCAAGTTCATCCAGCCAGTCTTCGAGCCGCTTGGCTACGACTGGCAGCTCTCGATCGGCGTCCTCTCCAGCTTCGCCGCGCGCGAGGTCTTTGTTTCCACCATGGCCGTCGTCGTCGCGGGCTCCGATGATGCGGAGGATGAGGGCATCCTCCAACAGATTGCAACCGCCAAGCGCGATGACGGCGTGACGCCCGTCTTCACCCGCGCCACCGCGTGGTCGCTGCTCATCTACTACGTCCTGGCGATGCAGTGCCTGCCGACGCTCGCCGTCACCGCGCGCGAGAGCGGCTCGTGGAAGTGGGCCTTCCTCCAGCTCGGCTGGATGTGCGGCCTCGCGTACCTCGCCGCGTTGATCGTCTATCAGGTGATGAAGTGAAGGGGGGAGGGATGAGGGATCAAGGGATCGAGATCGGCGCCGCGCAGCTCGCGCAGGCTCCTGCCGCGCCATCTGCTTCTCCCTCGGCCCCTTCGTCCCTCGGTCCCTTCCCGGTCTCCGATTGGGAGTTCTGGGTCGCCACCGCGATCTTCCTCTTCGCCGCGGCCTACCTCCTCCGCAACATCCTCCCCATCCCCTGGCTCCGCGCACGCCTCAAACGCAAGAGCCAGGAACGCCGCGTGACCCTGACCGTCGAGGGGCAAAGGCCGGAAGCCGAAAGCAGCAGAGCAACAAATCAGCAAAGCAGCAGATAGGGAAGGCGATCGCTGCGAATCCGACATGCTCTTCAGCCTGCTTCAGCAGGCTTGCTCGCTTGTAGGCCAGGCCTTCAGGCCTGGTAAACGGACCGCGCAAACGCCGTTCTTGCCTATCGGCTTTCAGGCCGTTTCAACGGCCATCCCCTGCTTCGCCGCCTTCAGGCGACTGGGGCTCGATCTGCGTGATCCGCTCCAACCGATCCACCGCACGCCCCGCGGCGTGATGCTCACGTTGGCGCGCGATGTAATCAGCCACCCACGGCAGATCGCGCTTCCCGAACGACACGACTCCATAGCCCGCCTGCCAACTCAGCGCCTGATGTCCGGCCGGTCCGTGGTTGACATGGTGGCTCGCGGCCCCCTTCAGATCGCCGACCCACTTGGCGATCTCAACGGTCGGCGGCAAGCTCACCGCCATGTGCACATGGTCCTCGATCCCGCCAACCTTGTGCACGATGACATCAGGTGTCGCAAGTGCGCGATGAGTCAGGTACTTGTACAAATCCGGCTCGATGCGCTCAGTGATCTGCGGCTGGCTTTCCTTTGTGCGCCACACGAGGTGGTAGAACAGTTCCCAGTAGACGTTGCGGGGCATGGGTTCATTGTAACAAATGGGGCCGGGTGCCTGAAGGCGTCATGATGGGAAGGCCGTTGAAACGGCCTGAACGGAACGAGGCGGAAAGAGATGTAGTGCATGCCGCTGTACCAGGCATAAATGCCTGGCCTACAAGCGAGCAAGGCCGCTGAAGCGGCCTGGAAACCAGACCCCGCAACGTTGCGCCGCTCTCAGCCGCATCGCGTCTATCCCGCGACTGCGCTCTCCCACCAAAAGCAATCCCCATTCCCCACTCGGTGTACGACCGTTTCTCGTCGTCCCGCTCTTCGCGATTCAATTGTCCCCTCTTCCCTCTTCCCTCTTCCCTCTTCCCTCTTCCGCCTCCCGCCTTCCTCTGTGCCCTCCGCGTCCGCCTCTGTGACCTCCGTGTACGGCCATGAGCCTTCCCGCCCTCACCCTCCATGCCGCTTCCGCTGCCGCGATGCCCGGCACTCCTCGATCGGCAGCGCAAGCCACCACGCCACCAGCGACCGCGCATAACTCCCGCGCCACACCAGGCCCTCCGCCTCCGGTTTCACGCGAATCTCCCGATCCGCCACCGGCAGGTTGTAATACGGAATGCTCGGCCACAGGTGGTGCACAACGTGGTAGTTCATGTTCATCGGCGACATGAACCACCGCTCCACCGGGTTCGACAGATACGTCATCAACCGGTGCTCATCGGCCTTGTCGTCATCTTCCGCGTGCGCGTGTTCCAGGAACGCCCGCACCAGGTTCGGCAGATACGCAAACGCATACACCGGCAGCAGCCACAGCACCGGATATCCCCACCACCCGCGTGCAAGCGCCCACGCCGCGCCCGCCACATCCATTTCCCACACCCGCGGCATCCCCGCCGCGACAAACGTCAGCCCGACGATCAGCGACAGTTGCCACGTGCCGATCACCGCCAGGTCGCGCAGCGTGTGCGGGTCCTTCGCGGCCTCCACCAGCGGTTCGTGCTCATCCTCGATCGGCTCGTGCTTCCACCGCCAGAACAGGTTCTTGGCAACCTCAAGCACGCTCGCCAAACCCGTCAGGAACGCCAGATACTCAGACCGGTTGGTCTTGTTGAAGCACGCGTGCTTGTGCAGATCCGGGTCGCGATCCGTCGCCAGGTACCGGTGGTGCGCCAGGTGATTCCGATCGTTGACATGGTTCACCATGCCGATCGGCGCGAGCATGAACACATCCGTCCACCAGTCATTCAGCTTCCGATTCTCAAACAGCCGCCGGTGCATCCCATCGTGCCCGAGGATGAACAGCCCGTAGTAGCGCGTGCCGATCAGCACCACCGCAGGAATCAGAACCAACCATCCGGCCGACCAGCCAATCGCCCCCGGCCCCCAGACCGCCACCGCCGCCCACGCCGCCGCGATCAACGCCCAGCACATCAGCGTGTCGAACACCACCCGCCCCGGCCGCAGCTTCGACAGTTCCTTCACGCGTTGCGGCGTCAGCAGTGTTGACCGCCACGGCATGTACGGATTGCGCTTTGCCTCCCCGGGCTTCGCCGCGCGCACCGGCACTTCCACCCGCACGGGCTCACGCACGAGGTGCGCACTGGGAAGGTGAGGCATGGCCGTTTCACTCATCGCGCGAAGTACTCCGGACGCATGGTATTCGTCCGGGCCGCGCCCGTACATATACACTGCCCAAATGCCCGCGCTCACGAACATCCACGAGACCGTGCTGTACGCGACCGATCTCGCCGCGGCGATGTCGTTCTATCAGGACATCCTCGGCCTGCCTCAGATCGGCGAGATGTCCGGCCGCGGCCTGGTTTTCCGCGTGACCGGCTCATCTGTCCTGCTCATCTTCGATCCGACGCAAACGGTGATCCCGGGCGCGGGCGTACCTACGCACGGCGCAACCGGTCCCGGTCACATGGCCTTCACCATCGCGCCCGGCTCACTCGGCGACTGGCGCACGCACCTCGCCAGGCACGCGATCCCGATCGAGATGGAAGTCGCATGGCCCCGCGGCGGGCACTCGCTCTACATCCGCGACCCGGCGAACAACAGCATCGAGTTCATCGACACCCGCGTCTGGCCGGATTGATCGCACGCGACCGGCTCAGTTCGCCGCACCAAAGTCAATCTCCCCCTGCGTCGCAAACCCGACGCTCGGCACGCGCACGCCGGTGTCGAACAGCAGCTCCGCGATCTTCCCCGGCGTCACATACGTCAGCGTCCCCCGCAGCCGGAACTCCCGCACCCCGCCCGGCGCGCCCTCACCGGGCTCCAGCGCGATCACCGCCGGCAGCGACAACTGCTGCACACCCTTGCGCCGCAGCGTCGCCTCCGCCGACCGTGTCCCGCGGAACACCTCGCGCCCCTCCAGCGACACGCTGTACTCGATGTCCCGCAGCGGCAGCGCGATCTCGTTGTCGTTGTACGCATCCAGCGTGAACGCCATCGCCACGCCCTCCGCCGTCCGCTCCGTCACCCGCGCCCCCGCGTGCTCCAGCCGCGGGGCCGATGGGCTCGCGCACCCAGCAGTCACCGCCGCCATTGCCGCCGCCAGCGCCATTCCCCCCGCCGCTCGCCTCGCCGTGTTGAACATGCTCATGCCCGTAGCCTATCACGCCGCAGGGGGCGTCGTCGCCATCGCCGCGATCACGTTCACCGCGTTGAACCCCGCGTGCATCACGATCACCGCCAGTGGCGACTTGGTGCGTTCATACACCACCCCCAGTGCTGCCCCAAGAATCACCAGCGTCGGCAGCGCGTTCCACGTCGCCGGCCCGCCCAGCGCCATCGCGTGCGGCAGGACAAACCCCGCCGTGCTCAGCGCGATCCCGATGAACACATCCCGCCCCCGGACCACCGGGGCCTCCCCCGTCCCCGCCGCCCGCAGCCGCGACAGCGCGCTGATGATCGCCGATTGCAGGAACACCCGGTACACCAGCTCCTCCACCACCGGCGCGCCAACCACCGCCATCAGCGCCTTCACCCACGCATGCCACGCGTGCCGATTGTCCACCATCTCCCGCAGCGCGCTATGTGCGATCCGCGGCGGCTCTTCGTGTACCAGCCGCGCCAGCATCGACACGGCAACCCCCACCGTCACGCACAGCGGCAGCACCACCACCAGCGCGCCCAGCCCTGCCCGTGCATCCCTCCCGCGCGACTCAAGCCCCAGCGATGCGGTTGTCGCGCCCGCCCCGCGCCCGCCCCGGGCGAGCAGCCCCGCGCACACCACGCCCACCGTCCCCGAAAACACATACGTGATCACATCCGCGACCGCCGCATCCCCCGGGTCGCGCTTCACCCCCGGCTCCATCGGCAGCCCCAGCGCGGCCGCCGCCAGCCCCGCGCCCACGATCGCCGCGATGTACGTCGCCACGCTCGCCGCCAGCCACGCCCCCGCGCCGATCGCAGCTGCGTTCCGCAGCCGCCCCGACGCTTCAAGCCGCGACAGTGACCCCGGCCGGAACACATCGCGCCGCCACAACCACACCATGCACCACGGTGACGCGAGCATGATGGCGACCACCACGATGTGCTGCAGCTCGGGCATGAAGCTCCCAGTGCGGAATCCCGGCAGAGGATAACTCTTGCGCGGCCTGTGCGGCCGGCAACGCCGCGATTTCTCCCCGTCCGGTCCGCATTGTTATCAAGGCTGTCCCCGGGCCCCCGGGCCACCGATAATCCCTGCATGACCGGCGTGCTCGCGGAGATCATCGCAAACAAGCGCGAAGAGGTGGACCGCCGCAAGGCCCAGACCTCCTTTGCCGAGCTCGAAGCCCTCGTCGCCCAGCAGGAGCCCGCGCGGAACTTCTTCGCCGCCGTCACCCACCACCCCGATCCCTTCCACTCCGCCGTCATCGCCGAGATCAAACGCAAGAGCCCCTCCGCGGGGTGGATCCGCCCCGAGTACCAGCCCGACACCTTCGACCCGGCGATCATCGCTCGCCAATATCACGCCGCGGGCGCGGCCGCGATTTCCTGCCTCACCGATGAAAAGTACTTCGCCGGCAGCCTTGCCTACATCGAGCGCATCAAGGAAGCCGTCCCCCTGCCCGTCCTCCGCAAGGACTTCATCCTCGACCCCTGGCAACTGTGGGAAAGCCGCGCTGCCGGCGCCGATGCCGTGCTGCTCATCGCCGAGTGCCTCAGCCTCTCCGACCTCCTCGACATGCAGATCCTCGCCCAGCGACTCGGGCTCACGACCCTGATCGAGGTTCACAGCATGGAGAACCTGCTGCGGATCCGCCCGCACGTCGGTTTCCCCCATCCCTCCTACATGCTCATCGGGATCAACAACCGCGACCTCGACTCCCAGACCGTTGACATCAACCACACCCTCCGCCTCGTTGACCTCGTCGAGACGACCAACGTCCTCGTGAGCGAGTCCGGCATCCGCACCCACGACGATGTCACCCGTCTCCGGCACGAGGGCGTCCGCATCGTCCTCGTCGGCGAGTCCCTCCTCCGAACGCCCGATCCAGGTGTGGCCCTCGCCGCCCTCCTTGGCCGCGGCCCGCGCGCCTCTGGAACATGAACCCCCTTGTTCAGGGCTCAAAGCCGTTCACACGGCTCAGGCGTTGAAGGTTGCAGCCCTTCACCCCAAGCCCGGTCCCCTCAACGTCGATCAATCCCCCGCCCGATGCCGAGTTTGCGTCGAGCGCACCTGCATCAATTGCAAACAGCAGGTGTACCATTGGCGGCTTTTCTCTCGCCTCGTAGACCAAACAAAGTCCGTGCGGATTCGTTCCGCCAGGGAGACCTCGTTATGAAGCGGATGATGTGGATGCTCGTTAGCGCCTTGGCGGCTTCCGCCGCGTGGGTCGCGCCGGTCGCGGCACAGCAGGCCGAGGACGCAAAGGCCAGCCTGGCCGAGTCCACCGCCGTTCTGCGCTCCGTCGAGTCCCTCCAGTTCAAGTCCAAGCGCTACGCCACCGGCGTTCTCAAGGACATCATCGACTCCGAAGGCGAAGTCTGGATCTTCCGCCCCAAGGGCCAGGCCCAGGCCACCTTCAAGGTCACCGGCCGCGTCAAGCAGCCCGGCATGGCCGACAAGAAGCTCGTCCTCGTCAACGACGGCTCGGCCGTCCGCTGGCTCGACTACGACAAGAACACCATGTTCGTCCGCCCCGTCGGCGACAAGCTCGCCAACCAGGAGATGAACTACGCCAACCAGCTCTTCCTCGCCGAGCTTCTCCAGACCGAGCCCTACGCCAAGGACCTCAAGGCCGAGAAGCTCGTCAAGACCGGCATGGAGCAGGTCATGAACGAGGTCTGCGAGTTCATCTCCTCCGGCCCCAAGACCGACGACCGCGCCACCATCTGGGCCATCTCCCAGGTCGATCGCCTGCCGCGCCGGATGGAGATGGCCCAGGGCTCCAGCGAGAACAAGATCGCGATGATCCTCGACATGTGGGATGTCCGCACCGACGGCAAGCTCTCTGCCAAGGACTTCGAGATCGAGATGCCCGCCGGCTTCGTCCTCGATGAGCAGCTCCCCCGGCCCGCCCCCGCCGCCGCGCCCGTCGCGCCCCCCGTGGTCGAGCTCGGCGTCCCCGTCGGCGACCCCGCCCCCGCCTTCACGCTCAAGTCCGCCGACGGCAAGGACATCACCCTCGCCTCCATGAAGGGCTCCCCCGTTGTCCTCGAGTTCTTCGGAACCATCGTCAAGGCCTCCACCGCCCACGGCGCGGACATGAAGGCCCTCTCCGACGAGTTCAAGGCCCGCAACGTCAAGTTCCTCGGCCTCGCCTGCCGCGGCAGCGACGATGCCGCCGCCAAGGCCTACTTCCAGAACAACAACCTCTCCTACACCCTCATCCCCAACGGCGATGCCATCGTCGCCGACTACAAGGTCCTCGGCTTCCCCAGCTACTGCGTCATCGATGCCGACGGCAACGTCGCGGCGTTCTTCCAGGGCTGGCCCGGCAAGGACAAGCTCTCCGAAGCCATCGCCAAGGCGAGCGACGCGAAGTAAGCGGACACCTCCCGTGGCATGGGCATCCTGCCCATGCTTCTCTCGGCTTTGTAGCATGGGCATCCTGCCCATGTGCTAAACTCTGATTCCAACCCACCCCACGGCCCCGGCAAATCGCCGGGGCCTTTTTCGTTGCCCAGATGTGCCACTGGACAGAGCGGCACAAAGTGCCGCGTGGCCAGTGCTCTTCCTCAGCACCGACCCAACAAGTAGCCCGACCATCAGGAAGGGCGTCCGCGGCAACGTCGCGGCCATCCCCCGTTACGGTCCAATCTGCTCGATCTCGCAAGATCTCCCCACCGATCGCTCACACGGACCCATCGAGCAGCGACTGAAAGAGTGGATGCGGAGCGCATGGTGAGCCGCCGCGGGGGAGCGGGGGGGCGTCGGCGAACCGCTCGCCCCATCCTTCCGAAAGGAGTTGCAGATAGGCTTCGCGATTTTGGAACTGCGTGCAGGGGCTTGAGTTGCGAGTTGTACTTCATGGCCGGTTTGGCAGGTTCATCCCGCTATGGGTTCGCTGTGCTATTGCTGGGCTGCTTGTCTCGCTCGCTGCAGCTTGGACGCACTGGCTGATGGTCGAACTCGGCGCGCGGCCGCGGCCGGTGTTTCGGCAACCGGATTCGACCGCAAGCGGCCAGTCGCTGATCGAGTTGGTGCACTGCCGCGTGACTGGAGAATGGCCACGTGAAGCACCATTTGCTGTTGATGGATACCAGACGATTGCGTATGGCTGGCCGGTAGCGAACTGGGGCACTGTGTTTCGGCATCGATCCGCGTTCTACTGGCAGATTGGAGTCGATCCGCTCCTGACGCTCGATCTTCGGCGTGTCTGGCCGCGTAAGCCGTTGCGTGACCCGTACGAAAACGTCGCGGGGCGACAGTTGAAAAACGCACCACGCGTGGGGATGAGCAATCCGCGCGGCTCATCGCTCGCCTACGACCCTTTCGAGCGGTACCTGCCCATCTTCCCATTGATCGGCCAGTCGTTGTTGGCGTGTGCGATCTACGGCCTGCCGATCTACGGGTACTTTCGGTGGCGCGAGGCACGCTTGCATCGAGGCGCGTGTCAGAAGTGTGGCTATGACCTCTCCGCGATTCCAGGGATCACGAAATGCCCGGAGTGCGGCGAGACAACTCGCCAGTTGCCTGCAACGCTGCGGTGGAGATGGCGAGTCGGTCGAAGCAAAGGCACCTCGTGAGAGCTTCAATAGGTGTAATACTCACACTACTGCTGTTCGCCCTCCCCGCGGCGTTCGCGGCGATATACACGTTTGAGCGGCTGCAGCAAACCCGCCTCGATTTCTTCGACGCGTTCGTGGTCGATCTGCGCTCGGATGGTCCGCGCGCCATACCGCCCGAAACCGTCGCCAAGTATGCCTGTTGGCTCGGCCGCGCTGGATACCCGATGCCGGCGGACGCACGACGGCGCACTATGCTCGCGAGGTACCCGCAAGCGGTCGCGCAGACCAAACTCAACATCGTCGGTGCGTTCTTCGCAGTGACCCTGTTGGCCTGGAGTCTTCTCTGGGTGCTCACTTACCGCCGACGAGTACTGCCCCTGGCCACGTCCCACGCCGAGCGATTCTTGGCAGTGTGTTCGGCCATGCGGGCCGCGTGGCCGTGGAGCTTGGCAACGGCGGTCACGGCCGCGGCACTCGCGTGGTACGTTGGATTCGCTCGAGACGGCCCTTCTGAACCACTGGAGCAAGGGCTCTGGCCCCGACCAGTTCAATGTGCGTGCATGGTTGTTGGGTGGAGCCTTGTTTCGCTCGCGGCCTGCGCGGCCCTGCTCCCGAGAAGTTTGGCCAAAGTCGTTGGCCCGGCGATCGCGAGCCGCGAACTCTGCCGTCGGTGCGGCTACTCCCTGATCGGTCTCGATGGGAGGAACTGTCCGGAATGCGGCGGACCCGGGGTGCCGGCGCGGTGGCACAAGAGCTCTCCCCGAGTCTGGAATCAGCGGATCGCGAGAAGGGCGATCATCTGCTTTACTACCGCGGCGGCACTCTTGGTCGGACTGGTCACGGTCAGTGCTCGCGCACGGGACTGGTTCTTGCTCCGGCCTCGCGATGCATTTCCGCATTGGTCAAATGGTGGATGGATCGCGTCAGGCGAATCCCCTCTGCGCTGGGAGTCGGTGTATGGCGTGCTCAGTGTAACTGGCACTCTTCGTGAACAACCGGAGCAGGACCAAGCCGCGTGGACCGTCTCTTGGACGTTCGAGCCCGTCGCGAACTTCAAGACTAAGGCAACTGTCGGGATGTTCGAGATTCCGGTCACTCCGAGCACGCGCGAGCGGCCGGACTGGCACCAGCGCGAACTGCCATGCGGGCCCATCGCGTTCTATTCGATGCCAAATGATCCACGTCTCCATGTTCTCGCGCCATTCATCGTCTTTCCTGAACTCGCCGGTTGGAACCGACCGTTCTCACCGCCATGAACGGCGGTGATACGACCAACACCATCTCCTTGATGTGCCACTGGGCAAAGCGGCACAAAGTGCCGCGTGGCCAGTGCTCTTGTTCGAGTTATTCATAAACCTCCCCACCCAAGCTCTCCCGCGGCAACGCCGCGGCCCGATCGGCCGTTCGTGCGAATCCCCGATGAGTCCCTCTCCAACGCGCAATCGAAAAAGGCCCCGGCTTGCGCCAGGGCCTTGCCACAATCCACATCCCGCCATCAGCAATCACCCGTCTACTTGGGTTCTCCGCCCGCGCCGGGCTCCTGATGGACATGCTCGACAATCTGTGCCCAGTGGGCATCATCGAAATCCGCCAGACCCGCTTCCAGTCCGAATCGATACAGATCCGTGCGCTGGTCGCACCCCAGTCTCGCATACAGGTTCTTGATGTGCCACTCGACCGCCCGCTTGGTGCGATACAGCTCACGCGAGATCTCGGGATTGCCCATCCCCCGGGCAATCAGACGGAGAACATCAAGCTCCCGCCTCGAGAGCGACTTCAATCTGCCCCAGTCCGAATGCACGAGCTGCACGGGCTTGAGCATGGACGCATCGAAGCGAGAAGGCACGGACAGCGCAAGCCCGAATCGACCCACCATCACCGCCATCGGCGACGGCGTCGCCCCGCGGGCAGGGAACACCGCCCCCTCGTAGCGTCGCCCCGCGAAGATCTCAACGGTCGCGATGATCGAGTTCGTCGCCAGCACGCTTCGAATAATCTGAATTCTCTCCTCACACCATCCACTTCCGAAGAACTCCGTGATCGAGCGTCCGAGCATCGATGCCGCATCGATTCCGAGCACGCTCCGCGCTGCGCTGCACATCCACGTGTAGCGCCCCTCGGCGTCATAGGCCGCGCAGAACATCCCCGGAAACATCTCCGCAACGCCCACGATCGCCGCCAACTCCTCAAGCAACAGGCCGCGCGACGAAAGGCGCGACTCGAACTCGGTCAATAGCTCTGGAAAGGTGCGCGACGCATCCGCGCCATGGCGTGTTGCCTTTGCCTCGGGGCCATCCCGCATGCTCGCGGCATCGCGATCTGGAGCATCTTCTCGCATTCCAGACTCCCTTGGCGAGCCACGCAGGCATGCGGCTTGTCAGTGGTGATGGTGGGCAGCGCCGGATGAATGCTACCCGATACTTGCTATCGGGGGGTTGAAACAACAAGGGCCCCGGCATCAGCCGGAGCCC
Source organism: Planctomycetota bacterium (assembly GCA_023432465.1). GTDB lineage: Bacteria > Planctomycetota > Phycisphaerae > Phycisphaerales > UBA1924 > JAHBXL01. The sequence continues at coordinate 8,627 of JAEYUO010000137.1, read as the reverse complement.
GTGTGCTCACCCAAACAGGACGAAAGGAGACTTCAAGCCCGACTCATCGGCGGCGACGCAAGGCCGCAAGGCCCGCCAAGCCCATCAGCGCTGCCGCGCCAGGCGCGGGCACCGCGATCGCATCGATGTGACGGATGAATGCGAGTGTGTTCGCATCGCGGAACTGACCGATGCTCGTGATGGCGCCGCTCACCGGGTTGACCGAGATCAGTTGGTTCGACGTGATCCCGCTCACGCCGTCCCCCACGAGCTCCGCCCCGTACAGCGTGCCGCTCGAGAACTCCAGCGCGCCGATACGGGCCGATGCCGTCCCGCCGCTCAGCGCGGTCGGTCCGAACAACTGCCCCGTCCCCGTGTTCATCTGCCAGATGCTCCCGGTCGAGAGGTTGGGCGTGCTGAACATCGTGCCCGCGGCGTTCGACGCCAGTCCGCTCCCGGTCGTGTTCAGGTTCTGACCGTTCGGGCCGACCACGCTTGCCGCGCCGGTCGCGGTGTTGATCGTGATCAGGGCGCTCAGCGAGCCTTCCGCCCAGCCATACAGCACGCCGTTGCTGATATCCAGATCGGCGGAGAAGTTCGGCGGAGTCAGCCCCAAGAGCCCGATCGGGGTGACCTGCGCTGTGGCAGGGTTGATCCGCACCAAGCCGTTCGCCAGCGTCGGGCTTGCGCCCGAGGTCGATCCGTACAGCGTGTTCGTCCCCGAATCCCACGCCATCCCGTTGATCGCATACGCCGCGCCCGTCGCGTCCACCAGCGCGCCGACCGTCGTGGCGAGCGCGGTGTTCGTATCGACAAGGTACAGGTTGCCGGCAGTACTCAGCGCGCCATCCGCGGCGTAAATCAAGTCCGCCGAGGCCGACCCAACACCCACCACCGAGGACCCGGCCGCGAACGCCAGCGCCCACACAACCGATCCACGCAGTTGCCGTTTCATAGTCAAGAAACTCCTGGAGTGAAGACGCCTTCGAGAAAGAGAGACCCCAAGTATGCGCGACCGGCACGGTGCACACAATGGGCTGCTTGAGAACTGTGGTGCACCGCAGGCCAAAGCCGCAGAATCGCCGGCTATTCCCCTCAGAATCATGCACGCAGCGTGATTCCTGTCCCGTGCCGACCTTGGGGCACCTCGAACCTGCGAATGTGTCCCGAACACTCCCAAGGTGAGTGCGGCCACGAATCTGCGCCTCTTCACCCAAACGAAAAAGGCCCCGGCTTTCGCCAGGGCCTTCTCAAGGTCACTTCTTCAATCCAAAATCCGCAATCCCAAATCCAAAATCCGCCAACTCACTTCTTGTCCATGATCGCCGCCTGCGCTGCCGCAAGCCGTGCGATCGGCACGCGGAACGGTGAGCACGACACGTAGTCCATGCCCACGCGGTGGAAGAAGTGCACGCTCGCCGGGTCGCCGCCGTGCTCGCCGCAGATGCCGATCTTGAGGTCGGGCTTGCCCGCGCGGCCCTTTTCAATGCCCATCTTCACAAGCTGGCCCACACCCTCCTGATCCAGCGTCTGGAACGGGTCGTTGGGCAGCAGCTCACGCTGCAGGTAATCGGGCAGGAAGCTGTTGATGTCATCGCGCGAGAAGCCGAACGTCATCTGCGTCAAGTCATTGGTCCCGAAGCTGAAGAAGTCCGCCGATGCCGCGATCTCATCGGCCGTCAACGCTGCACGCGGGATCTCGATCATCGTTCCGATCTTGATATCCAGCCGCGGCTTGAATCCCTGCTCCTGCTTCACCTGCGCGATCACGGCTTCGACCTCGCCGCGGAGGACGGCGAGTTCCTTCTTGGTGCCGACGAGCGGGATCATGATCTCCGGCAGCGCGCGGATCTTCGACCGCAGGCAGTCGATGGTCGCCTCGACGATCGCCCGCACCTGCATCCGCAGGATCTCGGGGTACGTCACGCAGAGGCGGCAGCCGCGGTGGCCCAGCATCGGGTTCGCCTCGTGCAGCATGCTCACGCGGCGGCGCACCGTCTCCAGCGGCAGGCCGAGCGCATCGGCCATCTCCTTCTGGTTCTTCTCATCGTGCGGCAGGAACTCGTGCAGCGGCGGGTCGATGAGGCGGATGGTGACCGGGTACCCCTTCATCGCCGTGAAGATGCCGACGAAGTCGTCCCGCTGATACGGCAGCAGCTCATCCAGAGCCTTCACCCGTGCCTCGGTCGTCTCCGCGAGGATCATCTTCCGCATGCTCTTGATGCGTGAGCCCTCGAAGAACATGTGCTCGGTGCGGGTGAGGCCGATGCCGACTGCGCCAAAGTCGCGGGCGCGCTTCGCATCCGCGGGCGTGTCGGCGTTCGTCCGCACGCCGATCGTGCGGTACTTGTCGGCCCACCGCATGATCTTGGAGAAATCGCCCGACAGCTTCGCCTCGACGGTCGAGAGCGCGCCCTGGATCACCTCGCCGGTCGAGCCGTCGATGCTGATCACGTCCTCGCGCGTGAAGTGCCGACCCGCGACCGTGAACGTCCCGGCGTTGGCATCGATGTGAATCTCGCCCGCGCCCGCCACGCAGCACTTGCCCCAGCCGCGTGCGACAACCGCCGCATGGGAAGTCATGCCGCCGGTGCTCGTCAGAATCCCCGCCGCCAGGTGCATGCCCTCGACGTCCTCGGGGCTCGTCTCCTTGCGGACCAGAATCACCTTCTCGCCGTTGCGCGCCCGGCGGACGGCCTCCTCGGCCGTGAACGCGGGCTTGCCCACCGCCGCGCCCGGCGAGGCCGGCAGGCCGCGGGTCAGCACCCGCGCCACCTTCTTCGCCACCGGGTCAAAGCTCGGCAGCAGAAGCTGCGTCAGGTCCCCCGCGGGGATGCGCAGCAGCGCGGTCTTCTCATCGATCAGCCGCTCGCTCACCATGTCGCAGGCGATCTTCACCGCGGCAAAGCCGGTCCGCTTGCCCGTGCGCGTCTGCAGCATGTACAGCGTGTTGCGCTCGATCGTGAACTCGATGTCCTGCATTTCCTTGTAGTGCTTCTCCAGCGTCCCCTTGATCTTGATGAGCTGGTCATAGCACTTCTTGTTCCACTTGGTCATCTCGCTCACCGGCTTGGGTGTGCGGATGCCCGCGACGACGTCCTCGCCCTGCGCGTTGATGAGGAACTCGCCGTAGAAGATGTTGTCGCCCGTGCTGGGGTTACGCGTGAAGGCAACGCCCGTGCCCGAGTCTTCGCCCATGTTGCCGAAGACCATCGCCTGCACGTTCACCGCGGTGCCGTTGAGCCCGGCGATGTTCGCCAGCCGGCGATACGCAACCGCGCGGTCCGCGTTCCAGCTCTTGAACACCGCCTCGATCGCCAGCTCGAGCTGCTTGAACGGATTCTGCGGGAAGTCCTCCCCGACCCACTTGCGGTACACCTGCTTATACAGGTCGCACAGCTCGACAATCCCCTCCGTCGGAACATCCGTATCCAGATCGACCTTGTACTTCGCCTTGATCTTGTCGAACGCTTCCTCGTAGTGATGGTGATCCACACCCATCACGACATCGCCGAACATGTTGATCAACCGGCGGTACGCGTCATACGCAAACCGCTTGTTCCCCGTCGCCTTCGCAAGCCCCTCCGCCGCGGCGTCGGTCAGCCCCAGGTTCAGGATCGTGTCCATCATGCCGGGCATCGATGCCGCCGCGCCCGACCGCACGCTCACCAGCAGCGGGTTTGCCGGGTCGCCGAACTTCTTCCCCGTCTCCTTCTCCAGCTTGCTGACATTCGCCTGAACCTCGTTCATCAGGCCGTGCGGGATCCGCTTCCCCGCCTTGTAATACAGCGCGCAGGTGTCCGTCGTGATCGTGAACCCCGGGGGCACCGGCAGCCCGATGCTCGTCATGTCCGCCAGGTTCGCGCCCTTGCCGCCCAGCAGCAGCTTCATCTTCGCGTTGCCCTCGGTCTTCCCCTTGCCGAAGTAGTACACGTGCTTGCCCGGCTTCCCGCCAAGCGAGCCGTTCATCGCCCCGTTCGATGAGGCCGCGGCCTTGCCGGGCTTGGCCGGCGCGAGCCGACGGACTGCCTTCTTGGAAACCGCGCCCGCGGCGTGCGTGCGGGCGGACTTGCTGGATCGTGCGGCCATGTTGGGTGAGCCTCTCTGGCCGGGCAGCCCTCCCCAAAACATGTGGCCCGGCAATGGTTTTCAGTCAGTATGGACGTTTCGCCTTCCGGCCTCGCAGGCCCGAGCGAAACAAGGCCAAAAGCATAGATGCCCACCGACGGATTGACGAATCCCGCGCGCCCTCCCCGCATCAAGATCTCCCAACAAAGTCCACTCTTTGCGCTCGTACCCTTCCCGCGTGACCGCCCTCGCGCTCCCACGCCCCATCTCCCTGGCCCACTCCCCGCTGGCCGCTCTCCGCGCCTGGCCCGTGGATCTCCCCCTCGCCGCCATCCTCTCCGGCGCGCCCCATGCGGCCTCCCCGCGCTCCCGGTGGAGCATCCTCGCCCGCCCCCGAGACTGGCAACCCATCCTCTCCCCGGCCCACCTCCTCCCGCCCGCGCGCCTCGCCCCCGCCCCAGATCCCGACCCCGACCTCCCCGCCTTCACCGGCGGCTGGATCGGCACACTCCACTACGAACTCGGCGCAGCCCTCGAACCGGCCGCCGCGGCCCCCGGCGCAGGCCACGCCCCCCTCCCCCTCGGCGGCTGGGCTCGCTGCGACAGCGCGCTCGTCCACGACAACCGCGCCGACCGCTGGTGGCTCATCGGCGACCCGGATGAACTTCCCGTCCTCGACGAACTCACCGCACCCGCCTCCTTCACCTTCCCCGCTCCTCTCCGCAGCGAGTCCGGCCGCGATGCCTATCAGCGCGCGGTCGCCCGCGCGGTCGAGTACATCCGCGCTGGCGATGTCTTCCAGGTCAACCTCGCGCACACCCTCGCCGGCCGGATGCGCGGCTCCCCCCGCGCGCTCTTCGCCGCGCTCGCCCGCTCCGCCTCACCGTGGTACGGCGCATACCTTGAAACCCCCGATGCCGTCATCGCCAGCGCATCACCCGAACTCTTCCTCGACTACGACGCGATCTCCCGCCGCGTCGTCACGCGCCCCATGAAGGGCACCCGCGCCGGCGAGCACACCGCGGCGGAGCTCCTCGCCAGCGAGAAAGACGCCGCCGAGCTCAACATGATCGTCGATCTCATGCGCAACGACCTCGGCCGGATCTGCGAGTTCGGCTCGCTCCGCGTCGATGCCCCGCGCGAAGTCGAATCCCACGGCGCGCTGCAATCCACATCCACCCCCGGCATTCTCCAGGGTGTCGCTACCGTCAGCGGCACCGTCCGCGCCGACCAGCAACTCCCCGGCCTCCTCCGCGCCGCCTTCCCCCCCGGCTCCATCACCGGCGCGCCCAAGGTCCGCGCCATGCAGATCATCCGCGAGCTCGAACCCTCACCCCGCGGCCCCTATTGCGGCTGCATCGGCTTCCTCTCCGATTCCGGCCGCGCACAGTTCAGCGTCGCCATCCGCACCGCCGTGCTCACCAAAGCCGCGCCAAGCGAGCTCTGGAACGTCCGCTACGGCATCGGCGCAGGCATCGTCGCCGATTCCGACCCCGGGAGCGAATGGCGCGAAACCCTCATCAAGGCCCGCATCTGGCGCGGCATCGCCGACATCGCCGACGAGTGACACCATCGAGGAGTAAGCCGATGAACGACTCCCCCAGCCCCGCCGCGCACGACGACAACTCCTACCGCGCCCTCCCCGCCGGCGGCCCGCGCATCCGCAGCGACATCGTCGATGTCTACATCTTCCAGCGCGCAGGCACGCCCCCGCGCCCCGTCGTCGGCGCAAGCGCCGTCTCCAGCTCCTGGGGCGGCACCACCCCCGACACCGGCGCGGACCCCGCGCGCGAGGTCTACTTCCTCCAGCTCCACCGCGCCCGCGACCCCCTCGGCAACACCTGGCAGCCGGTCATGGGCCACTGCGAGAAGGGCGAGACCGCCGTGCAGTGCGCCCTGCGCGAGCTCGATGAAGAAGTCGGCCTGCAGCGCACCAGCGCAGCCCTCCGCGGCCTGTGGGCCCTCGAGCAGGTCCACCCCTTCTTCATCGCCGAGCTCGACGCCATCGTCATGAGCCCGCGCTTCGCGGCGGAGGTATCGCCCGGCTGGTCGCCGCGGCTGAATGACGAGCACGCCGCGCACCGCTGGGTCCACTACCGCGATGCCGTCCGGCCGAGCGGCGATGGGGCGTTGATGTGGCCCGGCCAGCGCTCCGCCGCGAGAGAGATCGTCGAATCTCTCCTGCCCGAGGGCTCGGTCAGCCTCGACCGCCTGCGCGTGAAGTGAGCGCGCGGCACAGCACCCAAGCTTGTTGGTAAGTGGATGCGGAGTGAAGCGGGGGGATTGTGGTGCGCGGCCGGCGGAGAGTCATGGGGGCGCGGCGGCGACTGGGACGACTGCGCGGGCGAATCGCCGCGAGCGGTGGCCGGTGCGGCTTGGCGGGCCGGGGGCGGCCGCGAACCGGGCTTCGGGCGGCTCTCCCAAGATGGTGATGGGGATGAACTCGCTGCGAGGTGCGGCAGGAAGGACGGGACGCGCGACGGGCACGCTGATACGGCTTGGCTCGACAGCGTGAGACGGGGCGAGTGAGTTCAAGACGCCCGAGTCGATGACGGATTGCAGGAGTTCATCGGTGGCGGGCGCGGGGCGTGTCTGCCGCGGCGCGGGAGTGGTGATGGGTTCTTCAACGTCGCGTCGATCGGACGCGCGCTCGCGGCGGCGGTAGAGCGGCTGGCTGGGGTCGAACTTGGCGAGGCGGAGCATGAGGTGTGCGGCCTTGCGGACGTTGGCATCGCGCGTGGCCGCGACGCGGTCGGCATCGAGGCCGGGCTTGATGAGGTTGTGGGTGCGGTCGAAGATGTAGCTCTCGATCTGGAAGGCCATGGCCTTGACGGCCTTGGGGAGCTGGTTGACACCGGCGATTCGGATGGAGCAGGCGGCGGCCTGGGTCATGGTGGCGAGCTTGGCCTGGATGTCCTCTCGCATGAGCCACATGGAGAATGCGGGCATGGTGGTGCCGTACTGCTCCACGAGCTCGGGGATGGTGGAGTCGCCACGGGAGAGGGCGGCGAGGATGTTCATCTCATCGTTGATGATGGGATTGAAGGTGAGGGGGACGGCCCGGCGGGGCGGCAAAGCCGCGCGGCGAGGAGAGTCCTGCGACTCAACCGGCTGGACCTGATTGGCTTCCCCCGCTGGCAGCATGATTGGGTTTAGTATGGCTGACAGAGACCGGCTTGTCAAGCAATCTGTTTGGAATGTGGAAGGATGCTGTAAGGCGAGGCGGGGGCTGGGGTTAGGGAAGGAGAGGTGGTACAACCCCCGCCCAAGCCGGTGTAGACTGCGAGCCCGACATTGGAGCGACACGGCACCGCGACTTCCCTGCAGACGGATGGTTCATGGCGAGCAAGAAGTACGACGACCTGACGAAAGACGACCTCGTTCGCCTGCTCCAAGCGCGAGACCGCCGGGACGCCACGCGGTTCGGGCTGGTTTGGGAAGCGAACGAGATTGAACGGGACAATGCGCTCAACAGCGACTTCGTCGCGCTCGACCTCGATGAAGAGTTGTCGTGCGGGCCGAAGGACGGGCCGTGGAAGAATCTGATCATCGAGGGGGACAACTTTGATGCGCTGCGGTACCTGCGGATGACCTTTTCTGGGCGCGTTAAGTGCATCTACATCGACCCGCCATACAACACGGGCAAGAAGGACTTTGTCTACAACGACCGCTATGTGGACGAGAACGACCTTTGGAGGCACTCCAAATGGTGCGAATTCATGTTCCAACGACTGACTGTCGCAAAGGACCTCTTACGCCAAGACGGTTTGATCTTTGTCTCGATCGACGATAAAGAACTGCACACGCTGGCATTCCTGATGCGCCGAGTCTTCGGTGAGGAGAACGCGATAGGCACAATCGTGTGGAGGAATGTGACCGACAACAACCCGACCCGCATAAGCATGGAACACGAGTACATCGTTTGTTTCGCGCTGAGTGAAGGCTCGTTGGACAAGGTATGGAAGACAAGCGCTGTGCCTATCAAGGACAAGCTTGTGGCTCTTGGCGAGCAATTGAAGGCGGAGTACCCCGACTTGGCCAAGCGGCAGGAGGCATACACCGCTTGGTTTCGGGAGAATAGGGCGTACATGTGGCCGCTAGACCGTTACAAGTACATTGATGACGGTGGCATCTACACCGGCAGTCAAAGCGTGCACAACCCAGGCAAAGACGGATTTCATTATGACGTGCCTCATCCCGTCACTGGCAAGCCATGTAAGGAACCGATGATGGGATATAGGTTCGCACCAGACACGATGAAGGAACTGCTTGAAGCGGATCGCATTCTGTTTGGTGAGGATCACACAAAAATCATCGAGCTCAAGCTTTACGCGCACGAATACAAGTCAAAATTGCCGAGCGTCATCGAAATGGACACCCGCTTGGGTGCGAATGAGCTTCGGTCAATTTTCCCAGAATCAAAGCGGCTTTTCTCTTTCCCAAAGCCGTCCGACTGACCCGTCCCACGTTCCGTTGACACAACCCGGCCCCGGCTACAACTGCCCGGGCCAAGGAGTGTCACGATGGGTAAGAAGGTCTATTCCCAAGAGTTCAAGCGGGCCGCGGTCGAGCAGGTCATC